>CAYZNH010000026.1:0-2271 GCA_964479775.1 uncultured Candidatus Saccharibacteria bacterium | reverse complement strand
CAATAGTGTCTTGTATAAACCTATTCATAGGTCTTGCACCAAAAGCTTTGTTTGTTCCGTTTTTAATTATAAAATTAATAACATCTTTACTGTATTCTATAAATAATCCTTTTTCTAATATTCTATCTGAAATCTTTTTGAGCATTAGTCCTGCTATCTTTGATAAGTCATCATCACTTAGTGGTCTGAAAATTATAGCCCCATCAAAACGGTTAATAAGTTCTGGTTTAAATAAACCACGATTAATTATATTTGAGATAATTTCATCTTGCTTTTCTTTTAAATTAAAACCAGAATTAACCATATTAAATATTGTATCTGCACCAGCATTTGATGTTGCTATAAAAATAATATTTTTTGTATTTATTTTTTGTCCAGACATATCAGAAAAGAATCCCTCATCAAAAATTTGTAAGAATAAATTTAATACATCTTTATTTGCTTTTTCAAATTCATCTAACAATACTACTCCGTATTGTTTTTCCTTTAACATACTAGAAAAGATCCCAACTTTTGTATTTTTAAAAGACCCGATGAGTTTTTCTATAGCATCTTCGCTTTGGTATTCTGACATGTCTAGTCTCATCATATTGTTTTCATTATCAAAAAATACATGAGCTAGAGCTTTTGCGGTTTCTGTTTTTCCAACACCAGTTGGTCCAAAAAATAAGAAAGTTCCAATTGGTTTGTTTGGGTTTCTTACCCCCGTCCTTGCTCTTCTTAATGAATTACTAATTGCTATTATTGCATCTTCTTGTCCTATGACTCTTTTTCCTATTAATTCTTCAAGATTTAATAATTTATCTTTTTCATTTATTGATATTTTTGTAGATGTCGGAATATTAGTTTTTTGTTCTATAAAGAACATAATATCATTATCATTTATAATTATTTTGTTATTTCTTTTTGCCCAAGGAATGATTTCTTTTAATAATGATTTGGCTTTATCTGAAGACACACCTTCTGAAAAATAATACGAAGAACCTTCTGATATTTCTCTTATGGCCTGATATGTGAAAAAAATATTATGTTCTTTTTCTATTTCTATAACAGAAGCTGAAACTATTTTTGTTATTTCTTCACTTGAAAGTGGTTTAACATAAATAACTTCGAATGTATTAAGTAGTGTTTTGTCTTGCTCTATATGTTGATGAAAATCAGAATTATTTACTAGAGCAATAACTTGTATTTTGGAACTTTCCAAGAATGGGCCAAATATTTTTGTAAAATCGCTACCGAGATTTTTTGCTGTATTAATAAGTTGATAAAAATCATCTATAACTAGAAAAATATTTCCTGCTTGTATTGTTTCATTAAATATTTTAACTAACTGATCTTCAAAATTATCTTTAGTCTTACATGTATAAGATATAGAACCTGTTAATAATAATATAGCCTTTTTACCTATTAATGCTTGAGAAATTTTATTTTTCTTTATATTTCTACATAGACTCCAGATGGTTTGCATTTTCTCTTGTCCAGGATTACCAACAAGCATTGCGTTTGAGGACGATGATTTTGATAATGCATTTTCTATTTGAATTATTTCTTGTTCTCTACCAGATATTGTTAAAGCTTCAGAATTAACTTCGTTATCTTTTAATATATTTCTACTATACTTATCTAATACGTATGTTTTTCCAAAAGACCAATCATCAAAAATTCCTTTTATTTTTGATAAGGATTCTTTTCTCCACCATTGTTTATTATATTCTTTTGATTCTATATCATAAATAACTAAAGACACAGCTTCTTTTAAATCTTTTTGATTAATCCCTTTTGAATTTAAAAATTTTGTAAAACCAAGTTTGTTGTTATATAGATAATCAATTATGTCTTCAACTTTCAATATTTCACTTTTAGGATGTGGCATAACATCTTCTGGTAATATCTTTTGTATTTTATATAATTCGTTTGTTTCTGTTTGTACTATACCTAGTCTTAAGAATGTTTCTTTTCCAATTTTTGATTTTATAAAACCATGAAGGATGTCGGTTTTTCTGCCACTGTGTAAAATTCTTCCAACTGAAAAAGTATATACTTCGTCTTTTGTATAATTATTCTTTGATATTTTTTCAAAATAGTAAGTAGATGAGAAATAAAAATCCATCAGTTTTGAGAAAAACAATAACCCTACATTAATAAATAAAATACCGATAAGTTTTGGTATAAGAAAATCTGCCATGTGTTTATATAGTAAAAATTTTTGAGAATCTTTTATTAAGAAAAAAAATATTAATATAAAAATTATTCCATATATAATATTTTCAG
>CAYZNH010000025.1:0-3971 GCA_964479775.1 uncultured Candidatus Saccharibacteria bacterium | reverse complement strand
AACAGTATCATTTGTATGTGAATGTCTAAAAGCAGGGAAGTGTAATACTGTATAAAAATAATTTTTATTAAAAATAATTTTTTCTTTATAAGTTGGTAGTTGTAATTCTTTAGCGATATTGGGACTTATATCATACTCTTCCATTAAATGACGAATTTCTTCTGTTGTCGGGTTAAGGACGTCAATCCAAGTAATGTTTTTGTTGGTTTTTTTAATTATCATATTTTAAATATTATATTCTTATAATTATATAATTAATATTTTTTTGTAACAAGTAAAATAAATTGACCATAAAAGTTAATTTTGAGATAATTGTGTGATGAATAATTTTGATTATAAAAAATATAAAGTAGTATTAATATCTTTTGTATTAATACTCTCTGCTTTCTCTGTGGGTTTATGTATAGGTAATAAAGATAATAAACCAACTAATAATTATTTCTACAGTCTAAACTCCTCTTCTACAACCCAAATCGATACAAAAGAAATGAATACTTTTTGGGCTGTTTGGAATTTATTAAATGAAAAATTTGTATATACCCAAAAAGATGCAAAAGAAATAAAAGATAATGAAAAAATTTGGGGTGCAATACAAGGATTAACAGCTTCTTTGGGTGACCCTTATACAGTCTTTATGCCACCACAAGAATCAAAAGAGTTTGAAACAGATATAAGTGGAAATTTTGAAGGTGTTGGAATGGAGCTTGCTATTAAAAATAATAACCTTGTCGTTATATCTCCACTCAAAGACACACCAGCATATAAAGCTGGAGTTAAAAAGGGTGATATAGTTCTTTTTATAAACAACGAAGTTGCTTCAGGTATGACTGTTGATAAGGCGGTAAAACTAATAAGAGGTAAGGCAGGTACAGACGTTACTATAAAATTTAAAAGGGATGGTGTAAAAGATCCTGTAGAAATAAAAATAACAAGAGGAATAATAGACATACCAACAATAGAGACAGAAAACAAAGATGGTATTTTTATAATCAGACTTTATAATTTTTATGCAAAATCTCCAGAAAAATTTAAAGATGCACTAAGAGAATTTGTAGATTCAAAAAATAAAAAATTAATTCTAGATTTAAGAGGTAACCCTGGTGGATATCTTGATGCAGCGGTAAGTATGGCAAGTTGGTATTTACCACTTGGTAAAATAATAGTCAAAGAAAATTTTGTAGAAGGAAAAGAAGAAAAAATACACAGAAGTAAGGGGTATGATATTTTTAATGATAATCTAAAAATGATAATTCTTGTAGATGAAGGCTCTGCATCAGCATCTGAAATTCTTGCTGGAGCATTACAAGAATATAAAATAGCAAAACTGGTTGGTACAAAAACTTTTGGAAAAGGATCTGTTCAAGAATTAATAAAAGTTACTCCCGATACATCACTTAAAGTAACCATAGCAAAATGGCT
This sequence comes from uncultured Candidatus Saccharibacteria bacterium, assembly GCA_964479775.1. GTDB lineage: Bacteria > Patescibacteriota > Minisyncoccia > Phycocordibacterales > GWA1-40-21 > Bog-1340. The sequence goes on along the minus strand of CAYZNH010000025.1, from coordinate 2,552 downwards.
AACTCCAAATGGTGTTTCAATTTCTGAGGGAGGACTAACACCAGACTATGAAGTAAAATTTACAGAAGAAGATATAAAAAATAGTATAGATCCACAAATGAACAAAGCACTTCAATTATTAAATAATTGAAGATGACAAAAAGATAAAAATACATAAAGCTATCAAAGGAGGATTTTGGCTTTGCCAAAATCCTCCTTTGCATTATCTCTTTTTTGTATTAATATGTTTATATAGATTAATTTAAAAAAAATATGAAAGTAATACTTTTAAAAGATATAAAAAAAATAGGTAGAAAATACGACATTAAAGATGTAGCGGATGGTTTTGCTTTGAATTCTCTAATACCATCAGGTTCAGCCGTGCCCGCAACTGGAAACTATCTCAAAATGATTGAAGAAAAGAAAAAACAAACAGAACAAACAAAAGAGAATTTTAAAAAAACCTTTGAAGAAGCAACAAGTAAATTACAAGACAAAAGACTAATAATTAAAGGTAAAGTAAATGAAAAAGGACACCTTTTTGCTGGGGTCCATATAGATCAAATAATCGAAGAATTTAAAAGACAAACAGAAATGAATTTAGATAAAGATTTATTTAAACTAGAAAAACCAATAAAAGAAGTTGGTGAACACGAGATAAAAATATCTTTTAATAATAAAGATTATAAAATAATATTAAATATAGTTGGAGAAAAATAAAAAATTAATATAATAATACAAATAATAAAACCCCCAGTAAGGGGGTTTTATTATTTGTATATATTTATTCAGTAACAGAGACTATATTTCTTCTGGTTATAGTTGAATCAAAGTTATTTTTTCTTTTTGTAGAAAAATTAACCTTACCGTCTTTAAGTGCAAAAAGTGTATGATCCTTTCCAACACCAACATTCTTACCAGCGATAGTACTTCTTCCTTTTTGTCTTAGAATTATTTGACCAATTTTGATTACTTTACCATCATTGATTTTAACCCCAAGATATCTTGGATTCGAATCTCTACCGTTTTTTGACGCACCGGCTGCTTTTTTATGTGCCATATTATTATATTTAAATTATCCTTTTTAACAGGGATTTGTTACAATTAACTTGTAATGCACAGTATAAAAGATTTTACAGAAAAAATCAAGTCTTTTTTGTTAAAAAATATTAATAATATATATAACAAAGAAAAAGGTCTATTAATAAAAAATGATTTTTTCATCATTATTTTAATGTTTTTGGTTGGTTTATCATCTTTTGGGTTAGGTAAACTCTCTTCTTTTGAAAAGAAAAAGATACCTATATCTATATTAAACACCCAAGAGTCAATGTATGCTTCTGTATTAGAAAGTTCAAAAGAGCCTGATAAAAAAGATGCTACAAAAAAGGGGATAATAGTAGCATCAAAATCTGGTACAAAATATTATTACTCGTGGTGCTCTGGAGTAAATAGAATAAAAGAAGAAAACAAAATTTGGTTCGATTCAACAGAAGAAGCAAGGGCTAGGGGATTAACTCCAGCCTCCGGATGTATAGGACTTAAATAAAATTCTGTATGTCATTTATAAGAAAAGAAGGAATAATTTTTCTTTATTAAAAAAGGCTTACCAGACAGAGTCTAAAGCTCTATCTGGTAAAAACAAAACCCGAGTCGCTAATGACACTCGGGTTTTTAATATACAAAAAATTAATGAACAGAACACCTCTTTAATTCTTTCTCCTTTTCTTTGTATTTCTTTTGTCTTCTGAGTATTGTATCAGCCAACCTTTCTTCCTTCTTCTTTTCCAACTCTTTTCTACAATTCATAATAACAAGAGCAATAAGTATAATTCTTATAATAAACAAAGATATAATCACAACCCTCAAAAACTGGGCAAAAAATCCCCAGTCTTTGAAAGTATTAAAGCAAAAAACAACAAAAAACAAAAGTAAAAAAAGAACAACAGTCCAAAAAGTAAAAAATTTCTTAATCATCTTAAACCTCCTCTTTAAATCAGGATTTTAAAACCTGATTTTTGTTTATGACTAATCTTATTTGATTCTATCTCTTTTCTAAAATTAATACCAGAGGTTATGTACTCAATAGAAAATCTCAAAAATAGTGACATATTAGAAAAAGTCTTTACAGGTAAGTTTAGGGAGTAAAAACATCAAAAAACACTCTATTTTTTACACCATAAAATAGGGGTAAAATCAAGTAAAATATGGCTCAACAGAGCCATATTTTATATTTGACAATGTATTGAAATGGTGGTCAAACTATTGACTTTTAAAACCAAGTATGCTAGTATATATAGGAATCAGAGTCATCTCTGGTTTTTATATGATAGAAATAATAACAACGTCGGCTTTTGTTCTTACATCTATCTATGGTGCACCAACAGCTAATGTAGATACTAATAATTCTACAACAACAGCTCCTGGAGTATCCGTAGCTAAGATAGAACAAACAACGACAAAAATACCTACAAGCAAGGAATTAGAAAGGAAGGCTAGAGAATATTTTAAAGAAGATCCTATACTTGTAGATATCGCTAGATGTGAATCAAGTTTTAGACATTTAGACAAAG
>CAYZNH010000024.1:0-4562 GCA_964479775.1 uncultured Candidatus Saccharibacteria bacterium | reverse complement strand
TTTATAACTTTTAATTATCTTATTATAAAATAATTATAAAATACTTTTATAATAAACAAAAAGTCGTGCCCGACGGGCACGACTTTTATCTTAAATTATTTTCTGAATTTTACTTCTTACTTAAAGCCTTATTTTGCCACCTCTCAACAGTAACCAAAAGATTTGATGCAATAAATATTGAAGAGTAAGTTCCGAAAGACAAACCAAACAACAATACTAAAGCAAAATTCTTAGTAGCAACCGGACCAATAAGGTATACAACAAGAACAGCAAGAAGTGTTGTAAGTGATGTATTAATTGATCTTATAAAAGTCTGACTAGTACTTATACCAACTATCTCTTCGAAAGTTTTTTCTTCTTTACTATTTTTATTGTTCTTTAAATTTTCTCTAATTCTATCAAAAACCACGATTGTGTCATGGACAGAAAAACCAAGAATAACAAGTATCGCGGTTACAAATAATGTATCAACTTCGAATCCATTAAAATAGTGACCAAGTATTGCAAAAATACCAGTTGGTATTATCACATCATGACAAAGTGCAACTATTGATATAACTCCATATTTCCAAGAAGAAACCGGCTTAGATACTTTTCTAAAAGCAAAAGTAAGATATAAAACAATAAACAAAACCACTAGAATTAAAGACACTATTGATTTATTCTTTGCTTCTGTTCCAAGGGTTGGTCCAACAGAATTTATTTTCTTAAATTCAACATCCGATCTATCTTTTAATATTGAAGAAACAACAAAAACCCTTTCTTCCTCTGTAATATTTCTTAATTTAAGAATATAACCATTTTCACCTACCGGTACGATTGAATAAAGACCTATGATAGATGGATTAAAATCTGTTTTATCTAATTCTGTTTTTATTATATCTACATTTGGTCTATTATCAGGATATACAAATTCTATTGATGAACCTCCCTTGAAATCTATACCGGCAGTAAGCCCCCAAAAAGATATCGCCAACACAGAACATAAAACAAACAAAACTGACAAACTGTAGAATATTTTTCTATATTTAACTATAAACATATTATTTTTAATTTATTTAATCTTTCCTCCAAATAAGAATTTCAATACTCGACCAGCATTATCATGTTTGATTGCAAGAAGCAAAGTTCTTGATGCTGTGATTGCAGTAAACATAGAAACAGCAACACCAATGAAAAATACTAAAGCAAAACCTTTTACAACTGATGTACTAGAGAACATATACAATATAATCGCAGTTATCATACTTGATACATTACTATCACGAATGGATGTCCACGCCCTATTGAATCCTTCTGAAACCGCATCGCCTAATTCCCTACCTCTTTTTAGTTCTTCTTTCATTCTTTCAAAAATCAAAATATTCGCATCAACCGCCATACCAACCGAAAGAATAAAACCAGCGATACCAGCGGCTGTTAAAGTAACTGGAATAAACTTAAATAGTGCCAAGTTTAATATCGCATATATAATAAGAGCTATAGATGCAAGTAATCCTGGTAATCTGTAATAGAGTATTAAGAAAATAACAATTATTATAAATGCCCAAAAACCAGAATTTACAGAAGCAGCAACCGCCTCACTACCTAACGAAGCTCCTACTGTTTGAGTGGAAATTAATTCTATTGGAACAGGAAGTGCTCCCAAGTTTAAATTATCAACAAGTTTTCTAGCTTCTTTTATACCAGCACTTCCAACAAAACTTCCAGAAATTACAGCATTTCCACCTTTAATTTCTTCTTTTATAACCGGCATTGATTTCATATCACCATCTAAAAAGATCGCTAGATTTCTACCGACATTTTCTTTGGTTATCTTTGCAAATAAGACATCACCCTCCTCATTAAACTGTAATGAAACCATAGCTTCACCTGTAGATTGATTAAAATCAAGTCTAGATTTTTTAAGAAGTCTACCTGTTAAACCAGTATATTCAAACATTTGATTTGAAATCTTTTGTTGTTCTTCTGGTGTTGTAGCTTTTTCCATTTCTTTAGATAAAGCTTCTGTATCACTAGCAACAAGTCTAAAATCCAAAGATGGAGTTGCTCCAATCATCGCCACCGCTTTGTCTATATCAGTAATACCTGGTAATTCAACTATAAGCTGTTGTTCATTGTCTGATCCAGTAAGTCCGATTCTTTCTACACGAACAATCGCTTCAGAAACTCCGAACATATTAACCCTTCTTTCTATAACATCTCTAAGTGTCTCCATAGAAGTTTTTAACTCTGCTGGAGTTGATGATGCTTTACTAATATCTGCTTTATAAACTAATTCTGTTCCACCGTTAAGATCAAGGCCGAGTTTAAATTTAAACCTTGATGTTGGATTCTCTGTTGAATAAACAAAATATCCGATAGCAAAAGATACCAACAAAAGTATAATTGCCCAAAATCTTCTCTTAATCATAATAAACGAAGTATAATAGTTTTTATCTATTTTGCAACTTTTTTAAAACACTATTTACCACTTCTAGATAGAATCAATCCTATGGTCCTTAAAGCGATTTTAAAATCTAAAACGATAGACTTATTCTTTAAATAATACAAATCATAAGATAATTTAGTTTTAGTATCACTAAAATTTACACCGAACTTTGGTGGATTATCTTGATATACCTGAGCCCAACCAGATAAACCAGGTTTTACTAAATGTCTAATATTATAGTAAGATATCTCTTTCTCATAAAGTGAAACTAAATCTGGTTTTTCTGGTCTTGGACCAATCAATGACAACTGACCAGACAAAACATTTATAATCTGAGGTAATTCATCTATTCTTGTCTTTCTCAAAAAATTACCCACTCTAGTAATTTCTTCATTATTCATTGTTCTAAATTTATATATTTTTATAATTTTATTTTTTTTACCAATTCGATCTTGATTAAAAAATATTTTGCCACCATCATCTACTTTTATTAAGACAAAAACAACAATAAATACAATCAAGAAAATTGGAAAAAGTAATATAGAAACAAAAATATCAAAAAATCTTTTAAAGAAAAGAAAACCTTGAGAATTTTTTATTGAAATGTTTTCTAAAAACCAAGAATATTTTACAAGAGATAAAGGAATCCTATCAAAAGTATCTTCATAAACTTTATAAATATCAATAAATTTAACGCCAGAAAAAATTAAATTGTATAAATGAGACAATATTTCTTCTACTCTTGGATCCTTTAAATCTATAACAACAACAGAGATTTTTTCCTTATAAACCAAATCCAATATTTCTTTAACCAAATCAGGACCAGAAATTTTATCTAAATTTATGAAGAAATCAAATTTAAGGTTTGATCTCGGATTGTTATTAACCTCTTTTTCAAGATTATATATTTCTTCCCCACCACCAACAATAACAGAAGGTACTCTTTTTTTTACAGAAAAAAATATTTGTCCATATATTCTCCATATATATATAGACAACATAGAAACTATAATATCTATAAAAAGAATAGTTTTAGGTGTTATACCAAAATAAGGTATCAAATAGAAAAACAAAACAGCAACAAAACTATTTGTAACTTGTGCATTTATTAATATAGCGGGAATTCTATCTTTTAAAATAGTTGTGTATTTATCATATAAACCAAAGATAAAAAATACAAAGACCCACAATAAAAAAATTATAGAAAATGGTGCCGAATGTTCAAAAAATATTTTTATATCTGGAACTGAAAAATTTCTCAACAAAAGTGAAAACCAAAGAGAGAGAAAAAAGACGATAAGATCACCTAAGAATAAAAAAATTGGTTCTTTTTTATTAAAAACAAACATAATTTATATTATGATACTATACAACTTTTTATAAAAAAAGAAAGTCTTTAATAAAATAGCAATTATTTTTTTTTCTTATATAATTCTATATAATAATGAATCCAAAAAAAAAGAAAGTCTTTATCTGTATTACAAAATCAAATTGGGGTGGAGCTCAAAAATATGTTTTTGATATTTCAAGAGAATTAATAAAAAGGAAAGATATTGAACTTCTTGTACTCTTAGGAGGAAACGGTGAATTAAAAATAAAATTGGAAGAAATAGGTATAAAAACTCTGACCACGAATAGCGAAAGAGACATATCTATATTTAAAGATATAAAAATATTTCTTGAATTATTAAAAATCTTTAAAAAAGAGAGGCCAGATATACTACATTTAAATTCTTCAAAAATTGGGCTCTTGGGTGGATTGGCTGGAAGAATATGCGGAATCAAAAAGATAATTTTTACTGCTCATGGATGGGTCTTCAATGAAGATAGAAATATTTTTGAAAAAAAAATATTCTATATATTACAAAAATTAACCGTTAATTTAAGTCACAAAACAATAGCGGTATCTAATATAGTTGGGAGACAAATAAAAATCAAAAAAAATAAAATAATAGTTATTAATAATGGAATACAAGATATAAATTTTCTATCTAGAAACTTAGCACGAGAAAGCCTTTTAATAAAAATATTTCAAAAAAACCAAAACCTTATAGATAAAATTTCAAACAACACAAAGTGGATTGGTACTATCTCAGAATTACACAAAAATAAAGGTTTGGAATATATAATA
>CAYZNH010000023.1:0-5120 GCA_964479775.1 uncultured Candidatus Saccharibacteria bacterium | reverse complement strand
TTTAATAATTATAGGCGAAGGAGAACAAAGAAAAAAACTTGAAGAACATATAATTAAATATGGTGCTTCAAATAAAATAATTCTCTTGGGAAAAATAGAGAACGCATCTTCTTTTTTAAAAGCATTTGATTTATTTACATTAACCTCAATTACAGAGGCTCTTCCTTATGTCTTATTAGAAGCAGGTAAAGCAAAAATACCAGTATTAGCAAGTAATATCGGTGGAATACCAGAAATTATAGAAGACAATAAAACAGGGTTTCTTACTATTCCCAAAAATGTAGAAGACATAAAAGAAAAAATTATCATATTAATAAAAAACCCAGAAAAAGCCAACATACTAGCCACAAATTTAAATAAAAAAATAGAGAGAGATTTTAAAAAAGAAAAAATGATAAAAAACATTTTTGAAGTCTATAATATATGATACAATTATACAGGTAACTTAATACAAATATGGGATTAGAATTTAATGAAGAAAAAGAGTTTAATAAATCTTTTGATGTTGGTTCAGAACCCACATCTAGACTTACAAAGTTAATTATAAAGATGAAATTAGCAAAAGATGATAAGGGAGCCAAACTAGCAATGAGTATTATAACAATAATTTGTTTTACTTTAGCTATTTTCTTCGCTTTAAATTAGATTAAACTTTGTTTTATATAAGAATAAATAAAAATATTTTTCAAAAAAATATGTCAAAAACATATGGTTTTACTTTAATAGAATTACTGGTTGTTGTATCAATAATAAGTCTTTTGTCTTCTATGAGTTTTTCTTACTTAGGAAACGCAAGAGAAAAAGGTAGGGATACAGAAAAAATAAGAGCAGTAGCAGAAACCAGAAAAGCTCTACAGATGTATGTGACAGAGAACGGTTACTTCCCCAACTCACTTACAAATAATCCGCTTTCTGATTATATTGAATCAATAAATACAAACATAAAATACAATGGCTTAGATTGTATAGGATCTTCTTGTCAGTCATATCATATGGGTATCTTCTTAGAAAGAACGGACAATAAGGTTTTATCTTCGGATGCAGACTATTATTCTGGAGAATCTGGTTTTTATGGCAGATCTACAAATTGCACCATTTTATCATCAGAGTCTAATGATAAATGTTACGATCTAATTCCTTAATTTAAAAAAATTCTCTCTTGAGAATTTTTTTAATACCCACAAAACTCATTTTTTATAACATCCTTATGAACATCTCGTCGATACTTTCTCATACCCATAAGGATAGCTAAACCTATAAAAGAAGATAAAATATTTGTTCCACCATAACTCATAAAAGGAAAATTTATACCTGTAACTGGCATTAATCCTAAACACATACCAACATTAATAATAAAATGGCTAATAAACATAACAGCAAGACCTAAACCAAATAACATCTCAAAATTAGTTGAACCATAATAAGCATTCACGATTATTCTCCAAATAAATATACCGAAGACAAAAAACAATAAAGACACCCCAACAAAACCCCACTCTTCAGCGAAAGCAGCAAATATAAAATCTGTTTTATATTCTGGTAAAAACTGAAGTTTAGACTGAGTACCATAACCTATACCCTTACCTAATAATTGTCCTGATCCAACAGCAATTGTAGCTTGATATGCATTATAACCAGAACCTCTTATATCAGCCAATGGATGAATAAAATTTATAATTCTCTTTTTTTGATAATCTTTCAATGTATATATCCATAAACCAGAAAAAACTACTGACCCTAAGATAAAGACTAGTAATAAATGTCTTTTAGATATACCAGAAACCAGTATCATACCAAACCAGATTAAAAATATAATCAATGCTGAACCAAAATCAGGCTGTAGAAATACCAAAGTAAAAATTATAAAAGCATAAAAACCAGACACAAAGATGTGTTTTATATTAGCAATTTCAACATGTCTTCTTGAAAAATATTTTGATAATAATATTATCATTGCTATCTTAATTGGATCAGAAGGTTGAAAAGAAACACCCCCAATACTAAACCAGCTTTGCGCCCCCTTAGCTGTATGTCCAATTATAGATAAGACTAAAAGAATAAAAACAGATAATGCAAATATTAAGACAACAACTCTTGTCTTTTTAAGAAACCTATAATCCATATTACTGAGTACAAAAAACACTATGATGGAAAACATTATCCAAATTATTTGTCTTCCAAAATATTGATCTCCACTTTCAAAAGACATCATAGTCACTAAACCAAAAAAATTTATTACAATAATAGAAAAAAATAATACCCAATCTATCTTAAATATTTTTAACAAAAGTTCACCTTTATTAATAAAAAAAGAAATCATTAATTTTTCAACACTTTAGATAAAATTTCTATTTTAAAAATTTTACTCTCAAATTTTTCTGGCCAAGTAAAAATAATATTTTCTGTACTATTTTTTTCAAGAATATCAATTTTTGTCTTTGAAAAAGCAATTGCATTTGCATATTCATCATAAAGAATAGCCACGGATTCAATGTTTTTAATATCGTTAAGAGACTTATTTTTTAAAATAACATTTAATTTTGGTTTAGTATCTTCTTCATATAAGTTCTTCTCTAGAGATAAGATATTTAATTCTTGACTTTCAATTTTTTGCCAAAAGATATTATTAGCAAAAGAAAAATCTATTCTTGCTGGTATTTTGTCATTTAAATCAACATCACCCTCAAAAATCGTAAAATTATTACTTGATGGTATATAAGTATAACCAGTCTTATGATAAAGAATAATATTATTTTTATCATAAATATCAACGGAATAAGGAGCAGAGTAAGAACCTATGCCAACATTAGAATTTTGAACGTATATCAAGATATTATATAAACCAGAATTTTTTATTTTTGACCACCTAGTCCATAAAACATTTGGATCAACATATTGCGCCCTACATAAAATAGTACAAGGTCCCCCACAATCAACACCCAACTCACCTTGATTTTGTATTTTATCATTACAGGTTGGTTCTTTATTAAAAAACTTAAAAAAAATAAAACTTAATATTAAAAGTATAAAAAGTAAAAAACCCGATATATAACTAGCTTTTCTTCTTTGTGCCCAAGACATGATTGATTTTTAACGAGCGGAGCGACTATAAAAACCATCACCCCGTCAAATTATTATTTAATTAACTCACTTAATTTTATCATATTTAATAAATTTTAGTAACCAAGCTCATTATTAATATAAAAATATTTGACTGGGGTCTAATTCAAAAATAAAATAAATGAAAAAACCCACCAACAGAAGCTGGTAGGCTTTTCCTGTTGGGGGAGGGTGTTGACGCACTATGTCGTTGTTTGACGTTCAGGCCTCAAGATCTCGAGGGCTTTAAGGGCTACCGAAACATCTTCAATCGCTTTCACGACTTTCTGACAATCGACCCCTTGAATGATAAACTGGATGGCATTGAGTCTATGTTCCTCGCTGACACCCCAAACTAAGCAGACTTTAGCAATCGCTTCCAGTTTACTCATGAATTCTCCCTTTGTTAGGTTGTTTGTACACTGGTTCCTATATTTATATATGATAGCATACTTGATTATAAAAGTCAAACACAAAAAACACCCTTTTAGAGTGTTTTTACTTAGTTAAATTCTTTGTTCCGGCGCCTAGCTACTTTCCCCTTCAGAGAGAGTATCATCGCCTCAACGGGCCTTAACTTCTGAGTTCGGAATGAGATCAGGTGTAACCCCCGCGACAAAGCACCAGAACAAAAAATTCAACAAAATTTATGTGAAAAATACCCAGTAACGATATACGTTCTGAATTCATTCCACATAACAGATTAAAACAAACCCCTATCCATAAAAATGAATGGGTAAATGTGTATTTTTAAATTTCCTAATAAGAATCGGATAATTAGTATTGCTCGTCTGAATCCATTACTGGACTTACAACTACAACCTATCACCTAGTCATCTCCTAGGGTCCTCAAACGAATTCTAATCTTGGGGACGGCTTCACTCTTAGATGCTTTCAGAGTTTATCCGTTCCGTACATAGCTACTCTGCGTTGCCCTTGGCAGGAACAGCAGATAGACCAGAGGTACGTTCAACTCGGTCCTCTCGTACTAAAGTCAAATCCCCTCAAAATTCTACGCCTGCAGTAGATAGGAGACCAACCTGTCTCACGCTTGTTATCAATGATTACTCATTGCAATGGACTATAGCTTAATTAAATCAGTATGTTGTATATCATATACAGTATACTGTATACAAAATACTTAATACTCATTCAACTGTTGGTGTTTAGTCTCTACGGGCATTTATAAATAATTTTACAAATTTCCCTCGGTATTGTCCTAGATTTTATTAAAGGATTCCACCGATATAAACCAACTTGATCTTTTAATCCGCGACATCCGCGTTTTATCCGCGTAAATCTGCGTCTTAACTGACCGCCGTGATTTGATTGTGTCTTTCTATCTTTTATACTCATAACAAAATTTCTCAATCTTTTATGAGTTTTTTAAACGAAAATAATTAATCTCTCGTGGGATTCAAACTGTCTAAAAGACAAATTTTGCCTTCTAAACGGTTTGAACCCAGCTCGCGTATCTTTTTAAATGGCGAACAGCCATACCCTTGGGAGCTTCTCCACCCCCAGGATAAGATGAGCCGACATCGAGGTGCCGAACTCCGCCGTCGATATGAACTCTTAGGCGGAACTAGCCTGTTATCCCTAGAGTAGCTTTTGTCCGATAATCTCCGGCCGCGTCTAACACGGACCGTCGGTTCACTTTGCTCTGCTTTCGCACCTGCTCGATTAGTACATCTCGCAGTCAAGCCGGCTTTTGCCAATACACTATCGGCACGGTTTCCATTCGCGCCTAGCCGACCTTAATAGACCCCTCCGTTACTTTTTGGGAGGGTAGCGCCCCACTAAAACTACCCACCAGATACTGTTTCTATGAGTTTTTTCCTCAAAGATTAGAATATATATTCAGAAAGAGTGGTATTTCACTGTCGGATCCATCTTTCCCGAAAGAAAAACTTCAAATCCTCCCACCTACACTACGCATTCAAAACATATACTCAATATCAAGTTGCAGTAAAGCTTCTAGGGTCTTTTCGTCTAACTGCAGGTAACCGGCATCTTCACCG
>CAYZNH010000022.1:0-7216 GCA_964479775.1 uncultured Candidatus Saccharibacteria bacterium | reverse complement strand
TCGCGAGTTCGAATCTCGCCCTCTCCGCAAAATTAAAAAACACGAGAAATTATCTTGTTTTTTAATATTGCGGATAGCAACCATATATTAATATGCTTGAATCTTTTTATTCAAAAAGATTGGCGAGATTCGAACAGCGGAAAACACGGAGCGAAGCGAAGTCAAAACACAGCAGTGTTTTGGTTTGAGCTGGTGCCCAGACAAAGTTGAGCGACGGCGAGACTTTGGTCGCGGGCGAATCTCGCTAGATTTTGTGAGGAGGAAAAGTACCTGGCTATGTAATAGCCGAATCTCGCCCTCTCCTTCTTTATAAACATAAAAACAGTTTGGGAACCTGTTTTTATGTTTATAAAGGAGACCATCTTTTCTGAGTGGCGGCAAAGAAAAGAGACGTGACCGAATCTCGCCCCCGTTCTGTATTTTAAAGATAGTCTTGGTAGATTATTTTTATGGTCGAACCGCATCTTTTTTTTGTTTATTCTCAAGTTGTTGAACCATTACGATACACTTGACAAGTATCTACAATATGATATACTATTATATAGATATATAAGTCCTTTTAAATACATAAGACTAGCTTTTTGCTATTAAATTTTGATGGTAAAAAGCTAGTCTTATCAAGAGACAAGACAGTGGTTCCGACTGAAAACTCGGACAATTCAAAGGGAGATAACGTCATGACGACGATTACTCAGGCTACAGCAGGACAGATTGAACAAATCAACCGTTTTGGTTCCGACGCTATCAGGAAGGTTCTCAATGAACTTGGCCTCGATGGTCTTGGTGCCCAACGCGTTATCGAACACGGCGGTGAATTTGTCGAAGCGATCCGTAACACGGCTCTTGCTTCGCTCAAAGATTTGTCGGTTTCCGACAAGTTCAAAGACGAGGAAGTTTCCTCGTCTTACGGTTACCTCTCGGGTTACACCCCGAAAGGTTTGACCGAGCAGTGCAACCGTCTTCGGGAACTTTTCTCGGGTATCGGCTATGCAAACCTTGACCTGCTCGCGCAGATTGAGGCTGGCAAAGCAGAATTGCCTGCGAACGCCGAAGGATGGTTTGCCATCCCGAACATCTGGAAGAAAGGTGGACAGCCGAAGATTGGCTCGACCTACAGCGAGTGTGTGCAGAAGATTCTCGACACGATCAAGGAAACCCGCGGGCGGTTGTACAACTACCGCGAGGGTTCAATCGACGAGAAACACCTGCGTCAGCTCGTGACGTCGAAGGAAATGTTCGAGAAGATCTCGGAAGAACAGGGTAATCCTGATATTCTGATCATCTCGGCACAGTTCGGTCTTCGCCATCGTGGTCGCTCGGTTCGTCGGGCACGCGTGGTGATGGCTTCGGGAGAATTCGGCCTCGGCGCATTTGCCATCGGCTGTATGCTTCTGACACACCCCGAACGCCTAGAGCAGTCTGACGATCTCTGGATCGACTGCACTGGTGATGAGTTTGCTCCGGATGACGATGGCAGGTTCTCGGACGCTCCGTTCTTCAACTTCTACGGCGACGAGGTGGAGTTTGGCTCGGACTTTGTCAGTAATGCGGACGACGACTGCGGTTCAGCTTCCGCATTCTTCCCGCAGAAATGAAGCTTGTCTCTTGAATTCTTGAATCTTTTGAAAAATTGATTCTTGAATTCGGTCGGCAAGACCAAGTTCCAACAAGGGCCAGCTACAGCAATGTAGTTGGCTCTTTTTTATTAATAAAAAAATAACTTATTTTTATAATAGGAAAACGGCGTATCATAAAATGATTACGCCGTTTTGATTATATTGGACCAACCATTCTCCATGGACGTCCTTGGAGTATAGCTTTGAGACCAATTGTACCAATTCTTTTTACACAAGATGGATATATCGCATGATTTTTCTCTTCAGAAAAATACCATTTAATGGTCGGTATTCCATCAACCAAAAGAATGCAGGGTGTTCTATGTCTTTTGTTTCCTTTTAATTCACCATATTCTGAACCACAAGCTATTAGTTGGTTTTCCAATAGTAATTCTGGTTTGTGTATTAATAAAGAAACACATTCTGCTAGTGTAAGTGGTTTTTCACCTCTTTTAAGTATTTCTTTTTTAGCAGAAATTACATCCATATCTATAAGGTCTGTATTTAACTTAACACCGATAATGAAATATGGGAAACGTTCTGGTATTTTAGAATCAAAATCACAGATTTTATTTAAAAATAAATGAAATCTACCTATGTTTTGATTGATTTTTATAAAAGATACTTGTCTACTTATAAGAATCCAACCAGCACGTATAATTCTAGATTGAAGAACGGGGATAAAAGGTATCTCCGATTCTATCAAACCATCTTTTAACGTATGTTCTATTATCTTTCTCTTAATACATCTCAGGTATGAAATTTGAGCTTTATACTCAGAAGGAGTGACGTATTTTTCAAGATTTCTTATTGTCCAATAAAAGAAATCTTGAAGTTTAAGAAACTCCAAACTTTTGTTTCCCATAAAACCTCCTTAAAGAGCTTTTTTGTTTGAAAAAATATCAAACAATCTAATTAAATTATTACATTTATATCTCATTAAGGTCAATAAAAACAAACCAGATATTGTGTTGTAATATCTGGTTTGTTTTTGTGTGGCTATATTATTAAATATTTTCTTTTTTCTTTTTATAATTAAGATACAATATATATAATATTTCAAATATTCCGATTGTATTAAGAAACATTATTAATACAAAGATTGTGAGGTGGTTATTTCTTGCTGATTTCCATAAAGCTATCATTTTCCATAAGATAGACCAGATTAAAATTAATATAATTGATGGATTTTCTAAAATTATTTTTTGAGTAATTTCAGTTATTAATTCTGTATTCATATTTATATTATAATATATTTTTATATACAATACTATTATTGATTTGTGATAAGTAAAAAATAGTGTAATATTAAGGTTATTATGAAATATCTAGGAATTGATTATGGAGAAAAAAGAGTTGGTATTGCTGTGTCTGATGTAGACGCTAAGGTTGCTTTCCCAAAAATAGTTTTAGAAAATAATTCAGAACTTATTAAAAATATAATCAGTTTGTGTAATGAAAATCAGGTAGAATATTTGGTGATAGGTGAATCAAAGAATTATAAGGGCGAAGACAATAAGATAAACCCACAGATTTTATCTTTTAAAAGAGATTTATCAAAAGATATTAAATTACCCATTTCTCTTGAACCAGAATTTATGTCTTCAGCACAAGTTGAAAATACTTTTGGTAAAACAGATATGCTTGATGCTTCTGCTGCAGCGATAATACTTCAAACTTTTATGGATAAGGAGAGAAATAGACAGGAAAAAAAAGAGAAAGAAAAGGAAGAAAAAAATAAAGAAGTAAAAATTAGTTATGATGATTTTAAGAAAGTTGAGATGAAGGTCGGTAAGATAATATCTGTTGAATCGATTATAGGATCTGATAAGTTATATAAGCTTTCTGTTGATTTTTCTGAAGGTGAGCCAAGACAGATTCTTTCTGGTATAGCACATTATTTTCCAGATAGTCAAAGACTGGTTGGTAAGAAAGTCGTTTTTGTAACAAATCTTCTTCCTAGGCCTCTTATGGGTATGATGAGTAATGGTATGATACTTGCTGCAAAGTCAGGTGATAATCTTGCTCTTATGGAGGTACCAGATTTTATTGATATCGGTACAATATTAGGTTAATAAAATGTTTTTATCTTTTAAAAACAGAATTGATTTTTTTAAAAACTCTCTTATGGGTAATATAAGGGGTAAAAATGCTAAATGGTGGCTTTCGGGAATATCATTTGCAGAATCTTCCTTTTTTCCCATACCTCCAGATTTTTATTTAATGCCAGTTGTTGCTCAAAACAGAGATAAGTGGGTATATTTTGCTACAATAACCACAATATCTTCTGTATTGGGAGGATTATTCGGCTACTTGATAGGAGCTTTTTTGTTTGAGACTGTTGGTTTATGGCTTGTGAGATTATATGATTTAAAAGAAGAGTTGGATTTAGTTAAGATATTTTTTAACGATCATGCTTTTTTGTCTATTTTTACAGCAGCTTTTACACCAATACCTTATAAAATTTTTACGATAGCTGCTGGTCTTTTTAATTTAAATATTTTTATTTTTGTAGTGGCTTCCACTTTAGGTAGGGGAATAAGATTTTTTGTTGTTTCTTTTATTATGAAAATTTTTGGAGAAAAGATAAGTTTATTAGCTTTAAAATATTTCAATTTATTTACATTACTATTTGCTATTTTTGTTGTTTTCTTTATTTTATATAAGATATTTTTTAAAATGCTATTTTAATTATAAATAAAAAAAGTTATAATTAAGATAATAACTTTTTATGAATAGTTGTTTTATTAAAAAAAATATTTGTATTCCAAAATATTTATCTATGCCAGCTATTGCCTTAGATATAGGTAATAATTTTTTAAGGTACTTAGAGTTAAAAGATAATGGAAAGACTACTGAAATTAAAAAATACGGTGAATTTTCTATCTCAGAAGCTGTTATAAAAGATGGTGATATTTTAAATAAAGATAAGCTTGTATCTGTATTAAAACAAGTTAGACAAAATGTATCAAACAATTTTGTTAATGTTGCTATACCAGAAGATAAAAATTATATTTTTAATATAAAAATTCCCAAGGTTAAAAATAGAGAAATTCGACAGATTTTAGAATTTAAAATAGAAGAAAATGTGCCGTTGAGATTGGATGAATCTTTTTTTGAGTATGAGATTGTTTCAGAAATGAGTAATGAAAAAGAAATATTTTTGAATGTGACTGTTGTACCCAAGAAAATTATTGAGGATTATACAGAAGTTCTTAAGCTTTCTGGTTTTTTCCCTCTATCTTTTGAAGCTGAATCAAAGATGGTTTGTAGGAGCGTTATACCTAAAGAAGACAAAAGAACTTTTATGGTTGTTAATATAAAAGATGATTCGACAGTATTGTCTATTGTCTCTAACAATACGGTTCTTCTTACATCGACCGTTTCTGTTGGTGATAATACTGTTATAGATTCATTATATAGGAAAAATAAAATATCATCTGAAAAGATAATTAAAATCCCTAATGAAGCCTTTGGTTTAAATCAAAAATATAACAATGAAGTTTTTGGTTCGCTATTGAATGTGTTTTCAGTTTTTAAAGATGAGATAAGTAAGTTTATGAAATATTGGATGTCTCAGAGTGATAAAAATGATATTTCTTTTGATAAAAACATAAATAAAATTATTGTATGTGGTAGAACATCCGCACTATCAAATTTTTGTGAGCATATGATACAAGATGTCGATTTACAGATATCTTTAGCCGATGTGTGGGTAAATGTATTTGATAAGAACGTTTATTTACCAGAATTAAATTTTGTTGATTCGTTGGATTATTCTGTTTCTGTTGGGTTAGTTTTATCTTCTAAAAGAAATGCTTAGTTTTATTTTAAATAAAGACAAAAAAGGAATCTTTGTAGAGTATTTTTTGAGAGTTTCTATATTCTTTTTTATGTTTTTGTTATTTGCTTTTGTTGTATTGTTTTCTTTATTCATGCCATCAATATTTTATTCAGAATATAAAAAGGATAATATATATCATCAACTTGATTATGTAAAAAAACAGGTTGGTCAAAATAATACTGATCCTATTGAAATAATAAAGAGAACTAATTCTTTGGCAAGCATATTGTCTGATGTTAAGAGTAATCAGTTTAGTGGTATTATTGATAATATTATTTTACTTAAAAATAAAGGTATAAAAATAAATTCGATAAGTATTGTTGATTATGATAAAAGTACTATTAGAATAATATTGAATGGTATTTCAAAAACTAGAGACAATTTAACAGCTTTTGATAAAGAGCTTAAAAAATCACAATTATTCCAGAGTGTAGATTTGCCAGTTTCTAATTTAATAAAAAATATTGATGCAGGTTTTTCTATGAATCTAATTTATAATAAATAATATGCCCAGAAATAAAACAAAAAAAATATTCTTATTATTATTGATTATAAATATAATATTAATTACTTTATTTTACTTACTTTTTTTATATGTAAAAATTCAAAACATAAAGGCTTCTGATATGGAAAATGAAATTAGAAATGAAATTAGAAAACAGGAGTCTAGATCGATAATGCAGGAAGATTTAGAAAAGGCTATAGAATCTGGCGACAAATTAAATAATTTTTTTGTAAAAAAAGAAGATATTGTTGGTTTTATAGAAATTATTGAAGATTCGGTTACAAACTTTGGATTAAAATCTGAAGTAAAGAGTGTTTCAACAGAATCAAATGATACCTTAAATAAGGTTAATGCTGAATATTTGAGAGTAAAAATAGATGTAACTGGTAGTTGGGAAAATATTTTGTCTTTTATAAAATTTTTAGAAAATTATCCATTAAAGATAAATATTGAAAAAATATTTTTAACAAAATTTTCAGATTATGATGTAGAAGATAAGATAATGCCACAGTGGTTAGTTAGTTTTGATTTCACAGTCTTAAAATTTAAGGATGATAAATAAAATATGTTTAAGATAAATAAAAAAAATAATAATCAAGTTCTTGATAATATACATATATCACCTAGTTACATAAATCCATCAAGGGATTGGGTTTTGCTTTTGTCTATATCTCTTTTGATAATGATTGGTTTTGTAATTTTTGATTATTCTATATATAAAAAGATAATAAAAGGACAGATGTATATAAGTATAGAAGAAAAAGAACTTACTTTAGAAAAATTAGATAAACAAAAAATTAATAATTTAATATTAGAATTTAATGAGAGAATTGAGTATATTTCTAATATTAAAATTCAGAGAAATATTGATCCTTCAATATAATCATCAAGTATTTGATTTTTTATAAAAAACCTGTTATTCTACTTAAACATTTTAATATGCCTTCGTAGTTCAATGGATAGAACAGAGCTCTTCTAAGGCTTTGATGTAGGTTCGATTCCTACCGAAGGCACAAAATTAAAAAACAATGAGTATTCCTCATTGTTTTTTAATTTTGTGCCTCTGGAGTAAGCAACTAGGATGTTGCTTACGGTAGGAATCGAAGACCCATTGGCTCGTTTATTCGTGAATACACTCCAAACTCGGCTCAATAGGGCTTCGAGTCCTGACGCAAGTGCTATTCAAAGCACTTGCTTATCGCCCACATACAAAATAAAAAACAGTAATTAAATTACTGTTTTTTATTTTGT
>CAYZNH010000021.1:0-8010 GCA_964479775.1 uncultured Candidatus Saccharibacteria bacterium | reverse complement strand
TTCTTTTTCTGCTTCACCCGTAATAGTTTCTTTATAAGCAACCTGTGGCTTACCTACATTTGCCTCAACACCGAATTCTCTTTTCATTCTATCTACAAGAATTTCAAGATGAAGTTCTCCCATACCTGCCATAACAGTTTCACCTGTATCTGGATCAGATTTTATTTTAAATGTTGGGTCTTCATCAGAAAGTTTCTTCAAAGCAAGACCCATTTTTTCTTGGTCAGCTTTTGTCTTTGGCTCAACTCTTAAAGTAATAACTGGTTCTGGAAATACAATTTGATCAAGAACTATAGGATTATTTTCATCACAAAGAGTATGACTTGTCTTTGCACCCTTAAGACCAACAGCAGCTGCAATTTCTCCAGCAAAAACTGTTTCAACATCTTCTCTATCATTAGCTTGCATTCTAACAATTCTACCCAACCTCTCCTTTTCACCTGTTGTAGAATTATAAATGTATGTACCAGCAGAAATACTTCCAGAGTAAACTCTAAAGTAAGTAAGCTGTCCTACGAATGGGTCATTTTGAAGTTTAAAAGCTAAAGCACAAAAAGGTTCTTCGTCTGAAGAATGTCTTAATATCTCTGCACCAGTATTTGGATCAATTCCCCTAACGGCTGTAATATCAAGTGGAGATGGAAGATAATCTACAACGGCATCAAGAACAAGTTGAACACCTTTGTTTTTCAAAGCTGAACCAGTAAAAACTGGAACTATTGTATTTGCTATAGTTGCCTTTCTTAAAGCATTTTTAAGATCAGGTATTGATATCTCTTTTCCTTCAAGATAATCATTCATTAATTTTTCATCCTGTTCAACAACTTTTTCAACAAGCTCTGCTCTATATTTCTTTGCTTCCTCAAGCATATTTGCAGGAATTTCATCTTCTTTTATTTTTTCACCCATATCACCCTCAAAGTAATATGCTTTCATCTTCATTAAATCCACAACCCCAATAAAATCTGACTCACTACCTATAGGAAGTTCCATTCTTACAGCACTTTTTGTAAGTCTTTCAAGAATTGATTGATATGATCTTTCAAAACTTGCACCCGTTCTATCAAGTTTGTTTATAAAACAAATTCTTGGAACCTTACCGTCATCTGCATATCTCCAGTTTGTTTCCGATTGTGGTTCAACACCAGCAACTCCATCAAATACAACAACAGCACCATCAAGAACCTTTAAAGATCTCTTGACTTCGGCTGTAAAGTCGATGTGTCCGGGGGTATCAATAATATTAAATCTTACTTTCTTACTATCATCCCCTTTCGGCATATAACTAGGGTTCCAAAAACAAGTAACAGCAGCAGAACAAATGGTAATACCTCTTTCTCTTTCTTGTTCCATCCAGTCAGTTGTAGTTTCACCCTCATGAACTTCACCAATACTGTGTTGTGAACCAGTATAGTAAAGAACTCTTTCAGAAGTTGTAGTTTTTCCAGCATCAATGTGTGCAATGATACCGAAATTCCTAACTTTTTCTAATGGATAATCTCTTTTCATTTATAATAAATTAATTTAATAAAAGTTTTTTTGTTTTTCAAAAAATTTTTATTGTATTGCGAGACGCCAGAAAAATTTACGACCAAGCTGTATAGAAATACTGCGCAGGAGCAAATTTTTCTGGCAACAAAGCAAGACTTAAAAATTTAAAGAAAAACTACCAAGCAAAGTGAGCAAAAGCCTTGTTAGCCTCAGCCATCTTATGAGTATTTTCCCTCTTTTTTACTGCTTCACCCTCATTCTTTGAAGCTGCGATTATTTCATCAGCAAGTTTATCAGATATAGAAGCACCCTTTTTTGACCTTGCTGCATCTATAATCCATTTCATAGAAAGAGCAGACCTTCTTGAAGGTCTAACTTCAACAGGAACTTGATAGTTTGCACCACCAACTCTTCTTGATCTTATTTCCATGTTTGGAGCTGTGTTCGACAAAGCCAATTCAAATATTTCAACTGGATTTTTAACTTTAGCCTTATCTTTTATATTATCTAAAGTCTTATATATAATTCTTTCAGCGACACTTTTTTTACCATCAAGCATAATATAATTTATAAATTTTGATACTTTCTCAGAATCATATTTATAATCTGGCTTTAATGCTTTCTTTGTTTTTAATTTTCTTCTCATGATAGATTTTTAAGGAGTATAACGACTATAAAAATCATCGTCCCGTGAAATAAACTTCCTTAAGTTTTACGCCTTTGGCGGTATTTCACTGGGATAAATCTATCGTTATACTCTTATTATTTTATTTTCCTGCCTTTGCTTTCTTAGCACCATATTGGCTTCGACCCTTCTTTCTTCCTTCAACACCACCTGCATCAAGAACACCTCTAACAATTTGATATCTTAAACCAACATCCTTAACTCTACCCCCTCTTAATAGAACAACTGAGTGTTCTTGTAAATTGTGACCCATACCTGGAATGTAAGCTGTAACTTCCATACCATTTGAAAGTCTAACCCTAGCAATCTTTCTGATAGCTGAGTTTGGTTTCTTTGGAGTCTTTGTAGTAACCTTTATACAAACTCCTCTCTTAAATGGAGAACAGAGTTTTGTTGGTCTGTTTTCCAATGTATTAAAACTTCTCATTAAAGCCACTGACTTCGGCTTTCTAGGAGCAGTTTTTCTATTGTGTTTAATTAACTGATTTATTGTCGGCATGATTGATTTTTACAGAGCGAAGCGACAATAAAAATCATCACCCCGTGAAATGTAAATCTTTAGATTTACTCCGCTTTAATAAGCGGATATTTCACTGGGGTAAAAAACAATATTACCCCTTCACTCCTTAAACTTCTAATAATAAAAACAAAAATAAACAAGATTATAAATTTATAACCTTTAATCTTCTTTATTCTTCTAACTTGGCAATTGTGAATTCTTCACCGAGATCAGTTTGAGTTGCTTTTTTAAAAGCTACTGAAATCGATTACTCACTTTTGCCTGAATACAACTTATCTCACGACCGAGATAATGTGGTAAAAGAATAACATAAAACTCATAAAAAGCAACTAAAAAAACCGAGGTGAGACCTTAAATCCTTAAAAAGGTGTCTCCTCGGTTTTTTGTATTGTATTGTGTCATTATGAGGAGGTAACCCGACGTAATAATCCAGGTTAAATTAATTAATTAAAATAAACATAAACCTGGATTGCGACGGACTACCTCGCAATGATAAATACAAAAAAATAGGCACGGTTTGCTTCGCAAACCGTGCCTATCAAACACTCTTTTTCAATAATATTTCTTGGATGGAAAATTCATCTTCCAGATTGTCATAATAATTCCCAACAGAAACGAAACGATAACTGGCCGAGCCAAAACTGAAAGCCACATCACCCACCCACTATTATAAAGATGAGTAACATTTTCGTTTAAAGTTTGAGGTGATGCACATTGTGCCCCAACACACACAGCAAGAAAAGCGGAACACATATCCCGCAAAATTCTTTCCTTTTTGATAACCTGAATAATCTTCTTCATCTCAACCTCCTTTTGTTCTTACAAAGAACATTCTTCCAGAAAAATGGTGAAATCAACACGATTTCATACCTTCATCTACAATTATACACCTTTTAGACAGTTTGTCAATATTTTTGAAGTATTTTTGTTAAAATATGGCCATAAATAAGGAATCTAGTCATGAACGTCATATTTGTTGTATTTTCAACTACAACGTTTAGAACATCTACAACAAATACAACATTCTCTAGTTCAACCCAGTTATTAGAGTAAACAACCAAAAAATTATAGGAGAAATAATACTAGATATAAAAGTTAAAAAAAGTATTATTATAAAAATACCATATCTTGCCCAAACTTCAGAAAAAGCAAATCTGTTTGGAAACATTGAGAAAAGTATCTTTGAACCATCAAGCGGTGGTATAGGAACTAAGTTAAAAATAGCCAAACTAATGTTTATTATTACTACATAACTAAAAACAGTGACCAAACTTATCAAACTAGGGTTTAATACTATTACAAAACGAATTATTAACCCAAAGATAACAGCTACTATTATATTTGACATTGGACCAGCAAAAGCAACCATTGGCTCACCTATTTTAGGATTTCTAAGATTATAAGGGTTATAAGGTACTGGTTTTGCCCAACCGATCATAAAACCAGCATGACTTATAAAAAGTAAGAACGGTAATATAATAGAACCAAAGATATCTATATGTTTTATTGGGTTTAAAGTAAGTCTCCCCTCGTATTGGGCAGTCTTATCTCCAAAAGCTAGAGCCATAGCTCCATGAGAAACTTCATGTATTATCACAGAAAATACGAGTATAACTATTTGAAAAAATATATCTTGATTCATCTTCTATTGTATTACCTTGCAAAACTAATATTTATATGATAGCATGTTAAAACTTAATTTAAAAATAAAGCAATGGCAAAGATTTGTCCAATAACAAAAAGAACTTCAATTGTCGGTGGTGGTTACAGCAACGCAACTAGAGCTACCCAATACAATCCTACAGGAAAAGTTAGAAAGCAATTGAATTTACAAAAAAAGAGAATATATATTCCAGAATTAAAAAAGACTGTTGTGTTAAAAATTTCCACAAGAGCATTAAAGACAATACAAAAGAATGGTGCATTTGTAACTTTAAAGAAAGCAGGACTCATTTAAAAATCAAATATAAAATAAAGGCGACTCGCATGCGAGTCGCCTTTATTTTATATTTGATTTTTAGTTTATAAAATTAAAAAGTTAAAAGTTCATAAAGCCTGACCCGTAGCTAACTTTTTCCTTCAAAAAAGTTATGATACTGGTGTAAATTAAAAACAACCCTTCATCGTGTTATTTTTTTATTTCTCCAATACAAACTTATCTCCATCCGAAACAAAAGTTATATCCCCCATTTCATAAGTTCTCAAAATATTTGTTCCAATATTATTTAAAGCATCTATTATTTCTTTATGAGGGTGTCCAAAACTATTATTTTTTGAAGCAGATATTATTGAATACTCTGGAGAGACCACGGAGAAGAATTCTTCTGAGAGAGAATTTTTAGAACCATGATGTGCAACTTTCAAAATATCACTATTCAAATTTTCTCCTTCGGTCATTGCTAGATATTTTTCTACATCAGTTGGAATATCACCTGTAAGTAAAACACTTGTATCTCCATAAATTAATTTCAAAACCACAGAATTTTTATTTGTATCATCCCCTTCAAGTTTTATATTTGGATAAAATACTTTTAAAAATACTCCATCACCCAAATCTATTATTTCATCTTTTACTAATTTTTCTTCATCAACATTTTTATCTAAAAGTTCGTTAGAGATTTCTTTAAATGTTGCAGTCTCACCCACTAATCCATCATCAAAATATCTACCGACTTTATACCTCTTTAAAATTTCTGGAAAACCACCAATGTGATCTTGGTCTGGGTGAGTCGCTACTAGTACATCGATAGATCTATCGTAAAAAGGCATCACTCTAGATAAAACATTTGAAATATTTTTGTTTGCTCCACTATCTATCAGTATTTGATTTCCATCTGGTGATTCTATAAAAATAGCATCACCTTGCCCAACATCTAAAAAAGTAACCTTTAGTAAACCTTTATTGTCACTAAAAGATACAGCATAAAAAATAATTACATTAATAATTATAAGAAAAAGTAAAGAATATAATTTTATGTTTTTATTTAGTTTCATTCTATTAGAAATAATTATATTTAAAAAATTTAATCAATCCTGGATTCCCGCCTACGCGGGAATGACACAAGAGTGATGTTGATAAGATTGTATTGTCATTCCCGCGTAGGCGGGAATCCAGAATTATTTTTTTCTATAACCCTTAACCTAGAAACTTCAACCTGTCTTTCATACACAATCCATAAAGTTATAACTACATAAGAAACAACTAAAAATAATACTGGAAAATATTTTATTTCCGCATGTGAAAAAGGTAACCCAGCAAAAAACTCTGAAACTTTTATAATATAGCTAAGTAGAAACCAAGTCACCCAAGCAAATGGTATAGATAAAATGATCCATATATAACCAAAAAGTCCTGTGAGAAAACCAAGAAGCATTACTGTCGGTATAAAAGTAAGAACTAAAATATTTACGGGGAGAGAAACCATAGAGACTAATCCCATTTTATAAATTATCAAAGGTAAAACTAAAATCTGCGCAGATATAGTAGATGAAACAGTTTCTCTCAATTTAAATCTCTCTGTAACAAAACAGAATTCTTCTTTTAAAATCGGTGAAACATAAATTATCGCGACCGTCGCAAGAAAGGAGAGCTGAAAAGATATATCAAAGACAAGAATCTTAGGGTTAATGATTATCATTAAAAGTCCAGCAAATATCAAAGCTCTAGTAACCTGATATTTTCTTCGTGTAACGTTTGCAAGTATAACAACAAGAGACATTATCCCAGCACGAACAGCAGTAGAAGAAGATCCAGACATCAACACAAAAAGTATTACTCCGAGCACACCAAAAGATAAACCGTAATTTCTCGGCAAGAAAGAAAATGACTTCATGATCGCTTCTGAAACTATAGTTATGTTGTACCCAGATAAAGCAATCAAATGTGAAAGTCCCGCTATACGAAATGTTTCAGAAGTTTTTTTATCCAAAGAACTTTTTGATCCAAGCAAAATATCAGAAAGAAGTGACGACTGTGGTTCAGATATTACACGGTTAATATTTCCAATAAAACTATTTTTAATTTTAAATAAAAAAGATTTTATAAAATTACTATGACCCGCTGAGACAAACTCTGTTTTTGCAAAATCAATTTTATAAAAAATATTATCTTTACCAAGATAAGAAATGTAATCAAAAGATCTTTCTGTACTTGTAGAAGAATAATTTTCTGGTTTCTCAAGTTTACCTGTAATCCTTACTAAGTCCCCATATTTAAATTCTGGGTAAGTATCCGTTTTTATAATCCCCCTTCCTGAAACAGAGACGCTTGAGCTTGCAAGTATTATATTTTTAAAATCAATTATTAAAGTTGCTCCACCCTCTTTCACAACAGGTTCATCAAAAATGATTCCTTCGACTATAAGTTTTTTATTTAAATTATTTTCTAAATTTGAATCCAATACATACGAATCTTTTATTTCATACCTAAATATTCCTAAGGCAAAAGAAAATATAAAAAGTGAAAGTATTAAAATATTTTTCTTATCGAATTCATCCTTACAAATAAACTTTTGATAAATAAAAAATACAACTGAAATCAAGACTAAAAATAAGAAAAAAGAAAAACCTAGCTTTAAAAAAGAAGAAATAAAAATCGCTAAGACAAATCCTGCAATTGATATTAATAATTCAAAATCTTTTATCACAAAAATATTTTAACATAAAAAAATCGAGGTGAGGCCTTAAATCTTCAGAAAGGCGTCTCCTCGATTTTTTATACTATATACTTTATACAAAATACTACATACCAACACCCCCTAAAACATTTTTTACTAAAAATGTTCGGGCTAGCCCGGGTGTACCCGTCGCCCTAGGGCGATCAATCTACTTTAAAGTAGATTGATTTAGCCACTCTTTCATTATCTCCTTCTCATTCTCCTCACTTACAGCTTTTTTAAATTTTACATTTCCTTTTATACCTTTCACTCTCTTTTCACATTCTGCCCACGTCTTATGTTTTTGTAATTTACCTTCAATTAAACTTAAATACGAATATGCAGGTGACTTATTTTTTGATTTATTTTTCTTCTTTTCTCCACTTCCTTCTGTATCAGACAAATCAATTTCATAATCATTTTTCTTACCATGAAAAAGTTCTGTCTTTTTACCGTCTGCAAACATTGTGGCTATCTCATCACATCTTTCATTACCTGGTATTCCAACATGTCCACCTACATAATTCCATTTAACATTTTTATTTTCTGAAGCTTCTATAAGTTTTTCCCATAAATCTCTATTTACAACATCCTCTTTCATAGAATTTCTCCATCCGTTTTTCTGCCAACCATAAACCCATTTTGTAATTCCATTTATT
>CAYZNH010000020.1:0-9197 GCA_964479775.1 uncultured Candidatus Saccharibacteria bacterium | reverse complement strand
ATATTTGTCCTAAATGTAAAACTTCTCTAGAAGTAATTAATGGGAACATTGAAGATAAGAAGATTATAACAACTAGAACTTGTTCTAATTGTAAATACATAGATACAGAAGAATTAGACTTAACCATTAAAGAAAAAGAAATAGAAAAACCAGATCTTGAATATCTTAAGGATTTAGAAAAATATTGTTCAGATGAAAAGGGAAGAGAATATATGGAATTTATAAGTGTTGCAGAAAGATTGAAAAAGATAACTGAAGATTTTAAAGAGAAAGAAAAAAATAAAGATTTATATGATAAAGTAGATAGTCTCAAAAAGTTAAAGATTATAGAACTTGAAAATCTACTTATTCCAATACTTGAATCAAATAAATATATTAAATTTCAATTACAAACACCTCAAATAGGTAAAGATGTTTTTGTACCTTTTATTGTTTATGATTCTAAGAGTGAACGTACTGAATATGATAGTGTTCATGAGCTTCAAAAGCTTATTAAGAATAATTTAGAAGATACTAACTGGCGTTTAATGAACGAAGGGGTAACTTATCGGTTAGGTATGCTAGAAGGACGACTTAGGGCTTATGAAAAAGAAGAAGATTTGGTTAAGTTAATCAAAAAATAACGATTGATGTATTTCTAAAATAAAGTTAATATTTATATATGGATCTATTTCATATAAACCCTTGGAAGATAGGACTTGATATTTTTTTAAGTGTAATAAGTATGTGGAGAATTTTCTTACCTTTTTTAATTATCATAATAATATTATTTGTTATGAATATTGGAATAGAGAGATTGAGAATATTTTCAGATAATTGGTTAAATAAACGCGAGCGAGAAAGAAAATATAAAGATTTAAAAACACTAGAAGATCTCAGAAAACTTTCAGGAACTAAATTCGAAGAATTTATAGCCCATCTTTTTGAAAAAATGGGCTATAAAATAACTCTTACCGGTGGATCTCATGATGGAGGAATTGATCTTATTGCAACAAAAGACGGAAAAGATCATCTTATACAGTGTAAAAGATATACTAACAGACAGGTATCAGTTGGCGCAGTAAGGGATTTTTATGGTGCTATTTCTGATAATATGAATGCAGAAGGTCATTTTATTACTACTCAATTTTTTACAACTGAAGCAAAGCAATTTGCAAAAGGAAAACCGATAGAACTTATTGATCAATTTAGATTACTAAATCTTATTAAAATGATTAATAATGAAGATATAAAAAATGATATTTGTCCTCTATGTTCTGGATTACTTGTTGTTAGAAAGGGTCAATATGGTGAATTCGTTGGTTGTAGTAATTTTCCTAAATGTACATATACTACATCTCCAATAAAATGATGTATTAAAGTGTATTTTTGTTAAAACAAAATCAAAAAAACGAAGTGTAAAGCTTACTCGTTTTGTGTGGCTATAATAATAGTTTTTTCTGTATGAAAAAAAGTTTTTTATATTTTATTCCAATATAATTCCTTGTAAAAAGGGTAGTTTTATGTTATAATATGTAGTAGAGAAGGTAAAAACTCCTTGTGTAGGTGCTAACGATCTACGAATTATTATTAAAATAATCAGTTAGGAAATAAAAAAGGTATGAGTAATTTAAAAAAGTTTACACTCGATTATAATGAAGATAAAAAGGGTTGGGATTTAACAGACGATAAAACAGATAAGGTTATTAAGAGATTTGATACTAAAGAAGAAGCAACTCAGGGTGGTGTTTTAAAAGAAGCTGTTGGTAAAGAAGGCGGTTCTGTAAAAATTCAAAAGGAAAATGGTAAATATCAGGAAGAAAGAACTTATCCTAAGAGTGCAGATCCTAAAACATCTAAGGGATAAAGATATGAAAATTAATATTTTTAAAATTCCAAAAGAAGATATTGGATCACTTAAAGAAAAGATTGGTGGACTTAAGATGAAAAATAAATATGTGAGTGTTGATAATGGTTGGACATGTTCTTTTTATTTATCTAGTGAACCAGAAATTGACGATATACCATGGGTAAAAGATTATGAACATATAATATCTGATTTATCTAGCGTAAAAAATATTGTTTATTATGCAATTTATCTTTGTATAAAGGATGATTTTTGTTTTGCTTTAACTTATGGTAAAAGCCATTTCTATGTAAGAAAGTTTTGTGATAATAATTTTGGTCTTGAAATGGCTAAACGTATTGCCAACGAAAATGATGTTAAACAAAAATCTTCAAAACGTTTTTCTGGAAGAAAGAAAAAAGAAATTAAAAGTTTTGTAAAAAATACAAAACTAGACAATGAAAGTGGTGAATCTGTAGATTATATTAGTGCAGGTATATTACAGGAAAAACAAATAGATTTTGGTGAAAAATCGAAATTTGGTTCATCATTAGTTGTGTCTAGAGAAAATCTAGTCGTTGATAAAATTCCTGAAATACTAGATGCAGTAATTTATGTTCTTAATAACGAAGAACCTAAATTTGATTTACCTAAAACTTTTGAAATAAAAGATCCACATGAAATATCAAATTATACGAATGGTTTGTTAACTCAAATTAAAAATGATATTTCTAGTATTGAAACAGAAGATAGTTCGTATGACTTAGTTGGTACAGATTTTGTATTTTATACAAATGAAAAATATACTTTCTACTTAGGAAATAAAAAGAGTCAACAAATGTCCGAAATCTCTCATAATGAACTCAAAAAATTTATCTCTGAATACAATATTAAAGATAATGAGATTTTAAATATTAAGATTGAGATTACAAGTGATGGTGTTAGAACTTATACAAAATCATTATATGAAATGATTGATTATATGGTACCAGATGAAAATATTGTTTTAGAACAAGGTAAATGGAAAAGATTTAATAAAGAATATCTAGATCAAATAAATAATTCTGTTGATGCAATATCAATAGATAAAATAGAATCAGAATTTTTAGAGATTTCTTTAAAAGAACCTGAATTTAATTCTTCAAAAGAAATTAAAGATGCTGGATATCAAGACGATAATACAGATTTTTCAAAAATTGAAGTTGGGGTTGGTTATAAGGTAGAGGCTTGGGATCTTAGAAAAAATGATACAGTATATGCAGTTAAATTTGGTAGTACACAAAAACTTGTATATGTTTGTAATCAAGCAATGACAACATTAGAGATTATACGTAATAATGCTAATCTTAAAAAAATAAAAAATCCACCAAAACGTTATTGTTTATGGTTAGGTTTTACAAGTAGAATTCCCAAAAATATTTCTGATATAAAATCTATTTGTCTTAAACAGCATATAGATATGTTTGCCAGAAAGTGTCATGAAATTGGTATAGAACCAGTATTAAAATTTAGTAAGAAGACTAATTAAATTTAATAAAAATGAGTGAAATAATAATATCAACTGATAGTGTAAAAGATGACTTTAAAAATAATTATTTAAATATAGAAAACAACTCTAGAATTTTTTTCTCTGGTAAATTTGGCCTTGGAAAAACATATTTTCTTAATGATTTTTTTAATTTAAATAAAGATGACTATGAAGTTTTTCATCTTTATCCTGTTAGTTATCAAGTTAATAGCAATGAAAATATTATAGAGTTAATTAAGTATGATATTCTCACTGAATTATTGAAGAAAAAATCAGATGTCTTTGAAACTAATGAAATAAATGGGATAAAAGAAAGTAGTTTATTGTTTTATTCATGGATAAAAGAAAATTATTCCACAAATCAATTTTTACAGTCAGTAATATCAACTAGTGAATCATTTTCAGAATTATCTCCAAACCCAATTATTAATTCACTAGGGAAAATTGGAAAATCTTTAAAAGATGTTTTAGATATAGACAAAAAATTTCAGGAATTTAAAAAAGAATATGTAGAAGGAGAAAAAGGTTTAATTGAAAAATATATTAATGAAATTAAATCAAAAAATATATCTGAAACGGATTATATTAGTTATTTATTAAAAGAAAAAATAATTAAATTAAAAGGTGATAAAAAAAGTGTACTTATTTTAGATGATTTAGACAGAATCGATCCTGAGCATATATTTAGAATACTTAATATAATGTCAGCTTATTTTGAAAAAGAACATGAAAATAAATTTGGTTTTGATTTAATTATTATTGTTGCTGATTATTCAAATATAAGAGAAATATTTTTTCATAAGTATGGTAGAAAAGCTGATTTTGCTGGTTATATTGATAAGTTTTTTACAATAACTCCATACTATTTTGATAACAAAAAGGCTATTTTAGATAGGGTAGACGAAATTGTTAAAAGTATAAAAAGTGAAGATCCAGCTTTACAAAATGCAATTGGTGAAAGTGGTTATATTAAATTATTTCTTGCTCATATTTTTACAAAAGTGGTTAATAGTGAGATTATAAATTTAAGAGAATTACTTAAAGCTACAAAAATTCAATTACCAGAATTAAGGAAAGGTGGTTATTATGAAAGTCCTTTTGAAGATAATTTTAAACAAATATTTGATAAAGCAATTAAAATTGCAATCTTAAGTTTTTCTAATACTGATCATTTTCTTGAAAAAATAGAAATAATCAGAAAAGTAAAAGGACAAACACAAAATCGAATGCCTTTTATTAAATATATTATAACAATGTTTACATCAATTGAACCAAAATTTATGGAAAGTAATTCATCTTCTATAATATGGCACAACTTTACATTTACAAAAACACAGGGTGGATATAATTCTATATCTATTGAAAAAGATTATGAAGAAGATATTTTTTATGAGTTATTGGTGGAATATATAAAAAATAAAAAATATCTTAAACGAAGTGAATTTTAAGATGTAAATATAAAAATTAAAATATGTCAGATCTTAAATCAATTGAAAAAGCAAAATTAGAGAATTTCTTTCAAATGGATAGTGGTTATGTGTGCGATTTTGCATATTCATCATATAAAAACTTTTTTATTGAAACAGTAGACATTGATATTTTTACAGATAGATATACAAAAGATAATAGTGGTTCCAAAGCTAGTAGGATGAGGTCTTTTTGGATACTTGATTCAAATCAAATTGTTGGAAAATTAGTTGATGAAATGTTGGATTACTGGAAGTCACAATTAGAAATTGGAATTTATGGTTACCGTCCATTTAATCAAAAATTATATGATCAATGTAAGCAAATAGTTGTAAGAATTAATTCTATTATTATGTCAGTAAGTGATGCTTCCGCTTTAATTCCTAATTCTTCTGATAAAGATTTTGGACTTTTAGCAGACTATATTAAAAAAAGTATCGAGAGTGGAGAGTTAGAGCTTGCACTAGATCGCCTACATACTTTTGTTGTTAAGTATCTTAGGGTCTTATGTAAAAAACATGGTTTAAATTATGATAAAAATACACCACTTAATGCTCTCATTGGTGGATATACTAAATTTTTACATGATAATAAAATTTTAGATTCTGATATGTCGATACAGATATTAAAATCCTCTATAAAGGTTTTAGAGTCTTTCGATTTTGTTAGGAATAATCAAAGTTTAGCTCACGACAATCCTATACTCAATCGAGAAGAAAGCACTCTAATTTTTAGTCATGTTTCAAATTCAATTCGTTTTATAAAATCTATTGAAGATCAAATTGAGGGAAATAAGGTAAAATATGAAAAAAATGATTCAGAAGATAGAGAACCTACAGAAGAAGAAATAGAAGCAGCGGGAGATGCTTGGATAGAGATGGAAATTGAGCGTAGGCGTGGAAAATAAAAAGTTATAAAATTTGTCACTTTTGTCACTTTTTAACTATCTCAAGTCGCGTCGATTTGTTATACTAAAATCTAACAGAATCACGTTACAGGACTTGACCGACATTGGTTCTAACTCGAGTTGGCCAGCCAGCTTGTGCTAGCTCAAATTACGTGTTATAATGTGTATAAGGAAATGTCTGTCCTGCAAGTTGGGAACCAGGAAGTGACACATTAGAACCAAGTGTAGATTTGATAGGCAAGATATAATTCTATGGAACAATTTCCTCTAGAAAAACAAGAAAATTTACTAAGTATTGAAGATGAATCTTCAATAGATTCTGTTGTTCTAGATTTAGATGAGAATAAAAATAAAGAAAAAGAAACTGATCAACAAAAAATAACTAAGATCCGAGATGCTCTTATAACAAAACCAGAAAGTAAAGGATGGAGAGTTAAAAGAGGGTCAGAAAAAGAATGGAAACAGACATCTGAGACGACAACTGAATCTCCGTTCGATAGATTTAATGTTTGGTTAAAATCTTTTTCCAAAGAAAAAAGACAAGAAAAAAAGTTACAAAAAATATTACAAGGAGAACTCGAAACTAATAGGAGAAAATACTTGAGAGAATCACATTTTCTCTATGTTCCTGGTACTGGAGTAGAGGGTCGTATTGGTAGTGAAGTCGGAATATTAGCAAAAGGTTTTGGTGAATGTAGTGGTCTAGTTTTTCAATCAAGAGATAAGGTTGCTGTTATACATATTTCGCCAAATGTTTTTAGAGATCCTACTAATGGCGGAGAAATAGTAGAAGATACAGATATCTGGGGTCATATAAGTTCTGCTCTTAAAAATTTCATTGACTCAGAGAAAGAAAGTGATATTAGAAAAACAGAAAATAAGGTTGAATTAACAAAAGATGAAATTGCTAGATTACAAAAAATAATCGATTCTGGTACTTTTAAATCAATAATGTTTTCTGGTGAAGATAATTATGTTCCACATGAGATAGCCAACAATCTTGGTGCTCATGCAAACCTTGTAGGTTTACCTTTCATAAAAACAGACATTCATTATGTTGGGGCTTCTGGTATTGGCGGTGGTTATGCTGTCTATGCTAATCCTGAAAATATTTATTGCGTAGGTGCAAATGGAAAAATTTTAAAGGATGGAACCAATTTACCAGAAACAATGTATTCATATGAAGAGAGATAATTTAAAAATAGAAATAAACTAGAAAACCAATTTTAATATGTTTATTCCAAAAGTAATTTTTAAAATAGCTCCAATAGAACAAGAAGCTGAGCTTTTATACTCTTTTTCTAATCCTAATGAAAGATTTTTTAATTTTATAAAAGATTTTTACCCAAATTTGATTGAAAAATTATCTAAAACAAAAGATGAAAAAGAAAAAAAAGAAATTTGTAAAAAATTTGCCGAAGAAAAAACGGAACCCCTTAAAAAGGAAATTTTAAAAGCAAAAGAAAAATTTAATTATTCTTGGAATAAAATCAGTGATTTGTATTTACAAAAATTATCAGAACATTTTGAAACTAACTGGTTAGATAACAAAAATATAATAGTTCATGTTTCTATAGTTCCTATCTGTCCAAGATTTTTAGATGATTATTCTTTTAGTATTTTTTATGCAAAAGATTGGTCTGAAGCCAGGGTTACTATTGCTCATGAAATTCTACATTTTTTGTGGTTTAAAAAATGGTTAGAAATTTTTCCAGAAACTAAAAAAGAAGAACTTGAATCTCCTTACTTGATATGGAGATTAAGTGAAATAATAGATCCTATAATACTACATTGTTATCCACAAATAAATGAAATAATTAGGCCTATAGATTGGGGATATCAATCTTTTGTTAATATTAAAATAGGAGAAAAAACAATACCGGAATATTTTAAAGATATATATAGAAACGGGATTAATAAAAATTTATCTTTTGAAGAAATAGTAAAAGAACTTTGGAGTAAAACTAAAGAGAATAATAAAAATATCTATAATTTTTAGTTGGTAATATTTTGATTTATTTTAATAATCTTCATATCCGAAAATTCCCAATTCTTTCTTGGCTTTCTTTATAAATTTTCCAAAAGCTTTATTTTTCTGTCTTTTTTGTGAATCATTCATATTACAATATTCGGCTTCTTTTTTAAGATTAATATAGTTTATATACTCATCTTCTTTTATTTCTCCCACTTGTTTGGCCTCAAGTATTACACAACCTGGCTCATGGGTATGAGTACAGTTAGAATATTTACATTTATTTTTAAAAGAATTGAATTTAATAAAAATATCTTCAATCTCTTTTTCAGTATTTAATATTCCAACTTCACGAACCCCCGGGTTATCAATAACAATTCCTCCGTTTTCCAAAAAATACATTTGTCTACTAGTTGTGGTGTGTTTACCTCTATCTGAACATGAACTAATATCTCCAGTTTTTATTATTTCTCTGCCAATTAATTTATTAATTAAAGAAGATTTACCTACACCAGAAGAACCAAGGAAGCAATAAGTTTTACCTTTTTTAATATAATTTTCTAACTCTTTAGAACCATCGACATTGACAATGTTAGTAAAAATAATATCTGTATCAGGAAATCTTTCTTTTAATTCTTTTAATCTACTTATTTTTTCTTCGTTTGAAAGTAAGTCTGTTTTATTTAAAATAATTACTGGTTTTACTCCACCTTCTTTTAGAATAGAAAAATATCTTTCAAAACGATTTAAACTATAATCACGATCAATCGATTCAATAATAAAACCAACATCTATATTAGTGGCTATTACTTGTGTAGATTTTTTCTCACCGATTTTATTTTTGTCACCAAACCTTCTTTTAATTATTGATTGTCTTGGTAGTATACTTTTAATAACAGCATGTTCATTGTCACTTTTATCAATCATAACCCAATCTCCAACAGCAGGATAATCCTCTCTGTTTTTAGCTTCAAAAATATGTTTACCTGTTACTTTTGCAAAAAAATCTCCTTCTGTATCTTTAACTATATATGCTCCTTTTACTTCAGAAATAACACGGGCGGGAGAATAATCATTAAAATTTGGATTTTCTGTTTTAAATAAATCATTAAACCCAAGGTCTTCTATTTTTATTATCTTTTTATCCATACATATGAATCTTATCATAAAAAAAATAAAGTAAGATAAGCTTGACTAAATATTAAAAATAATCAATAATCAAAAAAGTTGTTCGTCAAACTCAATAGAAAGGGTAAGGTAAAAATGAATGCTAAAGGTTGGTTTATCACAGTAGTGATTTTTTCTGTTGCGATCCTTGCTTTCGGAGTAATTGCCTACAACGAAAAAGTTGAAAGGGAAAAGGAAATTGCTGGACCACATTATCCTTGATATTTTAATAAAAAACCTCGCTTTTAGCGGGGTTTTATTTTTTTAAAAAAATAAAAATTATCTCTTGAACCAAAGGTTTGTTTAGGAGTCAAAATATCCGGTAACACTT
>CAYZNH010000019.1:0-10598 GCA_964479775.1 uncultured Candidatus Saccharibacteria bacterium | reverse complement strand
GCTGATAATCCAGAAGCAACAACAGAAGACTTATTACAATTTATAAAAGGTCCAGATTTTCCAACTGGTGGAATTATCTATAATCAAGCAGATATACTACACGCTTATTCTACTGGTAGGGGTGGTGTTATTGCCAGAGGACAAGCAGAAATTATAGAAGATAAAAAAGGACAATTTCAAATAATAATTACTTCTATACCCTTTAGAGTAAATAAAGCAGAACTTATTATTGCTATTGCTGAACTTGTTCGTGATAAAAAAATAGAGGGAATAAAGGGACTTAGAGATGAATCTACAAAAGATATTAGAATTGCTATTGATTTAAAAAATGGAGCACAACCACAAAGTGTTTTAAATTATCTT
This sequence comes from uncultured Candidatus Saccharibacteria bacterium, assembly GCA_964479775.1. Classification (GTDB taxonomy): domain Bacteria; phylum Patescibacteriota; class Minisyncoccia; order Phycocordibacterales; family GWA1-40-21; genus Bog-1340. Next base: position 10,235 of record CAYZNH010000019.1, on the reverse strand, counting down.
TATAAACACACACAACTTGAAGATACTTTTCATTTTAATATAGTGGCACTTGTTGATGGTGTTCCAAAAACATTATCTTTAAAAACTATTCTTGATGAATTTCTTAAACATAGAAAAATAGTTATAAGAAGAAGAACCGAATTTGATTTGAAAAAAGCAGAGGCCAGAGAACATATTCTTCTTGGTTTAAAGAAGGCTTTAGATCATATAGATGAAATAATTAAACTTATTAAAAAATCAAAGGATGTTGATGATGCAAGAAATCAATTAATAAAAATATTTAAGTTTTCTGAAATACAAGCAAATGCGATTCTTGAAATGAAACTTCAAAAGTTGGCTGGTCTTGAAAGAAAGAAGATTGAAGATGAACTGGATGCAATACAGGCTCTTATAAAAGATTTGAAAGATATACTTTCTAAATCAAAGAGAATTCTTCAAATAATAAAAGATGAACTTATAGAGATTAAAAATAAATATGGTGATGATAGAAGAACAAAGGTTGTAAAAGGAGGAATTAAAACTTTTTCTGATGAAGATTTAATTCCAGATGAATCAAGTATCCTTGTTTTGACTTCTGGTGGATATGTAAAAAGAACAAATCCAGACGAATATAAAAAGCAAAAAAGGGGTGGTGTTGGAGTTGTAGATCTTGATACTAAAGATGAAGATTTTATTACTCATTTTTTAACAGCAACAAACCATAATGATATTTTATTCTTTACTGATAAAGGTAAAGCATATCAAATAAAAATGCATGAACTTCCAGAAGGTAAAAGAGCTACAAAAGGAAAAGCAATTGTTAATTTCTTGGCACTTTCTAGTGAAGAAAAAATTACTTCTGTTCTCGCAATGCCAAAAGAATTAAAAAATCTTAAATTATCTTTAATTCTTGTAACTAAAAACGGAACCACAAAGAGAGTAGATGCGGATAGTTTTAAAGATGTTAGAAGAAATGGTCTCATTGCGATATCTTTAGATCAAGGAGATGAATTGAGAACCGTTTCGTTTATGTCAGAAAAAGAAGAATTGATTATTGCAACAGCAAAGGGTCAATCTATTAGATTTAAAGATAAAGATGTTAGAGTTATGGGTAGGAATGCTTCGGGTGTTCGTGGAATTAAACTTGGAAAAGGAGATTATGTTGTCGGAGCAGATATAGTTAAAAAAGAGATGAAGAACCCAGAACTTCTTGTTATAAGTTCAAATGGTTATGGAAAGAAAACCCCACTTGATGAATATAAAGTTCAGGGTAGAGGCGGGTCAGGAATAAAGACAATGAAAGTTACAACAAAAACAGGTGAGATTATCTCTTCAAAAGTTGTTACAGAAGAAGACGATGAGATCGCCGCTATTTCAAAGAAAAGTCAGGTTATAAGATTAGGGGTAAAGGAAATACCAAGTCTTGGAAGACAAACTCAGGGAGTAAGAATAATGAAACTTAGGGAAGGTGATTCAATAGCATCTATAACTTGTATGTAGTTTTGTTAGGGTTTGAAGGTTTATAAAATATAAAACAAATAAGGGTTCGCCTACGGCGAACCCTTATTTGTTTTCCACATTTTCTATTAGCTTGTTTTTCTATATGGGTTTATAATGTAATAAATGTTTTCAGATCCAGAACAAAATATATATCAGTTTTCTTTAATGAAAGGAGAGACCGTAGCTGATTTTGGTGCGGGTTCTGGTTTTTATTCTTTTGCAGCAGCAGAAGCCGTTGGTGAAAATGGTAAAATATATGCTATAGATGTTCAAAAAGATTTATTACAAAGGTTAAAGAAAGAAGCTAGAGAGGTTAAGCATTTAAATAATATAGAAATAATTTGGGCTGATATAGATAATCTTGGTGGTACTAAGCTGAGAGAAGAATCTATTGATTCGGTTGTTGCAGCTAATGTGTTTTTCCAATTAGAAGATAGGAATAACGCCTGTTTAGAAATTAAAAGGATACTTAAAAATGGTGGCAGATTATTATTAATTGATTGGATAAATAATCCATTAAATAATATTGATAATACATCTATATTTACTAAAGAATTAGCAATCGATTTATTTAATAAGAATGGTTTTGTTTTACAAAAAGAGATAAATGCAGGTCAAAATCATTATGGTTTAATTTTTATAAGAAAATAAATATGAACAATATAAGTAATTTTGAGAAAGTCTTGATGTTAATTTTTGGTTTTCTGGCCGCTTTTGGTTTGTTAGCTTTTTCAGCTTATAGGGCAAATGATAAAGAAAATTCTAATATTGAAATTACTGTATGGGGCGAGCTTGATGAAATTAATTTTAATAAATTTGTTCAGGAATCTTCTGACGTCGGTGCAAGAAAAATAAAAATAAATTATGTACAAAAGAACTCTGATTCGATAGATGGAGATTTATTGAATGCTATTGCTTCGGGTAAAGCACCAGATTCAATCATACTTTCACAAAAATTTATTAAAAAGTATTTTGATAAAATTTATCCGATTAGTTATGAAAATCTAACTGATCTCTGCGTATTCCATCGACCAGAAACAAAATCTCACTGAGAGAAAATTTAGAGATACTTACATACAAGAAGCTGAATTATTATTAAGTTCAAATGGTGTCTTCGGTATACCATTTTATGTTGATCCGTTGGTTATGTATTGGAATAAAGATATTTTTAATGGTCTAGGGATTGCGACACCACCTAATAAGTGGTCAGAATTTCCTATATTAGCTAAAGAGATTTCAAGATATGATATAAATGCAAATATTAGTAATAGTTTTGTATCTTTCGGTGAATATATAAATGTAAATAATGCAAAAGATATTTTAAGCACCCTTATAATGCAAACTGGTAATCCAATTATTAATTATAAAGATGGTGAAATTTTCTCATATTTTTCAACCGGCGTATCTAGTACTTCTACTGATAATATTTTGTCTGCTATAGATTTTTATACTGAATACTCAAATCCAAAGAAGATTGTTTATTCATGGAATAGATCATTACCTAGTTCTAAACAAATGTTTATTAGTGATAAGTTAGCTTTGTATTTTGGAAAGATATCTGAATATAATAATATAAAAACAAAGAATCCTAATTTAAATTTTGATATTACACTTGTTCCACAGGTTGTTGATGCTAGAACGAGAATAACTTTTGGTGATATATATTATTTTATTTTTCTCAAGAATTCTAAAAACATATCAAATACTTATAGTGTTGTTAATTTTTTGACAAACTTAGAATCATCAAAGATTTTTCTTAAATATTTTGATATTGCTCCTGTTAGAAAAGATGTCATATCTCTCGGTACTACTGACCCAGTTAAAGATATTGGATATAAATCAGCTTTGATATCTAGAGGGTGGATTGATCCAGATTATTTAGCAACCGATGGAATATTTAAAAATATGATTGAAAATATAGTTACTGGCAAACTGAAATCGAGAGAGTCTGTTGTTAATGCTGGTATTGAAATTAAAAACTTGATAGAATAATTAAGATGAAAAATAAAATACTAGCTAATATTATTGTTTCGTTTCTTATATCTATTCCTGTAATGGTTTTTTCTGAAGATATTAAAATAGTATCTTGTGATGGGCCAGATGATTGTGATTTATCTAAATTGATTGAAATGGGAAATGGTTTTCAGGGGTGGTTAATAGGTATTGTTGCTGTATTAGCTGCTCTTGCTTTTTCTTGGACTGGTATTAGAGCTCTGGTGTTTCCTGATAAGGTTAATGTTAAAGAAGAAACCAAGAAAAATATTCAACATATTGCGATTGGTTTAGCTATATTTTTACTTGCTTTTACTGTTGTTGAAATTATTATAAAAGAATTAGTTAATAAGGATACTAATGCACTTAGATTTTTAGAACAATAATATGATTAATCTAAAAAAAATATCAATAAAAATTTTATGTTTTGTTGTTGTTATGTTCCCTCTTTTTGCCTTTTCTGAAGGATTAAAAGATCCGCTTAGTGATATGACAGTACAAGAATTTATTTCAAAAATGCTTGGTTATCTTGTTAAAGTTGGTGGTGTCCTTGCAACCCTTGCTGTTGTTTATGTCGGTTTCCTTTTTGCATCAGCTGGTGGTGATTCTGGTAAGTTAAAAACAGCTAGATCTGCTTTGATTAATACATTATTGGGATTAGCTATCCTTCTTGGTGCTGAAATATTGGGTGCAACTATTACAAGTACAATTAACAGTATTAAATAAATGTCTAATAAAATATCATTACTAACGGTTTCACTTTTCTTTTTTGTTTATAAAAAAATTTTTGCAGCACAAACTTTTAAGACTGTTGTTGAAAAATTTGTGGGAGAAATTAAAGAGCCTGTGGTGTCTCTATTTTTTACAGCCGCGGTTATTGTTTTTGTCTATGGTGTTGCAAAATATATAACAGGTGGAGAAATATCAAAAAATTCTGCTAGAGAATATATGGTTTGGGGTGTTGTGGGTATAGCAGTGATGTCTGCGGTCTGGGGGTTTGTTAGTATTTTAAAAAATACATTTGGTTTATAGTTTGTGTTTTTGTTTTTAAGGATGTATTATATATAGGTTATTAATTATAAGTAAAAAAATGAAAAAAATAATATTAAGTATTTTTTTATTAGCGCCATCTATTTCATTTGCCCAAACAATTTTAAGTATGATTAATGTTGTTAAAAATATCCTTGGCGCTTTGTATCCTGTGGTTTTGAGTATTGCTATAGTTTATCTCGCTTGGCAAATTATTCAATATACTATTAAAGGGAAAGGTAAGGATGCGTTGGATGGTATTGTTTGGGGTATTATAGGTATTGCTGTTATAGTTGGTATACAAGCCTTAGCAAATGTGTTGCTTGATACTTTTAATATAAGTGCAAATACTAGTTTATAGGTTTATTTATCAATATTAATTATTAAAAAATAAAAATGAAAAAAATATTTTTATCGTTGGTTAGTTTTATGCCAGTTGTAACTTTTGCTGTTGGTCTAGAAGGTATTTTAGATAGAATAGGTGATTTGCTAAATAAAGCACTTCCTATATTGATAAGCTTTGCTGTTGTATATTTTGCTTGGAAAGTTATTCAATATACTATAGCAGATGGAGATAAAAAAGATGAAGCAAAGTGGGGAATTATTTATGGTGTTATAGGTCTTTTTGTTATCGTTGCGGTTTGGGGATTGGTTATGTTTGTAAGTGAATCGTTGGGAGTAGATGTTGGTGGTACAATTGATTTACCTACATTACCTACAGAATAAAATAATATTTTAATTATTATTTATGCAAAGTGATATTTCCGTTGAAGTTATGGCTGATAGAATCTCTGATGGAGGGTCTGGTTCTTTTGATTCTTTGATTTCCTCTGTTACAACAGAAATAATAAATCCTATAATTTTGTTATTATCTACAGGAGCCTTAATATATTTTCTTTGGGGTGTTTATGATTTTGTTAAAGATGCCGGTAATTCTGGAAAAAGAGAAACTGGAATTCGACATATTATATGGGGGATTTTTGGTTTGGCTTTAACTGTGTCTGTTGGTGCCGTTATTTCAATAATAAAAAATAGTTTCGGTATATAAAATCAAAAAAATAACAAAAATAAAACGGGATGTTACGAATTTTTAGTTCGTTCATCCCGTTTTTGTCATCTTTTTTTTCTATAGATGACAAGATTAATCCATTCATCACGGTAGTTTGGTAAGGAGATTTTTCCTGTGTACACAGCATCACCTGATTGATTTTTCCTCAGGTATACCGTACCAGTTTCTCCTGTATGTATCTTTTTATAACTACCTTTCCATGTCCACACAGTGTTTGATTCATTGTATATTTCTTTTTTATTCCACATACCACAAGATTCTCTTTTGTTGGATGGTTGAAGGGAACAAAATGTTTCGTCGGAATCTCTCGAGTGGTTTTTGATAGTGAGTTTTATATTTTCATCACTTTCTTCAGAAAAAACAACCTCGAACTCTTCGTTAGAAAGGTTTAAGTATTTTTTCCCGGAGTTTTTTGGTTTTTCCCATTTGAGATAGTAAAATATCTTTTTTTCCTTTTCTATTTCTTTTTCAACTCCAACAACTTTTTTTTTACTATCGTCGGTAGTTGTTTTGTGTTCAATACCAGGCTTTTCTTTGAAGGTTGGTGGCATTAGTTTCTTTAACGGATACCAGAACCACCACACCCCTACGACGATAGTAATAAAACAAAGACGTTTAAACCATTTCTTTGTTCCATCGCTTGTTTTTGGGATTTTAATCTTTTTATGTAGGCCATAAACAATGCCAGTTATCACCAGTGACAGCAAGCTTATTGCTACCAAGGCAATACTTATCCACGTTGGAGGAGAAAATTTACCAATCTTCCACTGCTCAATTTTTAAAAAGGGCAGAATGAAAATCAGTAAAAATCCTCCTAATAGTGACAAGAGCCTAAAGACATAAAAGAATTTAGACATCTTTTTCCTCCTTTCTCTCTGCTTGTACGATTGTTCCTATTCCATTGTTTCCAAAGGAGAGAACATTCGGTTTTGCTATTTTGATAGCTTCTGCTGTCTCTATTCCGACAAGGTTTTCGGCCCTGCCCCCTAGAGCTTCAACTTTCTTTCCTATGACGTATGCTTCGGCATTACCGATTTCTCTTTTTGCCTCAGCTTTACCTTTAGCCTCGACAATTACTTCCTGTTTTTTTACTTCAGCAACTGCCAAGTCTTTTTCGGCTTTAACCCTTTTTGCATCTCCTTCGATTTCTTCTTTTTTCTGACTTTCGAGAATTTTTCTTGTTGCCTCATCCGTCGGATCGATGTCTGTTATATCTACAGACATGATTTTTAGCCCAGCAAATTCGGAAGGTGATGTATTTGTCATAATATCTCGTATAACTTCTTCCTTTACGGAATCAGTACCAACTTTGTTCAATAGATCCAGTGGTTTAGATTTTCCTACCACTTTGATCACCGAAGCTTTAGCTGGGTTTACAAAATATGACGGCCAATTTCCACCGAGAGAAATTGTTTTTGAAGCATTTTCTACTTCAATAACAACCCTCATTTTTATTCTAAATGGCAATGTACCGAGCGATTCAACTCCTTCCATTACAATAATGTATGCTGATCTAAAGAATATTGATTCTGCTGTAACCTTATCGTCTTCTTTTGTTGTCCCATCGACATACATCTTGGGGAAGTCATATTTATATACATGACACAAACCAATCCATCTTACTTGGAATATTTTCCAAAAAATACTTCCATTATTTCCTTCACCCCAACCTTCTTCATCTTCTAGTATCTTACCTGTTTTTTCATTGATGTGGTGACCAAGATTTTCGAGGTTTGCTAAGAACCTGATAACACCACCATCTTTTACCCCGGTGACAAACTTGATTCTACCGTTTTTAACGGCGGTGACCAAGATATTTTTCTGCGCGAGGGCAGAAAATCCGAGGCGAAGACAGAGATATGTGGTACACAAGAAAAAAGCAATACTGATAACATAAATAATGATGTTCATGATTTACTCCTTGCACTTAACTGTGCGGTTTGTGAATTGACAAAGATCAATCAAAAATAGGGAAAAAGCACCTGCTTTTTTCCTAGACTGCTCTACTTTTAATGATAGCATATTTTGTATAAAAAGTCAATGATAAATTTGCTTATTTTTGTCATATATTGTATGCTTATTTTGCCTTTATATTGGATAGCTACTCTGGTTTATATCAGGGAGGAAAGTCCGAACACAGCCATTCTTTTGAATGGAGCAAGGTAGCGGGTAACGCCCGTCTAGAGTAATCTAAGAGGTGCGAACAGTGACGGATTTTTTTGAAAGAAAAAATCCGCCCCGTGAAATTGTTTTTTGATTTCACTGGGGCGAATCTTTAAGGTAACTTAGAGAGTGCAACGGCAAAATTCCTTACCTCTGTGCAAGGCCGTGTCCGCTTTATGCGGAAGTGCCGCTTGAGCTTTGTAGTAATACATAGCCCAGATAAATGGTTATCCGGCTGTAGTAATACAGTCGACAGAATTCGGCTTATAGGTATAAAGGTTTATGAAAAGGCGCGCCGTACGGCGCGCCTTTTCTCTCTATATAGTTTTTTATAAACATTTTATTTTAATGATGAATCTTGTATATTAAACTGTTAAAGTTTTTGCTAATGTTTTTTGAAAATATTTAAATATATAACTTAATTTTATTTAATATGTTATTATTTAATGACACGTAGATAGGTCGGAGACAAAACATTTTTATTAGCAAAAATTTTTTCGGGTAAATGGTAAAAAGAATTTTTAATATTTTTAATAAGGAGATAAAAGGGTTACACGAAGCTGCATATCTTTTAGCTTTCTTTTCTTTTCTTTCACAACTTTTAGCCTTATTGAGAGATAGAATGTTGGCTTCAAGTTTCGGTGCTGGTAGTCTTTTGGATATTTATTATTCTTCTTTTAGAATTCCAGATTTTATTTTTGTTACAGTAGCATCTATTGTTTCAATATCTGTTCTCGTTCCTTTTATAAACGAAAAATTATCAAAGAGTGAAAATGATGGGAAAAATTTTATTAGTAATATTTTTTCTTCTTTTTCATTTCTTATTATACTTACCAGTATAATTTTTTATTTTTTAATTCCTTTTTTAGTACCAAAGGTTTTTCCTGGAATGAAAAATACTACAGAATTAATAAATATGTCTAGAATACTTTTATTATCTCCAATAATACTTGGCTTTTCTAACTTTTTTGCAAGCCTTACTCAGATTGGTAAGAGATTTCTTGTTTATGCATTAAGTCCATTATTTTATAATATTGGTATTATAATTGGTATTGTCTATTTTTATCCTTATTTTGGTATATATGGTCTTGCTTATGGGGTGGTATTTGGTGCTTTTATGCATTTGTTTATACAGATACCTTTTGTTATAAAAAGTGGTTTATTTAGGGTTTTTCCAGAAAAAATTGATTTTAGATCAATTAAAGATGTTGTTTTAATCTCAATACCGAGAACTATAACTTTGGGTATGACACAGCTTACTATTATTATTTTGCTTGGAATTGCTTCACTTATGAAAGAGGGTACTATATCTATCTTTAATTTTGCTTATAATCTTCAATCTGTACCACTTTCAATTATTGGTGTTAGTTATTCTGTAGCAGCTTTCCCAACTCTTTCAAGATTTTTTACAGATGGTAGAAAAGAAGAATTTTTATCACACATAATTTCTGGTGCAAGACATATTTTATTTTGGTCTATACCTATAACAATTTTATTTGTTGTTCTAAGAGCACAGATAGTTAGGACTGTTTATGGTGCAGGTGAATTTGATTGGACGAGTACTAAGCTTACTGCTGCTGTTTTGGCTATCTTTGCTCTTTCTGTTGTTGCTCAATCACTCGTTCTGCTTTTTATAAGAGGTTTCTATGCAATGGGAGATACAAAAAAATCTTTATATGCTGGTTTATTGACCGGTACACTTTCTATATTATTTTCTGTTATCTTTATAAAACTTTTTAATGATTTTATTATTTTTAGATATTTTATAGAGAATTTGTTTAGAATAGACGATACCTCTGGTAGTGAGATTTTAATGATAGCTCTTGGTTTTACAATGGCTCAGATTATTAATTGTATTGTCTTGTGGATTTCTTTTGAAAAACATTTTAAAGGTTTTTCTATACCACTTTTAAATACTTTTTTCCAAAGTTTTTCTGCATCTATAATAATGGGTTTTATTTCGTATTTGGGTTTAAATATCTTTGATAATATATTTAACATAAATACATTATGGGGTATATTTTTACAGGGGTTATTTGCAGGAGTTTTTGGTATATGTTTTGCAATAATTGTTTTGGTTTTGTTGAATAATGCAGAAATCAAAGAAGTTTGGAAAACTTTACATAAGAAAATATGGAAAACAAAGACAATTATCCCAGAAACAAACGAACTTTAGCATTTGCTTTTTTGGTTATTTTAAGATATACTCTATTAACTTTAAATAAGTAAAAATATGTCACAAGAACAATTAATTAAACTTGCTTGTAAAGATTGTAAAAGAGTCAATTACTGGAGCAGAAAAAACAAGAAGAAAGTTGAGCGAAAAATTGAGCTCAAGAAATTTTGTAAATGGTGTAAAAAGAATACTACTCATAAAGAAGTCAAAAAATAGTATAAAGTATTTAATATACAGTATACAGTATATAGTATAAGAAAAATTAAAAAAATCGCTAATAGCGATTTTTTTTGTATGTCTTTGCGAGTTGAGTGTTGGGATGGGACC
>CAYZNH010000018.1:0-11315 GCA_964479775.1 uncultured Candidatus Saccharibacteria bacterium | reverse complement strand
CATTTATTACATAAGAAGAATCAGTGTTTAGAATAACTTCGGTATTATCATCAATTATAGACAAAGAAGAAATAGCTCCCATAAGCTCCATTCTATTATTTGTTGTATGTTTTTCCCCACCACCAAGTTCTTTTATCTTTCCATCAGATAAAGATACAATAGCACCCCATCCACCAGGACCAGGGTTTCCTCTAGAAGATCCGTCTGTAAAAATAATTGTTTTCATTTACCCGAGAAAATTTTTGCCAATAAAAATTGTTTGTTTCGACTTCATAATTACTAGTATAATATCATATAAATTATCACAAAGTTAGACTTCCAATTTTTAACAAACATTGGCAAAAACTTTAGCAGGTGAAGATTGTATCATGTGTTATTAATCAAAAAAACTAAGTTTTTGTATTGTCATTCCCGTGCAGACGGGAATCCAGAATTTTGTATTGTCATTACGAGAAGGTAATCCGACGTAGTAATCCAGGTTTAATTAATTTATAATTATTAAAATAAATACAAACCTGGATTGCCACGGATTACCTCGCAACGACATGCAAATAAATAAAAGGAAATTATCTATTAATTTGCGTCGCGCTTTAATGGACGGTGCGCGATATACTTTCGCTAAAGTAAAACCCCGTTCCGACAATTGTCGAAACGGGGTTCATTTGGCTTTTGGCCGTGAGTTTGTTTAAGCTGTCTTGCGACGCAGGAACAGGAAGCGAACATTATTACGCCAGAAAGTGCCAGCGTTACCATGGCCAGCGTCGAGATACTGCAAGCCATCATTGTGATGCCCCACATAGAACACGCGGAGGTCGCCATCCGAATCGGATATGGCTTTCATCGCCACCACCACGAATGTCCCCTTTGGCAAATCACACTGCAAACACCACTGGGGACCGACTTCAGCGGGGCAATACTCAAACCCGCGTTCAAACGCACGCTTGCAGGTATCTGCATAACGGGCGCCGTCCTTGAAACAGAGTTCCTCGTTACTGACTTCGACGAGCTCCACATCCTGTTCAATCTCGCTCACTTTGAAGGCAGGCTTGCCGAGCATGTCGTTCGCACAGTCGCTGGTGAAATGTCCGCCAGCTTTGAGGGCTTTGCGAATTTCTTCGACGTTCTTGAATGTGCCGAGTTCGATTGTCTTCCGGATTTTCCACTCAACAGTTTTAGCAATGGGTGTTTCCAAAAGCTTCTGATAAAAATCGATCAGAACATTCGGATCACGCTTGCCTTCCAAGACAAGACGGTTAATCTGAGTCTGGAGCTTCCAGAATCTCTCGAACACATTGTCATTACTCATGACGAATTCCTTTCACAATACTTCGTTACTCACGAAGCCTCTTTTCCGAGGAAGAACTACGGCTGTGTAGTCATAGCCAAAAAATTTCAATTTTGTATTGTCATCCCGTTGAAGAACGGGATCCATGATTAATTAATATAACCTGGATTCCTGCCTACGCAGGAATGACACATGGATTAAAAGCTTTTGGCTATGACTACCTTAAACAAACTCATATCAAAGAACTATCTCTTATATTTAATGATAGCATAGTTTAGTATAAAAGTCAATGTTTTTTGTATTGTCATTATGAGGAGGTAACCCGACGTAATAATCCAGGTTAAATTAATTTACAAGTTAACAAACATGAACCTGGATTGCGACGTCAGATTACTTCCTCGCAAAGACATTCAATAAATACTTAAATACACAAGACGAATTTTGCGGAGCAAAATTCGTCTTGTATCTACTTTCTACTTTATGAACTTTACAGACTTTCAACTATTGTCACTGCCCCCTGTCTCAAAATCTCAATCTTATCTCCATCTATTTTTACTAAGGTCGAAGGTTCAGAAACTAAATCACCAATATCATAATAAAAATCAACTTTATCGGCAAAATATTTTTTAGTTTCTTCAATATTTCTTGCGGGTGGTAATCCTTGAGTATTTGCACTTGATGTAGCGAGCGGACCAGTTTTTTCAAGAAATTCTTTTATTTTAGGATCATTAACAAGTCTTATTGCTAAACCTCTATTTTTATCCAAATATGAATATTCGGGGGAAATATTAAATATGATACTAACTTTCCCTGGCCAATATTTATCTATAAATTCTTTTGCCTTGTCTGTAAGCTTAATTCCAAAAATATCTAATTCTTTAATATCACTTATTATTACGACTGGTGGTTTATTTTCATCTCTTCCTTTTATTTCAAAAATTCTATCTAATGCGTCTTTACTAAAAACAGAACATGCTATTCCATAAATAGTATCTGTTGGAATAACTCCCACTCCACCATTTTTAAGTATATCTATATATTTCTGATCCATAAGAAAAGATTATATTAAAAATAAAGAAAAGAAAAGGGCGGGTCGCAAAGCGACCCGCCCTTTTCTTTTGTTATTTTTTAACAGACATATCTTTAAATAATTAATTATAAATGATCTTCTGTATCCGCCTCTGCTTCAGCTTTTGTCACGTGGACAACTCCATCTTTATGGTGTGGTGGCATATATATAGTATAAAGTTTGAGTGGCTTATCTGAAGATGTATTTATCACATTATGCTGTGAGCCAGCTGGTACAACCACTGCAAACCCATCAGATATTATTGACTCTTCGCCATCTATTATTACTTTACCTTCTCCGCTATCAATACGGAAAAATTGATCAGTAGTCTCATGCACCTCCATACCAATATCTTCATTTGGTAAAAGTGACATAACAACAACTTGCCCATAAGTAGAAGTGTAAAGAACTTTTCTAAAATTCTCATTATTCAATGTTTCTTGTTCTATATTTTTTACAAATCCTTTCATTAAATTAGGTTTAAGTTTTTAGTTTATAGGTTTAAAAAGATATTTAATACCACAATTTTAAACTTAAACAAATTAAAATCTGTTAATACTTATATTATATATCTAAAAATACACTTTAGGAAATATATTACTTTTACTATTTTCACTTAAAACTATAACCTAACACCTATTGATGATGATACGGTTCGTTTTTAATAACAGTTATCGCCCTATAAATAGTCTCAGAAAGAATAAGTCTTACGATCTGATGAGGAAATACAAGTTTAGAAAGAGACCACTTAAAGTTTGCTCTTTGTAAAACTCCTTCATCTACCCCATATGCTCCGCCTATAACAAAAACAATTTTCTTATCACTAGCAATCATTCTCTTTTCAATAAAACCAGCGAGCTCGATAGTACTAAGCTCCTTTCCTCTCTCATCTAAAACTACCAAATAATCTCCCGACTCAATACTTTTAAAAATATTTTCTCCTTCTTTTTTAATATCAGATGATGGAATTATTTTCCATTCAGTTTTAAAATAATTATTTATACGTTTTGTATAGTCAGAAATAGCTTCTGATAAACTAGAATCATTTTGTTTTCCAACTGTAATAAAAAGTATTTTCATATATTGATATTATATTAATTTCTACAAAAATCCAGCAATATCTGATATAATCAAACCATGAAAGAAAATCAATTTGAACAACCAAAACCTCAAGAAAAGCTAGAAAGTATACTAGAAATATCACTTGATGATGAGAAAAAAAATCAAGATTTTATCTGGAGAGGCCCTACAGATCAGGAAGTTGATGTTTTAAGTTCGAAGGTAAAAACTTGGGTAGAAAAAGTTAAGGCTCCAACTAAATATAAACCGGCAACCCATGCTATTGGATATACTGATGAAGTTGATTTTATTAAATTAAGTAATACAAAACGTCTTATCGATCTTGGTTCGGCTGATGATTTAACTTATGATATTGGTAGTCTATTATTATTAGAAAGTGCTGATATAAAAGAATATGTCAGTGTTGATGCTGCTTTTGGAGAAAATAGAGACTTAAAAGTACGAGAATCAGCGACTGAATATATAGAATATATTAAAAAAATTCATCCTGATTATACTTATACAGAACCAGAACCTGAAAATAGAATTAAGATTAAGACCCTCAAACAAGAAATATTATCAGCTTTGCATTCTATGCCAAATGATTATGGAAATGTTGTTTCAATGGGTCTGGATAGTATAGTTTTTAAATTAGATAAAAAATGGATTTTAGCTGTTCTTGCAGAAATCAAACGTGTTGTTCCTGAGGGTGGTATCGTCTTTACCGATGGTATGTATTTAGATGAGGCACTTGAAATGTGTTGTCCTGAATTTAAAAAAGTTAAGAAAATGATTAATCTTGGTCTATATTCAGAAATAACAAAAGAACAAAAAAAGGAAAAAGAGGAATTCTTATTAAAGTACAGATGTAATGAAAATGATCCATATAGCAAACTAACAAAAATAACTTATGAAATAGAAAGACTTTCTAAACCAGGAGTCAAATATTGTGTAGACTTACCACAAATAGGATTCCGTGTTTATTTTGATGAAATTGACATGAGTCAACCTATGTTTTTAGTAAATATTAAAAAAACAAGAGAACAAGAATAATTCTTACCATAAATAATACTAGGAAGTAATTAATTCTATGATATTATCTCTCCATGTTAACAAAAAACCAACAAAAACTTATAAAATCTCTACACGAAAAGAAAAACCGCACAGAACTTGGTCTTTTTCTAGTTGAAGGAACAAAAAGTGTCTCCGAACTCCTAAATTCTGACTTTGAGATAGAAATATTACTTACCACCACAGAATTCTTTGATAAATACGGTGAACAGATAAGAGACAAATCAAAAATCTATGAAATAGTAAATCAATTTGAAATAGAAAAAGTTAGTGCTTTTGAAACAAACGACTCAGTACTTGCAGTTGCAAAACAAAAGATAAACAATGAATTTGATATAAAAGACAACGAGATTGTAATAGCACTTGATGAAATAAAAGATCCAGGAAACTTGGGTACAATAATCCGTATAGCAGACTGGTATGGAGTAAATAAAATTGTCGCATCAAAAGAGACCGCTGACTTCTATAATCCAAAAGTTATCTCTGCATCTATGGGATCATTTACTAGAGTAAATATTTACTATACCGACTTAAAAGATTTCTTATCAAAAACAAAATCCCCTATACTTGGCGCATTCCTCAATGGTGAAGATGTCCACAAAAAAGATTTCCCTAAAAATGGAGTACTCGTAATGGGAAACGAATCAAAAGGAATAAGTAAAGAAATAGAAGATATTATTAAAGAAAAAGTTACTATCCCCTCTTTTGAGAAGATTTACCCGAATGGACAATCATCCGGGCGGGCTGAATCACTTAATGTTGCTATAGCAACTGCAGTAATAATGGATAATTGGCTAAGACAATCTAGTAAAAAATAGATTGTCTGCCCGAACATTTTTAGTAAAAAATGTTTTAGGGAAAAGAAAAATTTCTTAAATTAATTAGTATTAACCTGGATTGCCACGTCAGATTACTTCCTCGCAATGACAATACAAAAAATAAACAAAAGGGTAAATTTGCTTCGCAAATTCACCCTTTTGTTTATTACTTTACAAACTTTATGAACTTTATAAACTTTTAACTACCTATTATTCCTGTATTCTCGTCGTACAAAACGCACACCTCTTCGCTTCAAGCGGAATCTCACTTAAGCACTCAGGACACTTTTTGGTAGTTGGCTCAGATTGTTTTTCCTCCTTTTTTGTTTTTGCTATTAAAGTATTAACTGGCAATACAACACAGAAATAAACAGTAGCCGCCACAATTACAAAAGAAATAAAAACATTTAAAAAATCTCCATAAAGAAACTGACTTCCATTTATAGTAAATTTTAAACCAGAAAAATCTGGAACTTTTGCAATCGCACCAATAAAAGGAGTTAATAAATCTTTTACAATGGCATTTACCAAACCAGTAAATGCAGTACCTATAACAACACCAACTGCTAGATCAACTACATTACCCCTAAGGATAAACTGTTTGAAACCGTTTATTATTTTCATACCTATATTATATAAAATATTGAATAATAAGACCAACAAAAACACTTATACCAAAAAGTAAACCTATTATCTTAAATACTTCCTTTTTACTCTTTTCCTCTCTAAAAAGTATGAGTATCCCGAGCCCTCCACTAGCACAAAGGCCAGAAATAAGTGAACCATAAGTTATAACCCCTTTAAGATATAGTTCAGTGAGAGCCACAGAAGAAGCACAATTTGGTATAAGTCCAATAAGTCCTGCTATAAAAGGCTGTAAAAATACAAAACTATTTAAAAAATTACCTATAGTAATATCTCCGATTTTAAAAAATAAAAAATTAATTAAAAGAGTAACTATAAAAATAAAAATAAATATCTTTATTGTATGTTTAAGCGGATGAAAAAATATTTCTCTAATATTAAAAGTCTTTGATGACTGACTAGGGTTATGTCCACAACAAGCATGTTCATCTAAAACTATTTCGTGATGATGATCTCCTTCATCCTCTCCATGACTGTAAGCATCAATATGCTTCAAGGTAGAAAGATTACTTTTTTTAAAAAATAAATCTATAAAATATCCAGCAATGATAGCAATAAATATTTTTGTAATTATCAAAGGAAATATTAAACCAGCAGTTTCTGGATGAGAAAGTATTACAGGTATAGCTTCATCTGATGTAGAAAGATAGACAGCAAGGAGTGTACCAATAGTAACAAGTCTTTGAGAATACAAAGCAGTAGTAACAACAGAAAAACCGCACTGCGGAAATATACCAGCCAATGATCCAAAAAATGGACCGCTCTTCCCTGCCTTTTCTACTCCACTCCTTATTCTGTCACTAAATTTATATTCTATAAGTTCTATAGCTATATAAATAAAAAGCAAAAAAGGAACTAGTTTAAGAGAATCCAATAATGCATCAAAAAATATTCCTGACATAGAAATTATATTAGCACAATAAAATAAATTTGTTCATATATACTAAAAACAATTATAAATTAGTACTTTTTAATAGTTGATAACTTTACTTGCTATTAATTAATATAAGTCTATACTTATTAATAGATTTATTAGGGGAAGAGATTGTTTCGTGAGTTATAGTTTCGTTTAGTATCGTAAGATGTTAATATACCCTTTTAAATCTACAGATTATCCATCGCAAGATGGATTTTTTGTTGATCCTTTTATCTAAAACTTATAAATACTATATTTATTCATAAGTGCTTGAATTTTATCTATATCACTCTGACTTAGAACTCTCTCACCTTTCCATTTATTAAATACTTTTTCCGCTTCAAAATACCACTCTTTTACAACAGCTGGTTTTCCATCAACAATAGCACTATCAGTTATCATTTTTAATTTACTCTCTACTTCATAAAAAACCATCTTCCCAACAAGATTATCTTCTTTCAAAGATTTAATTAAAACATTAAAAATCTTGTCATCATATTTTTCATCAAAACCATAATAACTTAACGTAATGAGATAACTCTTATTTACTACAACACCATTATCAAAAGAATTCTGAGGTAAGGTAATCAAAATTCTTTCTTTCCTATCATTCATATCCACAAAATAATAATAAATTATTTTATCATCTTTTTTAATAGTCTTAGTTTCTATAATCTTACCTTTTTCATTAAGCCACGAATCAAAATAATCTTTACTAAATTCAATATTATCTTTATCACTTATATCATTGATAAATATATTAAAAACAGGATAAGGCCTATATAAATCTTTAGGATATGCTTCTAAAAGAGTAGGTATTTCAGAGTTTATTTTTAAAGTATCGGGATATTTAAAGGAAAAAATAGTATCTTTATTTCCATACTCTAGATAAATATTTGGGTCATAAAAAAAGAAATAATAAATACCACCAACAGTCGACAACAAAATTGCAATAATCAAAAAATAGATTAATATTTTATTTTTAAAGATTTTCATAATAAAATTATATCAAAGTAAGACTAAAAAGTCCTTACCGATTAATAACTAAATACACAAAAATATCGCTGGGTGGCTATCGGGGGTCGAACCCGAACAAAGAGTTCCACAAACTCTTGTGCTGCCGCTACACCATAGCCACCATTAACAGCATTAAACTGTTGTTACATTTATAACAGATTTTTGAATTAAAATCTAGGGTTAATATGTCGGTGACTCCTCAACACCTGACTTACTAGCAAAATATCTAGCCAAAGCATATAAAAGGCTAGAAAGCCTATTCATATAAGAAAGTGTAAACTCATCTATCTTTGTTATATTTTCTTCACTTGCAGCTACCACTCTCCTCTCTGCTCTACGTGCAAGTGTACGAGCAAAATCAAAATTCGCAGATATATCATTTGTACCAGATATTAAAAAAGATTTTATTTCTGGTAATTCTTTATCAATTTCTAAAATTATTTTCTCCAACCACAATACATCATCTTCAGTTATCTTTTTATCGGCTCCAGCAACTTGTGCCTGAATAGTAAAAAGATTATTTTGAATCTTATGTATTATTTCGTAAACTTCGGTATTCGATATTTTATATTCAATATTTTTTACTTTTGATTTACAAACTCCTAAATATGAATTTATTTCATCGAGTGAACCAAGAGCTTCTGTAATAGCAGAACTTTTTGATATTTTCTGATCACATCCATAAATACATGTCTTTCCATCATCCCCTCTTTTTGTATAAAACATATTAAATAATAATTATTTAACTAATAATGGAACTATATATTTATCACCTCCAAGCCAAAAAATTGCAGCGAGTAAAACGTAGAATCCAAAATGGATCATATAACTATATATAAAACCTTTTTTTGATTTTGTAATACAGTATGCAAAGATAACACCAGCAAAAAATGAAACAGAGAAAAGTATTTTTCCTACAGAACCTTCGATAAAAAGAACTGGGAAGTGAAGTATGAGACAATATAAACCAAAAATAAGCATGTCCAGATAATCAGAAAGCTTTTCATTATAAATATAATAAATACTTATCATAAAGAACGTTTGTTGAAACATTATTTCAAAAGATTTTGTAACTAAATATCTTTGATCTAACCAAAGCATTTGTGGTAAGGTTGATCTTATAGCATTCAAAGGACTACTCTCTGAAAAAATTTTTATAAAAAAATAAGTGACAATCACAAACAAAGCAAAAATAACCATGTTCAACAAATCTCTTGGACTAAATTTATCTACATATTCTCCGATCTGTTTTTTAAAGATAAAAGTAAGATAAGTTATAATTACCAAAAAATAAAGACATGTTATAAGATACCTACCTGTATAATCGATACCTTGTGGTTGTAAATATAAAACAAAAAATAGCCATACAACCATCCAAGTAATAGGCAAACCAGCAATTGTTAATAATCTTTTCATAAGTATGATTATAACAAATTAAAACTACTTTTTGAAAAGTAGTTTTAAAGTTTTGTGCACGGGAGAAGACTCGGTCACAACTTTTTTCCTCATCGCCACTCAGAAAAAGTCGCTACCCCAACTCAATCAAATTTTTCGCTAGAAATTTGATTTCCGTCTTTCGAGCCTTCACACAAACAAAGACTTTTGTTTGTTTCCCTACATTAAAAAATAAACCATACAAAATGGTTTATTTTTTAATGTGCACGGGAGAAGACTCGAACTTCCAAGCCCTTGCGGGCGCTACCACCTCAAGGTAGTGCGT
Organism: uncultured Candidatus Saccharibacteria bacterium; assembly: GCA_964479775.1. GTDB lineage: Bacteria > Patescibacteriota > Minisyncoccia > Phycocordibacterales > GWA1-40-21 > Bog-1340. The sequence continues at coordinate 1,715 of CAYZNH010000018.1, read as the reverse complement.
CTACCAGTTTCGCCACCCGTGCATTTTTATAACAAATTAATACTACTAAATATCTATATTAATTTCAACCATACAAATCTATATTATCGCCAGATAATTCATAAAGACATTCAAACATAACACTCCTGTATTTATAATAGCGAGCAAAACTGAGTATTTTAAAAGCCTTACGGAGCCAAATTTTTACCAAAAAATTTTGTGAGTAGAAAAAAAGTGTCGCGACGGCGACACTTTTATCGTGCTTTTAAAATATTCTGTGAGCAAGCCTTTATTTAGTTTCTTCTTTTTTCTCTTCTTTTACTTCTTCTGCTCCCCCTTTCTTTGCTGTATCTGTATTATTCTCTTGTCTTGCTTGTAAAAGTTCACTTCTTAGGTGTCTTCTTAATTCTTTTGTAGCTTTTTCTCTAACATAGTAAAGTTTTGCTCTTCTAACCTTTGCTCTCTTTAATACTTCGATAGAATCAATAACTGGAGAATAGAGAGGAAAAATTCTTTCTACACCAACTTCATCTATAACTTTTCTAACGGTAAAAGTACCCCCGGCTTCTTTTCCGTGTTTAATAGCAAGTATCATACCTTCAAAGGCCTGAAGTCTTGTTTTATCGCCTTCTTGAATTTTCTGCCATACACGAACAGTATCACCTGGTCTCATATCGATATTCTTTCTAGCGTCTATATCAACTGGTGAAATTTTAATATTCTTCAATTCCATAGTGGTAATAATTTAGCACATAACATCATTTTTAGCAAGATTTTAATTATTTATCATTTTAATAGCATCCTCAAAATCTTTAGGGTAAGGTGCAATGATCTTAATTTTCTTATTCGAAGGAATTTCTATCTCTAGTTGTCTTGCATGTAAAGCAAGTCTTTTAAAACCAAATTGATTACTCTTATCCAAATAAAATTTCTGAGCATAAAGTCCGTCTTGTAAGATTGGATGATTTAAAGCTGTAAAATGAACCCTTATTTGATGTGTTCTTCCTGTTTTAGGCATGGCCTCTAAAAAAGTTACTCCATCTTTAACTTTCAAAACTTTAAAATAAGTGATTGCTTCCCTCATCTCTCCTCTCGCACCTCTTGTAGAAGACCATTTTCGAAAATCTACAGGACTCCTGCCGATAGGACGATCTATCATACCTCTTTCATCTTTCATCTCACCATAAATAAAAGCATTATATATCTTATAAACCTTTCTCTCTTTAAATTGTTCTTTAAGAAATTCATAAGACTTTTTCGTTTTTGCGATTATCAATACACCAGAAGTATCCTTGTCTATTCTGTGTACTATCCCTGGTCTTAAAATCTTTGTTCCATCATCTAAAATAATAGGTTCTCCAACATTCTTACTTCTTGGATATTCTTTCAATATCCAATCAACTAAAGTTTTTTCTTTGGTTTTTCCATCAGGATGAACAATAAGCCCTACAGGCTTATTTATCACCACAACATCTTTATCTTCGTATAATATAGGAATTTTCATTTATTTAGTATTCTATACTTGATAATCTAGCATATTTAAGCTATTATACAAAACGTTAGGGCTAAACAACTCTTGGTTGTCGCCCGAGTATTTTGTTTAAACAAAATGATTTGGGGCGATTAGCTCAGTTGGTAGAGCGCTTCATTTACACTGAAGATGTCACAGGTTCGAGTCCTGTATCGCCCACATACAAAATAAAAAACAGTAATTAAATTACTGTTTTTTATTTTGT
>CAYZNH010000017.1:0-11322 GCA_964479775.1 uncultured Candidatus Saccharibacteria bacterium | reverse complement strand
ACCTCGGGAACTTCAGTCAGTGCAACTGGTACACCAAAAACAACAATTGAAATGCAATCTCAGTCTAGTTTTGTGGGGTGGGATTTTAGTGAAATATGGTCTATGTTAGATTATCCTTATTTGAGACCAATGATGAAAACACTGACCTATACGCCAGGAACTAATGGAACAATAGTTGGTACTAGCACACAACTAATAGCCAATAATGGAAATGGTACAGAGGTAACAGCCGTTCCAAACGGGGGATATCATTTTGTTTCCTGGAGTGATAACTTGATTACAGCAAGTAGAACAGATATGGGGGTTACAGAAAATATTTCGGTTACAGCAAACTTTGAAATAGATACAAACACCTTAACATATATAGCAGGAGCACACGGCACAATTTCTGGTTCATCTACACAAATAGTTAATTATGGTTCAAATGGAATAGAAGTTGAAGCGGTTCCAGATGCTGATTATCGTTTTGTACAATGGAGCGATGGTTCAACATCCACAACAAGAACAGATACTAATATAACAGAAGATACAAGTTTTACCGCTGAATTTGTTATAAACCAAAGAACCTTATCATATACAGCGGGGGATAATGGAACAATATCTGGAGATACAACACAAACAGTAACAATAGGACAAGATGGTACTGAAGTCACAGCAATTCCTAATACAGGGTATCATTTTGTTTCTTGGAATGATGAAGTACTTACAGAAAGCAGAACTGATACAAATATTATAAACAGTATTTCTGTTGTAGCGAATTTTGCCATAAATACTTATACTTTAGATTATATAGCACTTAGTGGTGGAACAATTTCTGGTTCATCTACACAAATAGTTAATTATGGTTCAAATGGAATGAATGTTATAGCCGTACCAAATAGAGGATATAGGTTTGTTCAATGGAGTGACGGTATTACAAATACAACAAGATATGAATCAGATTTAACTCAAAATATAGAATTAAGTGCCACTTTTAGAAGAAATAGTAAAAATTATACTCCCTGCACTGAATATGAATATACAAACTGGTCTAGTTGTGAAAACGGTACACAAACAAGAGAATTAATAAATGTATATCCATCAGGTTGTATACAAAATGATTCAATATTAAAACAGGGTTGCACCATTGAAAAAGAGATAATATCAGTCCCTGCTCAAGAAATTATTTTGTCAGATATAAAAGAAGATATTGTAAAAAAATATGAAAATAATAAAATAATAATTTTTACTAAAGATTTACAACTCGGTGATATAGATGGAGAAGTAAAGCTATTACAGAAGTTTTTAAATTCACAAGGTTTTATACTCACACAAACTGGGGCCGGGTCACCAAACAACGAAACAAATAAATTTGGTTTACTCACAAAACAAGCTCTTATAAAATATCAGGAAACCCATAAAGAAGAAATACTTATACCAGTAGGTTTATCTAGAGGTACTGGATATTTTGGAAAAATGACTAGAAATTATATAAATAAATTATTTGATTAAATTTATAGACAAAAACAAAACCACTCAATTGAGTGGTTTTATTTTTATATTAAATATAATTATTTCAAAACTATATCTAATAAATTCTTTATCATTTCTAATGGTAATGCTCCATTTACGTCAATCACAGTATTTTTATTAGCAACCCTAACTAAAGGATTTCCTTCTCTGTCAAATAAACGATTATCTGTTACAAATTTTTCTATCTCTTTTGTTTTTTCTGTGTTTATTTTATCTTTGAGAACAAAAATACTATGTGGTGTACCATTAACTCCAGCCTTCATACCATCTTGATATTCTGATTCAACTTGTTTTGCCATTTTTCCACTCGATAAACATTCATTAAATTTAGTTTCATCAAGACCTGCGGCCTTAGCAAATTCTGGAAGTTTATTAGCATCAAGGCCATCATTAGAGGTTGTATTTGTATAAATTGCATCCAAAACATTCCAAAAAGCTGTATTTCCACCAAGTTCATTTGCACATTCTACAGCCTCTGCCTCTTTTCTAGCTTTCTTATGTAAAGAATCTAAAGGAAAGTGTCTATAGACCCAAGCAACTTTACCATCCTTACCATATGTATTCATAACAGAGTGCATAGTATTATGAAATCTCTTACAGAAAGGACATTCTGTATCACTAAACTCAACTATTTTAATGGGGGCATTTGCTTCACCTAATATATTATCTTCTTTACCAACTGTTTTTAGAGTTATGTCTACTTTTTTATCAGTATTATTAGTGGTAGTACTTCTATCACCAGACATGTAAATACCAACAGCAATAAAAAATCCTGCTAAAATTATAGCCCCTGGAATATATAAATTACTTTTATCTTTCATAATTTGTTTTATTAATTATTAATAATGAGGTATATTATATCATATATATTTTTATAAAAAATAATGAACATTTTTGATTCTATAATATTAGGAATTATACAAGGTTTAACAGAATTTTTACCAATATCTTCTTCTGGACATTTAATAATAGCTAGAGATATTTTTAATTGGCATAGTAAATCTGATCTATCTTTTGATGCGGTTTTACAATTAGCAACAGTACTCGCTATCATGGTTTACTTTTGGAGAGATATTTTTAACTTAATTAAGACTTTTTTTAATTTAATTTTTAAAAAAAATACAGAAGAAAAAAATAAAATTCTTATGTTTTCAATAATAGTTGGTACATTACCAGCCATAATAACAGGAATCTTTCTTGAAAAATATATGGAAACCATTTTCAGAAATACTTTAATTGTTGCAACTGTATTATTGATAGGAAGTTTGGTTATGTATTTTGCAGAAAAAACTTCAACTCAAGATAAAAATCTATCTATATCAAAAGGTTTATATATTGGACTATTTCAATGTTTGGCTTTAATACCAGGATTTTCTCGTTCTGGAGCAACAATATCAGGAGGTTTGTTTTTAGGTTTAAATAGAGAAGAATCTGCAAAATTTAGTTTTTTACTTTCTATTCCTATAATTTTAGGTTCGGGATTAAAAAAACTTATAGACATCTTAAGTAATGGTGGAGTTTTAACAGATAAAATCAATCTTTTAGCGGGGTCTCTCGCAGCTTTTATTGTTGGTATTTTAGTTATTAAATTTTTAATGAAATTCCTCAAAAAACATACTTTAAATACCTTTATAATATACCGTATAATAATAGCTCTCGTAATTTTTATAATTTTATTCTAAACACTTGCTAAAATTCTTGTTTTCGTGTAATATATTGAGCTATGGAATTTGCAGTAATAAAAACAGGAGGTAAACAATATAAAGTTTCTAAAGGTGATTCTATTAAGATAGAAAAACTTTTAGGAGATTATAAAGAAGGTGACAAAGTTACTTTCGAAAGTGTTTTACTAGTAGATAATGGTAAAGATACAACTATCGGTACACCTTTTATAGAAGGAGCAAAGGTAGAGGCAACAATCGAAGAAATTGGTAAATTACCAACAGTCACGGTCATCCACTACAAACAAAAAAGTAGGTATTTCAAGAAAAACGGACATAGACAACCATACTTCAAAGTAAAAATCGAATCAATCAAATAAATTAAAGAGGCCAACCCCTAAAGGGGTTGGCCTCTCTTCTTTAATTAATTTATTAGTTTTAATAAAAAATTAAAAATATGAATCACAAATATATTTTCGTTGTTGGTGGTGTTATGTCTGGGGTTGGAAAGGGTATAGCAACATCATCTATTGGAGCTCTTTTACAGGCAAAAGGTTTTGCTGTAAACCTCCTCAAAGTTGATCCGTATTTAAACGTAGATGCTGGTACTATGAACCCAATAGAACACGGTGAAGTATTTGTGCTTAACTCAGGACTAGAAACAGACCAAGATATGGGAAACTACGAAAGATTCCTAAACAGAGACTTAACTGGTGATGACTATATAACATCAGGTATGGTCTATAAGCACGTCATAGAGGCAGAAAGAGCCCTTAAATACGGTGGAAAGTGTGTAGAGGCAATTCCTCACATTCGAGACGAAATAATCAACAGATTCGAGAAATCAGCAAAAGTAAATAAGTCAGATATAACGGTGGTTGAGATAGGTGGAACAATAGGCGATTATCAAAACATAATGTTTATAGAAGCTGCTCGTGTAATGAAAGTCAGATATCCAGACGATGTCGCTTTTGTAATGGTGAGCTTCTTACCAGTACCACATGCGCTGGGGGAAATGAAATCAAAACCAACCCAAAATGCTCTTCGTCAGTTAAATTCATACGGAGTAAATGCTGATATTATTATTGCTAGGAGTGAAGTACCTATGGATCACAGAAGAAAAGAAAAAATTGCTATTTCTTGTAGCTTACCAGTTGAGCACATAATCTCTGCTCCAGATATTGAAAGTGTTTTTGATGTTCCAATAAATTTTGAAAAAGATAATATAAGTAAAATTGTTCTGAAAATATTACATTTAAAAGAAAAGAAAAATGCTCCTGGAATAGGTGAGTGGATTAAGTTTGCAAAAAGTGTAAAAAATACAAAAGGTACTGTAGATATTGCTATAGTTGGAAAATATTTTAATACCGGAGACTTCGTACTTACAGATGCTTATGTATCTGTGCTTGAAGCTATCAAATATTCAGCTTATAAGCTTGGTGTAAAAGCAAAAATCCACACTATAAATTCTAGGGATTTCGAGAGTAATCAAGGTGAGGCCTTAAATCCCAAAAAAGGCGTCTCCTTGGTTTCCAAATTCAAAAAATTAGATAAATTTGGAGGAATAATCGTCCCTGGTGGTTTTGGAGAGTCTGGTATAGAAGGGAAGCTTGCTGTTATAAAATATGCGAGAGAACATAAGATTCCATACTTTGGACTTTGTTATGGTATGCAACTTATGGTTATTGAATATGCAAGAAATGTATTAAAACTTAAAGATGCAAATACTGCAGAAATAGATAAAAGTTCTAGCTCACTTGTTATAGATATAATGTCAGATCAAAAGAAAAAACTTGAAGAATGTAATTATGGTGGAAGTATGAGACTTGGGTCTTATAGCGCACATATAGAAAAAGGTACCTTAGCTTATAAAGCATACGGGAAAGAAATCATACAAGAGAGACATAGACATCGATATGAAGTTAACCCAGCGTTTATTAAAAAAATCACAGATGCAGGTTTGATATTTTCTGGTAAATCACCAAATGGAGTACTTATGGAAATAGCCGAGCTTCCTAAAAAAGTTCATCCATTCTTTTTGGGTACACAGTTCCACCCAGAGTTTCTCGCAAGACCACTTGCACCACATCCGCTTTTTACGGAGTTTATAAGAGAAGCAATTAGGAGGAAGGGGTAGATTTATGATTCAAGATTCATGATTTAAGAAAAATTAAAACCCCGAAGCTCACCATGGTGAGCTTCGGGGTTTTATAGAAAAGATAAAATAATAAAAAATTATATTTTTTCTTTTATTAATTCAATACAAAATTGACACATTTTTAAAGCTGTATCTTTCGCATCAACCTTCATAAATGAACTAGTACTAATATCAGAAATCAAATTTAAAAAATCACTTTTTAGATTAGCACTAACCAAATCTTTTTCTCCTTTTATATAAGCCTTAAAATTAGGAAAATATTCCCTACTGATATCAACATCAGCTAATTTTTTTTCATATTTCTCTGGATATGAATTCTTGTATAATTCATAAGCATATTCAAATTGACCGATACTTTCACGAACTTTTGCACAAAATTCCATAATCTTTTTAATACTCTCATCATCTAACATTTCTCGTTTTCCTAACAAATAAAAATCATCAAGAATTGGGTTTAAAGCATGACTAAGAAAATGAGAATCGAGTTCAATAATATCTCCTCCTTTAGCAATCTCTTCTTGCATTTTATCAATAGCTGATTTTACAAAAGCAAATTGAACTTCTAAATGTTCAGAACTACCTGCAATAACTCTTCTTAAAAAAACATCGAGTTGTCTTAAAACACCCCATACCTGTTCTTTTTCTCTCTCAGGGTTTAATGGTTGATCACTTAATGAGTCTAAGTTCTTTATAAATAATTCAAAAGAATCAATACTTGATTTCAAATATCTAATTTCTTCGTCATCTTTTATTATTTCTTTTTCTAAATTATTCATAATTAATAATAATTATATTATACATATCATAAAATATCTTAACTCCTATTCTTCAATGCATTCTTAATAGTTTCTGAATCAGAGTATTCAAGCTCAGTACCGGTAGAAAGTCCACGGCCAAGCTCTGATATTTTTATATTATATTTTGTGACAATAGGGGATAGATTATTTTTAATAATCTCAGTTGTATATTCACCTTCAGAATTTGCATCAAGACCCATTATTATTTCTCTCAATCCAACATTGTTGGATTGACCGACCAGTCCTTCTGACTGATTTAGGTTTTTTTCTGCCATTTTATTTATAAGCTTTAAAAGCTCTTTTAAGCGAACTCTTTGTTCTGGGTTTTTATCAAGTATTGGTACAACACCCCCAAGAATAAAATATTTACCATTGAAGAAATGGCTTTTTTCGATATTTTCAAAATCTATATCTCTACTTACTATCATAAGTTGACTATTGTCACGAGTAGAGTCTCCACAAATACTACAAATATTTTTATTGTTCGTACCCTTAGAAAAATATCTTTTACAGTCGATACAAGTCTCTATTTCATTTCTAAGCTCAGTTATTTCTCTTTTAAATTCTTCAATGTAGCTTTCATGTCGAGTAATAAGAAAATAGACAAACCTTCTTGCTTGTTTTGGTCCAATCCCTGGGAATTCTGAAAATATTCTTATAAGTTTGTCTATGGAATTCATAATATTTTTAAATACTGGATCCCCGTATGCACGAGGATGACAGAAATGCTATGTTTTTATTGTTTTTTTGTATGTCATTCCCGCGCAGGCGGGAATCCAGTATTTTAATCTTCACTAAGATTTTCCCACTTAGGATTAACACTTTCAATTAATTTAATTTTCCAATCTCTATTCCATTTTTTTATACACTTTTCTCTTTGTATAGCCGATGATATATCATCACTTATTTCATAATATACTAACACATCAACATTATACTTTTTCGTAAAACCGTCAATCACCTTATTATTATGTTCATATATTCTTCGTGATAAATTATTAGTAACTCCAACATATAATGTCCCTTTGTATTTACTAGCTAGGATATAAACATAATAATTATTACTCATTATTTTTTAATACTGGATTCCCGCCTACGCGGGAATGACACAAACCCTATAACCCTCCAGCACCACTAAAATCTCCGAAATCTGACTTATCTACAGAAAGGAAAGAAGATTTATCCTGATCGAAGAACAAATCAACTTTACCTGTTGGACCATTTCTATGCTTTTCTATGAGTATTTCGGCTGTTTGCTTTCTTCCACCCCCTTCATCATTTAACTCTCTGTGAATAAATATAACAACATCAGCATCCTGTTCAATAGAACCAGAATCTCTCAGGTCTGAAAGCCTAGGTCTTCCTCCTCTTTGCTCAACTGCACGGGAAAGCTGTGAAAGAGCAATTACAGGCACATCAAACTCTTTAGCGAGCTGTTTGAGAGAATGGGAAATTTCTGTTATTTGTTGAACGACATTATCATTACCCTTACTCTGCACCGGTGTCATAAGCTGTAAATAATCTATAAGAACAAGGCCGAGATTTTTCTCATGTTTAAGCCTACGGACAATAGAACGAATTTTAAGAATATTATTTGCAGCCTGATCATCTATATAAAGAGGTGCCTTTGAAAGAGGGTCGAGACAAGCACGAATTTGTTCAAACTCTGAATCTAAAGTAAGTTTACCTGTACGAAGTCTCCATGCATCTACACGAGACTCTGCAGATAGCATTCTATCCACAAGCTGTTGTGTACTCATTTCCAAAGAAAATATTGCAGTAGGAATATTGTGTCTTATTGCTGCATTTCTTGCTATATCAAGTGCAAAAGAAGTTTTTCCCATAGAGGGTCGAGCTGCGAGAATAATAAGGTCTGAATTTTGAAAACCAGAGAGTTTAGCATCGAGATCTTTAAAACCACTAGGTACTCCGCGAAGTTCACCCTGGGTTTTGTGAAGTCTATCAAGTCTATCCATCGCTTCACCCAAAACATCTTTCATTTCTACATATTTTCCAGAAAGATTTTTACTTGTAACATCATAGATTTTTTTCTCTGCTTTATCCAAAACTTCTTCTAAAGCATTCTCTTCATCATATCCCAAATTAGCAATACCCTCAGCGGCCTCTATAAGTCTGCGCATTGTATATTTCTTTTGAACTATTTCTGCATAATGTTCAGCATTAGAAGAAGAAGGAACAGTGTTTACAATTTCTGTAAGATAACTCATACCACCAATACGTTCAAGTTCTCCTTTTTCCTTTAACTTTGATGAAAGAGTAAGAAAATCTATAGGATCCCTTTTTTCATAAAGCTCCATCATAGACAAGAAGATAGTTTTATGTTTTTCAGAATAAAAAGCCTCAGGACGAAGTATATCCATTATCTCTGGAAGCGCTTCTGGACGAAGCATTATAGAACCAAGCAACGCTCTCTCTGACTCAACATTTTGAGGTGGAATACGAACATTTATTTTTCTCATTTCTGTTACCATTGACCTATTTTATCATGCAGTAGAAAGAAACCGCAATGATGAAAGTATGAATAAGTTGTGTTTAAATTGTGGAGAAAGGGTTAAAATTACTAGTAAGTAATTCTAACCCTAGTTAAAAGTATAAAGTTCATAAAGTTTGTAAAGTAAATATAGATACTTAAATATAAGTTTTTATACAAAAAGAAAACCACCCATTGAATAGAGTGGTCAAACTTTTGTCCATGTATTCTAATACTAATGGACAAAATAAAAAACAAAAGAAATCCCTATTGCAAACAACAATATTCCCAAATATATTACTGGCCAATTTTTGATAATTCCAAGACTTTTACAAAAATACATTTTAACAAAACTAATACTTGCAAAAATTATACAAATACCAATTATTGATAATACGAGATACAATCCTTGGTACTTATTCATAATACCTCCTTTGTTTTTGTGAAAAAACAAAAACACAACTATTATTAATAGTACATCTAAATAAATTAGATGTCAATTTTTTGTATTTTAATACTTTATGAACTTTCTACTTTCTACTTTCTATTTTCTATTTTATAACTATTATTGGTCCATCTTTCATATCTTTCACCTCATACCCTAAAGTGGCTATTCTAGCTCTAATTTCATCAGATTTAGCCCAGTCTTTATTCTTTCTGGCTTCTTCTCTCTCTTCTACAAGTTTTTTAACTTCTTCAGGGATATTTGTCTTTACTTCTATTTTAATAGAATCCAGTTTAAGACCCAAAACCTTATCAAAATCTAATACCGTAGCAAGTTTATCTTCATTTGAAATATCTGATTTTAATACTTCAAATAATACAGCGAGAGCTTGAGAAATATTAAAATCATCTGCAATTTTTTCTAAAAATGATTCCTTAAAACTCTCATTAATTTTACCAATTTTACCATCAAACAATTGAATAGTATTTACCAGACGTTTATATCCAGTATCTGCCGCTTCAAGGGCTTCCCATGTAAAGTTTTGTCTTGAACGATAATGGGCTTGCATATAGAAAAATCTGAGGGCTAAGGGATTAAAACCTTTTTCTTTTATATCACCCAAACTAAAGCTTGTTCCTTCAGATTTAGCCATTTTACTATTATTAGTAACTAACCATTCATTATGTAACCAATAATTTGAAAGAGAAACACCATTAACGGCCTCACTTTGCGCTATTTCATTTGTATGGTGAACTGGAATATGTTCTATTCCTCCCATATGAATATCAATAGTTTTTCCTAAAAGTTTCCTTATCATTGCAGAACATTCTATATGCCAACCTGGGAACCCCTCCCCATCTTCTACAAGCGGTGATATAAAAGGTGACTTCCAATATTGCAATGCATTCTTATGTTTACCAGCTTTAAAAAACCAAACAGAAAAATCAGCAGAATGTTTCTTGTTTGGATCTTCAACATCAGCAGATCCAGCACCAGAAATATTTTCTTCGATATTTTGTTTTGATAACTTTGTATAATCAGTTGCCTTAGAAATATCAAAATATATTGCAAGATCTGTAGTATAAGCAAAACCTTTATCAAGTAAGACCTGAACCATATCAATTATTTCATCAACATATTCAGTAGCTTTTGGTTTAAAATCTGGGGGTAAAGTATTAAGATCACTTACATCATCTTCAAAGATTTTTATATATTTTTCAGATATTTCTTTAGGCGAGGCGTTTTCTCTCTTAGAAGCCTTTTCCATTTTATCTTCTCCGAAATCTTGGTCGGAAGTAAGATGTCCGACGTCAGTATAATTACGAACAAATTTAACATCATATCCAATATATCTTAATGTTCTATTTATTAAATCAGAAAGAACCATTGCTCTCATATTTCCAATATGCTGAGTCCAATATACTGTAGGTCCACACTGATAAAATAAAACTTTACCTTCTTTTATAGGTTTAAAAATATCTTTATTTTTAGACAAAGAATTATATAAAAACAAAGGTTCGGGTAATATATTATTTTTTCTTTTTAAAAAATCAAACATTTTTAAAACCATTTTTTAAATTTAGCAAACAAAGCAAGTAGTAACATTACTATTATTTCACCTATAACTATAATTTCCCAATCATTAACATCGCCAATTATTGGGGTATTATTGGTATTCATTTGGAAAAAACCTGTTATAACAGTAAAAGGTAGCGCCAAAAAAGTAACAATGGTCAATATTTTCATTATTTCATTTTGTTTAGATGAAAGTAATGAATCATTTGTATCTCTTATTTCTCTAATAAAATCTATATTACTGTTTAAATTATTTTTAATTCTATAATATTCATTTAATATTTTTGAAAAATTTTCAGAAAAATTATCACCAAAAATATCAGAGCCTTTATTTTCTAAAGATTCAATTATATCTTTATGTGAATTAATTAAATGATTCAAACTTATTAAGTCATGACTAACTTTTGAGATATCTAGTAACATCTCTTTTTCTTTTCCACGGAAAATAGTTTTTTCAATAAATTTCATTTTATCATTTATACTATCAAGCTCGTCTGACATGGATTTATATAATTCTTTGATTATATAATAAAAAATATACCCAGCATTATCCTCCATAACACCCTTATCAAGTATAGTATTTACTTCAAATTTCTTTGCAAACCTTTCTAAAGCATCTATGCTTTCATACCTAGTTGTAATAATAAAATTCTTACCAACAATAAAATCAACTTCTTGAACAG
>CAYZNH010000016.1:0-14520 GCA_964479775.1 uncultured Candidatus Saccharibacteria bacterium | reverse complement strand
TTGCTGGATATTTTTTACCCCTTGGCTTTTTATTAATTTTATGTTAATATCAATAAGTGAAAGATAGGAAAAACAGCGAACCTGACTTAAATTTTGTTGGAGTAAAAACAAAAGACTTTGTTCAGTATTATAATGAAAATGTTCCAGAGGCTTTTCCTAGAGCATCTCTTCAAACTCTTTTAAGATTTCAGGCTACTTATCCTGGACTTTTTGGTGAAAATAAAGAGTGGACAATAGATAAACATAGAAAAAAGCTTATGGACTGGCTTTCTTCTCACAGTGAAGATAAGTAGTTTGTGTTTTGTTTTTGGTTTAATAGATAATATAATTTATATAAAATAATTTTATGGATGGATATAAAAGATCAGGTGGGTTTGGTGGTGATAGAGGAGGAAGAGGTGGTTTTAATAGAGGTGGTGGACGCCCAAGTTTTGGTAAAAGACCAGATTTTAGAAATAAAGACAGAGGAGATGAAAGAAAAGAAATGTTTGATGCAGAGTGTGCTGAGTGTCATAAATCTTGTAAAATTCCTTTTCGTCCGATGAGTGATAAGCCTGTTTATTGCAGTGATTGTTTCCGTACAAAACAAGATTCTTCACCTAGAGGAAATTTTGACAGAAGAGACGACAGAAACTCAAGACCTTCTTTTGAAAGAAAAGATTTTACACCAAGTTTTTCATCAAAACCACAGGTAGATGATAAAAAAATAGATGATATAAAAAAACAATTAGAATCTATAACAATTAAGCTTGATAGTTTAATTAGAACACTAGAAAAAGATACAAAAGTAACTTTAAAACCAGAAAAGAAAGTAGAGGAAAAAAAGAAAAAAACAATTTCTTTAAAAAGTATCGTAAAGAAGGTTGTTTCTAAGAGTAAAAAATAATTAAAAAACCGAGTCATAAAGACTCGGTTTTTTTAATTTTTAATTTTTTGAGTGAATAGTTTTTGGGTATATAATTAGATATATAAAAAAATGATTATCACAATAAATAATGTGGTCCAATCAACACAATTTTTTTTAATTTTTTTTATAATCGCCCTTATTTTTAGTTTTAGAAGAAAAACTATTGGTGGTTTTTCTTTAAATATTACACGAGAACTTAAGGGTTTTGCTATACTTTCTATTATATTTTCTCATATTGGATATTGTTTAGTCAGTGATAATAAATTTTTATTTCCACTTTCTGTTCTTGCTGGAGTTGGGGTTAATATATTTTTATTCTTATCTGGCTACGGTATGGTTACTAGTAATCTATCAAAAAAAATATCTATACCAAATTTTTACAAACATCAATTATTAAAACTTTACAAACCATTTTGGTTAACACTCATATTTTTCTTTGTTTTAGATTTTTTATTTTTAAATAAAATCTACGATCTTGGTTATATAGTACAATCACTTTTGGGTTTATTTCCACGAGCCGACCTCTTTGTAGACATTAATTCACCGCTTTGGTATTTTACCTTTATTGTCTTTTATTATTTATTGTTTCCTCTGGTGTTTTCTCGTAAATATCCTTGGATATCTGGAATAATCTTGGTTTTGATAAGTTATTTATTAATACTTTGGAATCCTCAAGTATTAAAACAGGTTATGTATTTATATAAGTTACATTTTCTAGCTTTTCCACTGGGTGTCTTTACTGGAGGTTTAATTTTCAAATATAAAGATAATTTACTAAAAATATTTTTGATACAAAACTGGCAAAATAAAAAATATTTTAATTTTTTAAAAACAACTCACTACTACTTTTTTACGATATTTTTGGTTTGTTTAATAAGCTACACTGCTTACTATTCTCATGTTGGTGATTTATTCTGGTATGAACAATTAACCAGTTTATTAACTGGTGGAGCTATAATACTTTTATTTTTGATTTCTAAATTTGAAAATCGGCTATTTTATTGGTTTGGTATATTTTCTTATGAAATTTATTTGATTCATTGGCCTATTTTATCCAGATTTGATATATTTTATCGTTTTTTTCCAGCGTGGTTTTCTACAATATTATATTTAATATTTTTTATTTTTATAGGATGGTTCATAAAAAGATATAAAAATAGATTTAAATTAATATTTTGATATAATTTTTATATGAGGATTTTTATTGTTTGTAGTAAAAGATTTTATTCTGAGATTCCAGAAATTAAAAATAAACTAGAAAAAAACGGTCACGAAATAACTCTACCTAATTGTTTTGAAGATCCTGGAACAGAAGCCAGATTTAAAGAACTTAGTCGTGAAGAACATGCAAAATGGAAATCTGGGATGTTTAAACAAAGCATTGGGGAAATTGAAAAACAGGATGCTGTTTTAGTGTTAAATTTTGATAAAGAAGAATATAAAAACTATATAGGTGGAGCAACTTTTTTAGAAATGTATGATGCTTTTAGATTTAATAAAAAGATATTTCTATATAATGAAATTCCAGAAGGTATTTTAAAGGATGAAATAATTGGTTTTAATCCTATTATTATAAATGGTAATTTAAACAAAATTACCAAATAATACAAAATAAACCCTTTATTTAACAGGGTTATTTTTAGTTGCACTTTTACAATGTATTAATGATATAATATAAGTATTATGAAAAAGACAATTATTTTTTTGATAGTTATTATACTTATTGGAATTGGTGTATATTATTTTATTAATAATTCGACTAATACTATAACTGTAAATAATGAATCTGATCAATTATCTACAACTACAGATAATTTAATTAAAGTTGCGACATCTACAGAAGATAAAACAAAAACACTTATTGGTAAATCTGCTTTAAGTGAAGATATTGTGGCATATCATTTTGGTACAGGAACAAAAGAAATTTTATTTATCGGAGGAATACATGGTGGCTATGAATGGAATACATCACTTTTGGCTTACGAAGCGATGAATTATTTAAAAGAAATATCTAGTACTATACCTACAGATATAAAAGTTACAGTTATTCCTGTTTTAAACCCAGATGGTTTATCTAAAGTTGTTGGTACATCATACAAATTTAATAAAACAGATGTTTCCACTTCTGAATCAGTTGTAATTTCTGGAAGATTTAATGGTAATAATGTAGACCTAAACAGAAATTTTGATTGTGATTGGCAGGCTAGTGCTAAATGGCAAAACAAAAGCGTTAGTGGTGGAGAAAGTGTATTTTCTGAACCAGAAGCACAAGCTGTAAAAGGTTATATTGAGAAAAATAAACCTATAGCTGTTATCGTTTGGTACAGTGCTGCTGGTGGAGTTTATTCATCAAGTTGTCACAATGGTATTTTATCAGAAACAAAAGTCCTTACGAATACTTATGCAAAAGCTTCTGGATATCCTGCTTATGAAGAATTTAATTTTTATGAAATAACTGGTGATATGGTAAACTGGCTTGCTAAAGAAAAAATACCCGCTATCAGTGTATTATTAACATCACACGACGATATTGAATGGAGTAAAAATAAAGCTGGTATAGACTCTATTCTTAAATATTATAATAAATAATGAAAGTATCTCTGTCTAAAACAGCTATAACGACAATTTTATCAATTGTCGTTATAGCTATATTAGTATCTTTGGGAATTTTGTTATATAAAAAAACATTACCAAAAGAAGAAAATAAAAATAATCTTACTAAAGAAGAAGTTAAGTATGAAATAATTGGTAAGTCTGTTGAAGGAAGAAATATTGAATCATATTCATATGGAAATGGTAAAAAAAACATTTTGTTTGTTGGGGGAATACATGGCGGTTATGAATGGAACAGTGTTATTTTAGCTTATAACTTTATTGATTATCTCTATACAAATAGAGATGTAATACCAAAAGATATTACAATAAAAATAATTCCAAATGCTAATCCTGATGGTTTATACAAAGTAATTCCTAAATCTGGACGTCTTACAATTTCTGACATACCGACAAGCACAAAACAAAGTCAGGAAATTGGCAGGTTTAATAACAACAATGTAGATTTAAACAGAAATTTTGGTTGTAAGTGGAAACCAGAAAGTATGTGGCGCAGTAAGAAAGTAAGTGCTGGAACTTCAGCTTTTTCTGAACCAGAAGCTCAAGCCATAAAGGGCTATGTTGAAAAAAATAAACTAGTAGCTGTAATTTTTTGGCATAGTCAATCAAATGCAGTCTATGCTTCCGAATGTAACAATGGAATATTGCCACAGACCATAGATATTATGAACGCATATTCTTTCGCTTCGGGATATTCTCCAATAAAAACTTTTGATGGTTATGAAATAACAGGTGATGCAGAAGGATGGCTCGCATCTATTAATATTCCGGCAATTACTGTTGAATTAAAAACACACGAAACTATTGAATGGCAACAAAATTTAGCTGGAATAAAAGCTGTGTTAAATTATTATAAATAAATAATAAAAAACAGATACCCTAGAGTATCTGTTTTTTTATTTATTATTTTTTAGCTTTCTTTGGTTTCTTTGTTTCCTTCTTTCTAGATGCGTTTCCTTTTGCCATATTATTTAAAAATTTTTTAATGAGTAATCTTCGACCAACTCTTATATATATTTTATATTATTTATTCTTTTATTTCAATTTCTAATTAATTTAGGATAATGTATTATAAGATATTAATTTATAAACAACATGAAAAAAACAATTATTTTTGATTTTGATGGAGTAATAGCTGATACATTAGAACTTGCTTTTGAAATAGCAAAAATAAATTATCCATCATTAACACTGGATAACTATAAAGATAAATGGAAAGTGAAATTTAGTGAAGTTGTTTTTGTAGAACCTAGAATTGGTAAAAAAATAAACTTTGATAAAGAATATTCAGAAAGAATTAAAAATTTAAAATTAAATCCTTTTAAAAAAGAAGTGCTACAAAAATTGAGTAAAGATTTTAATTTACATATTATTTCAGGAAATAATTCAAATACAATAAAAGAATTTTGTATATCAAATAATATTAATTATTTTATAGAAATAATGGGTAATGATGTAGATGTCAGTAAGGTCAATAAATTTAATACATTATTCAAAAAACACAATTTAAACTCTAAAGAATTAACTTTTATAACAGATACTGCCGGAGACATAATCGAAGCTAAAGAAGTCGGCATAGGAAAAATTATTGCTGTCACTAGCGGTTTTCAAGACTATAAGACTATAAAAGAAGTAGAACCGAATTTTATAATTAACTCAATATTAGATTTAGAAAATATCCTTAAAAATTAATCAAATAGGTAAACTAAATATTCATCAATCTTCCTTTGATCTAAATCATAAAAATTTTTATCTTGATTATGAAGATATTTTGCAAGTTTTATACCAACAAATCTCCAATGCCACGGTTCAAAAATATAAAATTGATTATTTTCTGGATATGAAAGTACAAAGCCATATCTGTAAGCGTTGTCTTTAAGCCATTCATAAGCCTGTGTGGTCTCAAAGCCAGTTAATTGACCGTTTAGTCCAGTTGTTAATATATCAATCGTTGTTCCTAGTTGGTGTTCAGAATATCCCTGATCTGCAGAAAATTGATTTGCTGTGCCAGCACCATAAGTAATTGAATAGTTTGTTTTTAAAGCATTTTGTTCATTAAAAGAACGGAAAGCAGAAGATACATATAATTCAATATTATCTTGTTTTGCTTCATCAAACATTTCTTCCAAGTGTGGTAATACTTCGGAGTGAATTTTAAGTGTTTTTAAATCTGTATATTTATATTCTGAAGATATTTCTGATAGGGAAACTGGTTGATAGTATTCATTCAAGAAAAAAACCTTAGAATATTTCTGTAAAAGTTCTGGATCAGTTTTACTAAGTTTTTCTAGTGTATCGATTGTTCCAGAAATATCTTTTACATCTTTTCTATAATCACCAATCTTATCTTCTAAGTTTTCTTTTTCTTGATTTAGGGCGCTTGATAAATCAGAGTGTGTTTTTGCAATATTTTCTTCTAGATTTTTTGTCGTTGAAGAAAAATTATTTTCTAAGGTAGATATCCTTTCTGAAAGAGAATTTATATTATTTGAGAATCTTATTAATTGACTATTTAAATATAAACCAGAAACAATAAAAACAGCACCGAAGACTAGAAAAAGGGTATCATAAGACCAATGAGAAAAAGGGATTTTTTTGATAGATTCCTTTATTTTTTGAAAAATCATTTTATTCATATATAACACATATTATAACCTATAATAATCTTTTTTATATTGACTTTTTAAATAAACTATGATAGTATTATTCTTAGGTTAAAGAGACTTTTTGTCTCTTTGTTTTTTGAAAGGTTTAAGGTTATGAAAGAAAAACTGATACTTGTTGTTGAGGATGATCCGATGGTGAGCAAACTCATCAGTAGAATGCTTGAAGCTAATGGGGCAAGTTTTATTATTGCCCATAATCTCAAAGATGCTATGGAATTATTTGAGATAAACAAAAGCAATATTTCTTATGTTCTTCTCGATGGGAATCTCACCGCAAGACAGATTGGAAAACCGCTTCCCGAAGAACCCGAAACCCTTCCTCTTGCTGAAGAAATTGCAAGGATGAAAGATTTTCATGGTTTAGTATTTCCAATGACCGCCGTTCCATATTACGTGGAAAGTCTTCTTAATGTTTTGGGAAATAAGGGTGTGTTTTTGGGAGAAGAATGTACAAAATCTGATGCCATCTTACACGTTATTGGTCTGATCAAAAGATAGACAGACAAAATCATGCCGCACTACGAAATCTCGTAGTGCGGTTTTTTATTGGTATTTGTTTTATAGAAAATGTATAATACCTAAATATGGAAAACATAGGTGAAAAATGCGCTGTGTTTGGAATCTATGGAAAAAATCTCGACGTAAGTCGTTTAACCTTTTTTGGATTATATGCACTTCAACACAGGGGTCAAGAAAGTTCTGGTATAGCAGCTACTGATGGAAAAGAAATTTTTTGTCATAAAAATAACGGTTTGGTTTCTCAGGTTTTTAATGAAGAAATAATTAAAAATTTAAGTGGTCATATTGCGGTTGGACATAACAGATACTCTACTTCCTCTGGTACAGGCAGTGAACACGCTCACCCTATAGAAGTTGAAGATGGCAGTTTTGTTTTGGTTCATAATGGAAATCTACCAAGTGTAGTTAAACTAACAGAGTTCCTTAAAAGTAAGGGGGTAAGCTTAAAAACAAGTTCTGATTCAAAGATAATAGCAGAAGCTATTTATTCCTTAACAAAAGAAGGTAAAGAATTAGAAAAAGCAGTTGAAGAAATTTTTCCCATGCTTGTAGGATCTTTTTCTATATTAATAATGAATAAGAATAAAATTATTGCCATAAGGGATAGTTATGGAATAAGACCACTTTCAATAGCAAAACTAAATGGCGGTTATGTTTTTGCATCAGAAACATGTGCTTTTCATCCTATAGGTGCCACTCACATAAGAGATGTTGAGCCTGGAGAAATGGTTGTTGTAGATGAAAATGGTTTAAGAATTAAACAAATAATGAAGGGAAACCAAAAGTTAGATATTTTTGAATTTGTTTATTTTTCAAGACCAGACAGTATTCTTTTGGGTCAAACAGTTTATGATGTAAGAAAAAGATTTGGCGAAAAACTTGCAAGAGAATATAAAATAGATGCAGATGTAATAATCCCTGTACCAGAAACTGCTATTCCTGTGGCAATAGGATATTCAATTTTTTCAAAAATACCTCTTGAAATGGGTTTAATAAAAAGTAGATATATTCACAGAACATTTATTGAGCCAGAACAACACATACGAGACCAAGGAGTTAAACTCAAACTCGCTCCTCTTAAAAACGTTATCGAGAACAAAAAAATCATTATCATTGATGATTCAATTGTTAGGGGTACAACTTCAAAGCAACTCGTAAAAATACTTTTCGAGACGGGCGCAAAAGAAGTTCATTTTCTTGTAAGTTCACCTCCAGTTAAATATCCAGATTTCTATGGAATAGATTTACCAATACAAAGACAATTAATCTCAGCAGGTAAAACCGTGGAAGAAGTAAGAGATTTTCTCGGGTGTACATCATTGAGTTTTCTTTCTTTTGATGGGATGTTAGAAGCAACTCACATAGATAAAGATAAGTTTTGTACCTCATGTTTTTCTGGTGAGTACCCTATAGATATTTCTGAAAAAAGGAGTGATATTCAAGATTAATTTAAATCTATAGTAACAATTTACTTTTTATGTTATAATTAAAAAATAGTAGATTAAACATAATTTAAATCCACTACCAAAAAATATGCAAAATGAAATAAATAAAAAAATGATTTTTTCTTGGGTTTCTATTTTAGTAATTATTATAGTAATAATTTTTTCCTTTTGGTACTTTGGAAATAAAAAAGAAAGTGATACTGAAGGTATAATTAATGATCGTATTTCAACGTCAACAGAAGAAATAGATTTTGATAAACAAAATACTTATCAAAATTCTACCAGTACCACACCAAAGACACCGGTGGAAAATAACTTTGATTATAAAGGATAAATAATACAACCATCAAAAGCACCCCAAAAAGGTGCTTTTATGTTAGTATAATATTTATGAAATTTTTTATTTTTGGATCAACAGGGGATTTAGTAAAGAGAAAAATAGTACCAGCATTATCAAAAATAAATTTACCAGATTTAGAAATAATAGCTCTAGGAAGAAAAAATTTGGAGAATAATTCTTATAATTCCTTTATTTGTAAAGATAGTCAGTGTTTTTCAAATTTTAATAAACAACCAGAATATACAAAAATTTCAATAGAAAAAGAAGTGGTCTGCGAAGAATGTATAAAAAAAATAGACAAGAATGATACAAACTTTTTCTTTTCAGCATTGCCACCACAAAACATTGAACAAATAATTAATTATGTCGGTAACCTTAAAAAAGATAATTATAAAGTTAAATTACTTATAGAAAAACCTTTTGGAGAAAATCTAAAAACAGCAGAAAACTTAGAAAAAAGTATCAGAGATAATGGTCTAGTGGAGGATGTATTTATTTCAGATCATTATATTTTTAAAGATGAGGTTTTAAACATAAATAAAAAAAATTTTTGTGCTATTAAAATAGTTTCTTTAGAAGAAGTCGGTTTAGAAAATCGTATAACCTATTATGATGAAGTTGGAGCTCTGAAAGATATGGTGCAGAATCATTTTTTTAATATATTATTTAAAATTTTAAAAAATCCAGAAGATGAATTTAAACATTTTGAAATTATAGATTTTATTAGGGGACAATATGGTAATGGTAAAAATGAGGGATATGTAAGAGAAATTAATAAAAAATCTGATACAGAAACTTTTATAAAATTAAAAATTAAAACAAAAACAAAAGTAATCGAATTTATTACTGGTAAAAAGTTTAATAAAAAAGAATTTTATATAGAAATTGATGGTAATGTAATAAATATTGATAATAAAAATAATTCTTATGAAAAGTTGTTGTTAGATTTTTTTAATGATAAAAAAGAAAATTTTCCAACAATAAAAAATACAATATTGGCTTGGAATATAATAGAAAACATAGAAAAAAATAAAACAAAATTAATTTATTATAAAGAAAAATCTACAATTAAAGATTTGGATTTTTAGTTTGCATGTTTTTTAAATAAGAGTATTATTCGAAAAGGAAAAACAACCCCAAAAAAGGAGTTTTTATGTTTGATCTTTTAAAGGAACCGATCTACGGTTGGAAAAAAATCAGTAATATTTATTGGAGATTATGTGATAATTTATCACGTAAATTCAGAATATTGATATATCGTTTTAAGAAAGAATCTGTTGTTATTAGCAACAATACCAATACAAAACTTTTCCTTGAAAGAAGGGACGGTGATTTTTTTACTAAAAAAGCTGTGAAAATTCACCCCCGGACAACCATGACTATAGTTGTCTCGTTCTGTAAAGGAAATGTTCTGTTTCTTAGAGACGTTGAGGGACAACTACTTAAAATATCTAGGCCTGTATTTCAGGTGGTAGTAATCTCTGGGGAGACACCGGGAACTTATGAGTTTAAAGAGTTTTATTAATTTATGAAGCACTATCGAAAGATAGTGCTTCTTTTCTTTGTCTCTTGATAAATGTTATTATATAAATATGAATTTTGAAGAAAGGTATAAAGAGTTAAATAAAAACCAAAAAAAAGCAGTCGACACGATAGAGGGACCACTTCTTGTTGTTGCTGGTCCAGGATCAGGAAAAACAGAAATACTGAGCTTAAGGGTTGGGAAAATTTTAAAAGAGACACAAATACTACCATCAAATATTCTTTGTCTTACTTTTACAGAGTCAGCTACGGTAAATATGAGGAAACGCCTCGCGGGACTTATTGGTGAAGAAGCATATCGTGTGGCTATCCATACTTTTCATAATTTTTGTGTAGAAATAATACAAAAATATCCAGAATATTTCTATAATGGAGCTTTTTATTCTCCAGCAGATGAACTTACTCAAATACAAATATTACAAGAAATTTTTGAAGATCTACCACCAAAAAATCCTCTCAGGGTCTTACACCCCGAAGAGGGTTTTGTCTATCTAAGAGACACCTTAAAGATAATTTCTATTTTAAAAAAAGCAGGACTTGATCCAGAAGAATTTAATGAAATTATAAAACACAATGAAGAAATACTTCCAAATATAAACGAAATAATTCAATCGACTTTTGAAGAAAAAATTAGTAAAGAGATTTTTCCCAAGGTAGAAAAAGCACTTAATAAGATTTTAAAAATTGCAGAAAAATCAACAAAAACTTTCCCATCATTATATTTTCATAATATAGCATTATCTATATATACATCACTTAAAAAAACCTATGAAGAAGCAGTGGAAACAGGGAAATCTACTCCTATAACGGGGTGGAAGACAAAATGGACTAAAAAAGACGATGAAGGAAAAAATATTTTTAAAGATTTTGTAAATATAGAAAAATTATATGCTGTTTCTGATATATATTCAAAATATAAGAAGATAATGAATCAAAAAAGTTACTATGATTTTGATGATATGATACTTGATTGTTTAAGTGTTTTAGAAAAAAATCCATCTTTAAAATACGAAATACAAGAACAATATCAATATATATTAGTAGATGAATTTCAAGATACAAACGAAGCCCAGATGAGAATTTTAAGAATTATTGCTGATGCAAAAGTAAATGAAGGAAGACCAAATATCATGGCTGTGGGTGATGATGATCAAGCTGTTTATAAATTTCAAGGAGCAGAACTCTCTAATATTTTAAATTTTAAAAACATTTTTAGAGATGTCGAGATAGTAACAATGACAGAAAACTATCGTTCAACCCAAGACATTTTGGACATTGCTTCCCATATTATTAAAAAGGGTGAAGAGCGTTTAGAAAAACTTTTGCCAGAAATAGAAAAAGAACTTATTGCATCAAACAATAAGATATCAAAAGGGGTTATTAAAAGGAAAGAATTTCAAACCGTTACACATGAATACCATTATATTTCAAGAGAAATTGAAAAATTAATAAAAGAAGGACAAAAACCGGAAAATATTGCTGTTATAGCCAGAAAACACGCTCAACTTGAAAAAATAGTTCCTTATTTTCAATCTGTTAAAATACCAATTAGATATGAGAGGGAGCAAAATGTTTTTAAAGAGCCACATATCGCTCAATTAATATTAATATCTAGATTTTTAATTTCTTTATCAGATAAAAATAAAGATGAGGCTGATGAATTTCTTCCGAAGATTTTAAGTTTTCCTTTTTGGAATATTGATAGAGAAATAATTTGGAAAATATCCCTGGCAGCGAGACGTGGTGACCCAACAAAACCAAATTGCTTTGGTGACACATGGCTTGAAATAATGCTTGAATCAGAAAAAGAAATCATAGATATAGCAAAATTCTTTATAAATTTGGGGGTAAAATCTCAAAGTTTACCACTAGAACAAATCTTAGATGAAATAGTCGGTGCCCATTTACCAGTATCAGAAGAGAACGAAGACGATGATCAAATTGAAGAAAATAAAAATATAGAGACAAAGATTTTTAAAAGTCCTTTTAAAGAATATTATTTTAGTAAAAATAAATTTGAACACTCTAGGGCAGAGTACTTATCTTTTCTCTCAAGTTTAAGGGTTTTTGTAAATGCTTTAAGAGAGTATAAAAATGGTGAAATACTTACACTAAAAGATTTGGTTGAATTTGTAGATTTACATGAAAAAAATGATATTTCTTTAAATGACCAAAGTCCTTTTGCAAAATTATCTGGTGCCGTAAACCTTCTAACTGCTCATAAAGCAAAAGGTCTTGAATTTGAAACTGTTTTTGTCCTCTCTTGTCAAGATGATATATGGGCTAACAAAAGAAATCCTTCAAAAATATCTTTACCAATAAATTTACCCGTAGAACCAGCGGGAGACAATGAAGATGACCAACTCAGACTTTTTTATGTTGCACTAACTCGTGCCAAAAGATTTTTATATATAACTTCTTATCAGACAAAGGAAGACGGAAAAGATTCACAAAAATTAAGATTTTTAATATCACAAGAAGATGAAGAAAAAATATTAAAAAATGAAGCTCTCAGAAAAATATATTTGGAGGAAAATTTTGATCCATACGAAACAATACCAGAAACACACGAGGTGCTTACGGCATCGTGGCTTGATTATCATACACCACCGTTTTTAGGATCTGAAAAAAACTTATTAAAAACACTTCTTGATGACTATAAAATGTCTGTAACACATTTAAATAACTTTTTAAATGTAAAAAAGGGTGGTCCACAATTTTTTCTTGAACAAAATTTACTTAGATTTCCACAAGCAAAAACAGTTTCTGGGTCTTATGGTTCTGCAATACATTCAACTCTAGAAAAAATAATTTTAGAACTTAAAAAAGGAAACGAAGCAAAAAATGAAGAAATATTAGAGTGGTTCATTGTTTTTCTTAAAAAAGAAAGGTTATCTTTGAAAGATTTTGAAGAATATAAAGAAAGGGGTATTGAAGCACTAAGTGTGTTTTTAAAAAACAAAAAAAATGTTTTTACTAAGAATGATATAGTTGAGTTTAATTTTAGAAACCAAGGTGTTGTTGTCAATGAATCACAATTAACTGGAAAAATAGATAGAATTGTAAATATTGACCAAAACACGCTTGAGGTTCATGACTATAAAACGGGTAAGGCCACAGAAGATTGGGCCGGTAAGGATGATTATGAAAAAACCAAACTTTATGAATATGAAAAACAACTTTTGTTTTATAAAATTCTTGTTGAAAACTCAAGAGAATTTGCTAATAATAAAAAAGTTAAGTATGGAATATTAGATTTTGTCGAACCACACAAATTGAATAATAAAATAATTGAACTTAAATTAAGTTTAGACCAAGATAAAATAGAAAATCTTAAAAAACTTATAGAAATCATTTATAAAAAAATAATTAATCTTGACTTTCCAGACACAAATAAATATTCAAAAGATTTGAAGGGTATAAAACAATTCGAAGAAGATTTGATTAAAGGAAAAATATAAAATAAATAGACATTTTAATATAAAATATGATAAAATAATAAAAATGAAAAGAATTTTTTTATTATTTTTTGTATTATTTCTTCTAAACACATTTACTTCTGCACATGCTTTTTCTGGTAATGGTTCTGGAACACAAGGAGACCCATATCAGATAACCACATGTACTCAATTACAAGAAATGGCGGATTCTTTAACTTCAAATTATATTTTAATGAATGATATAGACTGTTCGGAAACTTCCACATGGAACAGCGGGGCTGGTTTTTCTCCCGTGGGAACAAGTTCCGTATCTTCTTTTACAGGAAGCTTAGATGGTAATAATAATACGATATCTAATATTACCATTAATAAACTATCTACAAGTAATATTGGTTTGTTTGGGTATTTAGGTTATTCTTCTGGTGGTAATATTACTGATCTTGGATTAATAAATTCTAATATAAACGCAACTAGTTCATTTAGCGTTGGTTCACTTGTTGGTTTTCAATATGCTGGAACAATATCCAACTGTTATTCAACGGGTAATTTATATGGACTATCTCATATTGGAGGGTTGGTAGGACAACAACAAACTGATGGTATTATTATAAACTCATATTCTAGCTCTACTGTAATAGGTGCTGGGGAAAACATAGGTGGTTTAGTTGGTATTTCTTATGGATCAATCACTAATTCTTATTCTGGTAATACTGTTATTGGATCTGGTACATATATTGGAGGGCTTGTAGGAAGACAATCAGAAGGAACAATCGACAGTTCTTATTCTGTTGCTGGTGTTACAGGTCTTTCAGATGGTACTGGTGGTTTGGTAGGATATCAATCAGCTGGAACAATATCAAAATCCTATTCTGCTGGTAATGTAAATGGAAAATCTAGAACAGGTGGATTGATCGGAGAATCTAATAGAAATATTAATAACTCGTATTCCACAAGTAATGCTACTGGTACAACATATGTTGGTGGTTTGGTTGGTGTCTTATCATCTAGTGGTAATATTACTAATTCCTATTCAACAGGTAGGTTATAT
>CAYZNH010000015.1:0-21266 GCA_964479775.1 uncultured Candidatus Saccharibacteria bacterium | reverse complement strand
AAAAGGAAAGGTTAATAATAGTGATGTTGGTCTTATGCAGATAAATAAATATTATCACGCAAAGACAGCAGAAAAACTTGGACTTGATTTAGAGACACTTGAAGGTAATATGGCTTATGCAAAATATCTATATAACCGTGAGGGTGGGCAACCATGGAAATCATCATCAAAATGTTGGAATACAGAAGATAATGATTTAACGCAAGTTGCTTTAGCAAAATAAATTATAATAAAAAGAATAAAACCGCTTAATTAGTTAAGTGGTTTTATTTATTGTTATATAAAGGATTGTTATATAGAGGGAAGAATAGGTTTGAATATAGTATATGTGTCGCACAATATATCTTTGCCCAAAGATATATTATAAATAAGGCCTTATTTATAACAACAGATACTCCCCCCGTTAATAAGTAAAAAATTAGAAGTTCATAAAATCTTTTAAATAAATAGAAATTATTTTTTATATTTAATTATATTGAAATATTTATTTATTTTTTCCCCTATTATTTAAGTATCTATATAAAAAACTATTTTATTCATAACCCCTTAAAAAACCGATTTTCGTGTTTTTATCAAAAAACCCCTTTTTCGGGGTTTTTGTATGTTTTTTAAAACACAAGTATTATAGATTATTATTCTCTGGCGATTTAAAACCTTACTCTGGTTGATTCTAGCCCAATACTGATACAACTGCTTTCCAAACAACCCCAACAAAGAATTTATCCCAAATAAATATAAAGGGTGCCGCTAGATAAATATTCCACACCTTAGATACCATATCCCAAACATAATTTAAATTCTTCTGAACTTTTTCTGACTTAATTATATTTTCTACATCAAAACCAAAGTATCCAAGAACAATTAAAGCAATTACAATTATTATTATTGTTTTTATAAATCCTTTTTTCTCCATATAAATTTTAATTAATTATTAAATACAATTATATTAAATTTTTGGTAAATAAGCCAATGGATCAAGATAAGCCTTAATGTCAGCTATTGGCATTGTATATGTACCATTACAGACCTTACTTTGTAAATTTTTTATCTCTACGCCTTGAGTAGCAAACAATCCAAGATGTAAATGTGGACCTGTAGAATATCCAGTATTACCAGAATATCCAATCAGACTTCCTGTAGACACTTTATCACCCTTCTTAACCTTTATTAAAGATAAGTGTGCATATAAACTAGATAAACCATTATTATGTTTAATGAGAACCCATTTTCCATAAGAAGCTCCTGGACAAACCTTATCTGTATCTCCCACATCATCAACAATTCCCTGAGCAACAGACATTAAATTAGTACCAATAGAAGCTCTAAAATCAGCTCCGTTATGACTTCCTGATTGATAAAGTCTACCAGAATCAGATGTTATTCCAAATTTTTGTGTTATATAAATATTATTCAAAGGCCAAGATAAAATACCGTTTTTAGAACTAGGATAACTTTTTGGGTCAATAATCAACTTAAGCTGTGATTCATAATCACTGATTTCTTTTTCTAAAGATTCTTTCAGTGCTTTTTTAGAAGCCAGTATATTAATATAGCTAGTTTCTTGATTTTTAGTATTAGCCAAAAGTTTATCTTTCTCTTTTTTGTTTATCTCTAAAATACTTTTTTTATCTTCCAATTCACTTTTATATGTGATTAATTGATTTCTTTTTTTGATTGCATCTGTTTTATCACTCTCCATATCATTCTTAGCAACTTTAGTTTCAGATACTTTATCTTTTATACTATTTTTGATTTTATTACTATATTCTATTTTATTCCAAAACTCAGATATATTTTCATATAATAATAAATTTTCTATTATTGTTATATCTTCATTTTTATTAATCTCATTTATTAACTCAGATATAACTTCATTATTTTGATCTATCACATCAATACTTTTATCTATATTGATAGATAACTTATCTATCTCTAATTCAGTCTTCTTAATATTATTTTGAGTTAATTTTATATCAGCAGCATTTTTGTTTATCGTTGTATCTAATGTTTTTACTGCATTAGCAAGAGAATTAGCCTGGGTACTAATTTCTTTTAATTGACTTTCAAACTGAGCAATTTCCCTTTCAAGTTGTTCTTTTACATCAGCAGTTTCTCTTATTTTATCTTTTATATCAGATATTGACTCAGAAAAGACTTCATTGCAAAATAAAATTGAAATAATAAAAATAAAAACTAAAAAATATCTAATTTTATCTTTTTTATAATCAAACATTTTATAAATTAGAAATAACTTTTTCTACTCTCTCAATTGATTCTTTTTTACCAACAATATAAAGAAGAGTAAAAGGATCTGGTGATTTTTCTTTACCTGACAAAGATACTCTGAGAGGCCATAGCACATTCCCCTTCCCCTTCTCTTCAGCAATTTTCATTAATTTATCTTTTATTAAATCGAGATTAAAATCTTTTTCATCAATATTTTTTAAAATATCTGCAACAATTTTTAAATTTTCTTTTGCTTCTTCTTTGGTACCACCCTTCTTCCATAGGACCATATCTAAATCAACATTTGGTTTATCAAAGAAATACTGAATCTCACCATTAGATAACATGGTATCTATATCTAACCAAACATTTATTCTTTCCAAGATAACAGGAGTAATCCTATGAAGAAGATTCTCTTCTATATTATTTATTCTTTTCTTAATTTCAGTTTCAACGGACTCTATAGGTAATTTCTTTAGATATTCTTTATTATACCAAAGTAATTTTTGAGGATTAAAAATTGCACCAGCTTTTTGCACTTTAGATAAATCAAATTCTTCAATAAGTTCATTTAAAGAAAAAATTTCTTTTTCTGTTCCAGGGTTCCATCCAACAAAAGCTAAAAAATTAACAAAAGCTTCTGGTAAGTAACCATTCTTTTGATAAAACTTAACAGATGTCATTTCACCATGTTTTCTCTTTGATAATTTTGCTCTATCTTCTGCAAGCATAAGTGGTAAGTGAGCATAATTGGGCACTGGTGCTCCTATAGCTTCCTGAATCAATATATGTCTGGGAGTATTTGAAATATGATCTTCTCCTCTTATTATGTGAGTAATACCCATCTCAAAATCATCAATAACAACCACCAGGTGAAAAATTGGTTCATCAAAACCTTTTGCTATTACGAAATCTCCTAATTCAGTTGTATCAAACTCAATCTCACCCCTTATTAAATCGTTAAATTTAACTTTTTTATTTGGATTCCTAAATCGAATAACCTCAGATCTTTGACCCTCTTCTTTTACTTCTTCTTTAGAAATATATGCCTTATCCTCTTTTATTAATTTTTCTATATATTTTCTATAAGTATCTTCTCTTTCTGATTGTTTATAAAATTCATCAAACTCAAAACCGAGCCATTTAAGACCAGACATTATATCTTCTTCTGATTCTTTAGTTGAACGAATTTTATCTGTATCCTCAATTCTCAATACAAATTTTCCACCATTCTTTTTAGCAAAAAGATAATTAAAAAGAGCAACCCTAGCACTTCCAACATGAAATAATCCCGTTGGACTTGGGGCAAATCTAACTACTATTTTTTTATCATCTAAATTATTCATGTTTTAATCCTATATTAAGTATTTCTTTTGCAATAAGGTTTGCAGCATCTGTCTTTATAAATTCTTTTGCCCCTTCTGACATCTTTTTAAGTATTTCTTGATTATCGACAAGTCTATTTATCTCACTCAATAAAATATTTGGTGAAAGATTTATCTCTTCTATCACTATAGCACCGAGAGAAGTTCTTGAGTAGTAATAAGCATTTTTTCTTTGATGATCACCGTTCGAATCCGTAATCGGTATCAAAATACTAGGCAAACCCCATCCTGCTATTTCAAAAATAGCAGAACCAGCACGTGAGACAACCAAATCAGAAGCACCAGCTGCCATTACCATATTTAAATTATCTAAATAATCATAAACTCTGTATCTATTTTTATTTTTATTATCAGCAAGTATTACTCCTGTCACCCCAACAACTTCTTCTACATTATTTTTACCGACTTGATGTATCACACAGTATTTCTCCAACAACTGAGGTAAAATACTTACAATTTGATCATTAATTATTTTTGCACCGAGTGAACCACCCAAAATCAACAATGTGGGTATATCTTCCTTTAAATTTAAAAATGATCTTGATTTCTCTTTTGACTGGACAATTTCAATATTTTTTCTTATTGGATTTCCTGTAAAAGCAACTTTGTTTTTATCAAAAAAGTCTGCTGCTTCTGGATAAGATACAGCGATTCTCTTAGCAAATTTACCTGCCCAGAGATTGGTTCTACCCGGAACACTATCAGACTCATGAATAAAAAGTGGAATATTTAATAATTTAGCAGCTATTAAAACAGGAAAACTTGAGTAAGCTCCTTTACTAAAAATCACGTCTGGATATAAACTAAATACTTTTATCAAGGCAGATATCACACCAGTAATAGTTTTAAAAAAATCAAAAACATTTAAAAACGAAAAATATCTTCTAATTTTTCCTGCAGGAATTTTTATAAATTCTATATTATTTTCAAGAAGCATACTTTTATCATGAGGAGAATCTGACATATAGTAAAGTTGAGCAGGAAGTAATTTTTCCTCTTTAACTATTTTATTTATCTCTTCTGCTACTGCTATAAGTGGATAAAAATGTCCACCAGAACCACCACCAGTTAAAAGTATTTTCATATGATTAAATGCGTATATATCTAGATATATTTAAAACAATACCAATTTGTATCAACATCATAAACATAGATGTTCCTCCTTGACTAAAAAAAGCCAACGGAATACCAGAAATTGGTATTATACCCAAAACCGAAGATATATTAATAAAAGATTGGGTTACTATAAGTATAACAATTCCAAGGACTAAAAGTCCACCAAAAACATCTGGTGAACGGATAACAATTCTAAAACCCCTTAAAATAAAAAGAATAAAAAGAATAATAACAAAAACACAACCGACAAAACCCATTTCTTCACCCAAAACAGCAAAAATAGAATCACTCATTGATTCTGGTAAAAATTTAAATTTTTGAACACTTTGACCAAAACCTCTACCTAAAATTTGACCCGAACCAACAGCAATAAGGGATTGCTGTGATTGCCAACCAGAACCTAAAGCATCCGCTGACGGGTTTATAAAAGCCTGTATTCTAGACATAATATATGGTCTTGTAAAAGCAAGTATAGCTATACAAATAACCCCGATTAAACCAAGAAGTACTACATATCTAAATTTTCCTCCGGCAACCAAAAACATCAAAGTAGCTGTCGTTGCTAAAACAAGAAAAGAATCAGTGTCTGGCTGACTTAATAAAACAATCCCCGCAATAGATAACATTAAAACAAGTGGTAAAAACCCATATTTAAAACTATTTACTTTTTCTTTTATATAAGAAAGCCAAGATGACCAATAAATTAAAAATCCAATATTCAAAAAGGCTACTGGCTGAAATGACATACCAAAAATCTCAATCCATCTTTTTGCACCCTTAAGTTCTAAACCAATCTTTGGTACAAAAACCAAAAGAGTTACTAATATAGAAAAAATAAAAATAAAAATTGAATATTTTTTATAAAGTCTATAATTAATTTTTGACGAAACAAAACAACCAATGAGACCAAGAAAAACACCGAAAAAGGCCTGCTTAAAAGTAATAGAACTAAATAAAGCTGAATCTCTGGCTAAAATACCCATAGAAGCAGAAATAAAAACAGAAAAACCAATTCCCAAAAGAATCAATACTATAAAAAGAAATATTTTATCTACCTTTCTATTATTACTCATTTTATATGAGTGCCAATATTAAACCAAAAACAGAACAGAATAAACTTATTATCCAATACCTCATTGTTACTTTATAAGAAGGCCACCCTTTTGCTTCAAAATGATGGTGTATCGGAGCAACAAGAAAAATCTTTTTACCATTCCTAATCTTTTTAGATAGAACCTGAGCAATCACAGAAAAAGTCGTAATAACTAATGGAAAAGCTATTATAGGCAAAACTGCTATACCTCTACCATCTCCCATTGTATCTGTCATAAAAGCCACTATAGATAAACAAATCGTCAAGGCCATACTTCCCGTCTCTGACATATAAAACCTTGCAGGAGGGATATTAAACCACAAGAAAGCTAAAATAGAACCGACAACAACAACACAAAAAGCAGCAAGGTTAATTTGATTTTGAAAAAAAGCAATACCAGCATAAGCCGTAAAAATAGAAGCAAAAACACCACCAGCCAAACCATCGATTCCATCAATTATTCCACCAGAATACATAAATAAAGTTACCCCAACAAAAAGCGGTATAAACAAAAGACCAAGATTAATTCCCTCTAAAAAAGGAATATTTACAGAATTAACATCAAGTTTAAAATAAAACCACAGAGACATTAAGAAAGAAATTATTCCAACCAAAAATAGTCTTTTCTTCAAAGAAAGACCTCCGGCATAATTACCACCAATTCCACGAATCTCCAAAAGATCATCAATCAAACCAACCAGAGCACCGAAAATTAAGATGAACAACGGAATCCATGTCTGATCTCTACTCAAAAAATCTAATTTAGAAAAAATAGTTTCTGGAAATAAGTGTCCTAACATCCAAAAAATTACAGTTGTAATAAAAATAGATACCCAGATAACAATACCCCCCATTCTTGGAGTACTAACCTCCCCTTCACCATGTAAACTATTAAAAATGGGTGTTCCTCTACCATCTATAGCAACACTTTTAGCTTTCTTTTTCCACATCTTATTTTTGTATAAATATGATGTTAAAAATGGTGTAAAAATAATACCAACAACAAAAGCTGCGATAGCTGGTAATATGACTTTAATAATGTTAATTGCCATCTTGTTTTTATATTTATTTAATAGTAATTACTTACTATTATAGAACTTTTTAATACAAAAACAATTATCTAATTCGTTTACAATTTAAACTTGTAGTTTTATAAGAAAATCACAATAAAACTATTCAGAAAGTCTTTGTAATGTTAAGTTTACAAGTTTTTCTACATCAGAAAACCTTTCTTCAATAGTAGAACCTAAAACGACAATAGATACCGGATAAGAAAAACCTACATCAAAAACAATTGCTAGATTTCCACCAGCTAAATCAGTATAACCAGTTTTTGATAACAATATATTTGGTATGTTGTTTATAGAAATATTTGTATTTGAAGCAACATGAGTAATATTGCTTTCAGAAACAAAAGAATTTATATCTTTTGTAGTATCAGAAATTAGAGAAGTATTTTCCTTTAAAATTTTCTTGAGTAAAAGAGAAACATCATAAGCTGAGCTATAAGCACCACTTAAACTTGTATCTATATCAAGGCCGGTCTCATTCATAAAAACAGTATTAACCAAACCAATTTCCTTTGCTTTTTCGTTCATTAGGATTACAGTATTTTTTCCATCAGAACTTTTATAAGAATTTAAAACAGAAGAAATAGCATGCATACCGTCATTTGATGAAGTTATAAGACTAAAATCTAACAAGTCTTTTAATTTCCAATTTTCTCCAACAACAAGACCAGAATCACCTTCTTCTAAAATATCTTTTGTTTTTATTTCAATAATAGTTGTTTCCGGCAATATATTCATAACAACAAAACCAGACATAAGTTTTGTTATAGAAGCTAGAGGCAACTGTAGATTTTCATTTTTTGAAAAAATAATTTCATTCTTTTTAAAATCATAAACGCAAAAAGATTCTGCTTTAATATTTTTTAAAACAGACTCATAATCTACCCTTGGTTTTTCTATTACAGATTCTTTTTTACTAGAAATTTTTTGAGCTTTCTTTTTGTCATTTAAATTAGAAGAATTTATAGATAAAATAAAAAACAAAAAAAACACTACCAAAACAGGTGTTAATAAAACAAACTCTTTATTTTTGTTAAAGAATTCTTCCAAATTCATTATTTTTATTAAATATTAGTCTCCAGATTTTTAATCATATCACTTTCTTCTACTATATCATCTTTTACTTCATCTTCTTGTCTATTTTTATAACTCTCAATTTCATTTCTTGCTTTTTCAAAATCTGGCAAATCTTCGATTTTTGATACACCCAAGTAGGACAATAATTCAAAAGTTGGTTTATACAAGAAACTCCTTTGATCATTTGGATTTGAAATCTTTTCAACTAAACCTCTTATCATAAGATTTCTTAAGATAAAGTTTGATTGAACCCCCCTTATATAGTCTATTTCAGCACGAGATATTGGACCCTGATATATTACAATAGACAAAGTCTCAAGTCCTGCTTTTCCAAGATCTTTTACGAGTTCTTCTTTTGTAAGTTTTTCAATAATCTCTGACACGTCTTTTGAGGTAGCCAAAGTATATTCATCATCTTTAGAGACAAGAACTATTCCCCTATCATGAATTTTTCCTTCAAGTTCTTTAATGGCGTTTTTTATCTCTTCTTCTGTTTTTGAAAAAATTTGAGAAAGTTTTTTTATAGAAACGGGCTCTCCTTTCCAAAAAAGAATCGCCTCTATCTCGTTTGAAAGATTATTATTTATATTTTGTTTTTGAGTATCTTCTTCCATCCCGGTTGTAAATTTTAATTTTTATAATTTGTTTCGACTTATTATTTTATTCTTACTATTAATTTTTTGTTATTATTTGATTTCGTTGAATTTACAACGAGGACAGATTTTTTACTTTATGAGCTTTATAAACTTTTTGCTTTTAACTAATACATCGGTACCCCAATATCTTTTGTTTCAATATTTATATCCTCAAACTTATCTCTCTGATTAACCTCTATTATACCCTGTTTTACGAGCTCTAGCATGGCTAGGAAG
Source organism: uncultured Candidatus Saccharibacteria bacterium (assembly GCA_964479775.1). Lineage (GTDB taxonomy): Bacteria > Patescibacteriota > Minisyncoccia > Phycocordibacterales > GWA1-40-21 > Bog-1340. The sequence goes on along the minus strand of CAYZNH010000015.1, from coordinate 12,427 downwards.
CTCACTATGACATTTACCTTCTCAACCTTACCCATACCAGAAAAATCTCTAAAACTCATCCTTAAAGAACTCTTCACCCTCTCTGTAAGATTACCTATCATTTCTTCGAGACTTACAACTTTTGTAATTTTAATTTTTGGTTTCTTTTCAAATTTTGGTAAATTGTTTATTACATCAAAAATTGCTTTAGCAAAATTTTCTTTATTCATATCTTCACTTGGAGAAAATACTGGTACAGCTTTTCTGGGGTTTGCAAAGAAAAGAATATTCTTACCAAAATTTTCTTTTATACCAACACTCAACTCTTTTATTTTTTTATAGATTTTTAATTTTAATTCCAAATCCTCCATGTCTGTCTTTTCTTCTTCTGTCAGATCAATAGTTGGAAGTAATGACTTTGATTTTATAAGCAAAAGAGTTGATGCAATAACAATAAAATCTGATGAATCTTTTATAGAATAGCCTTCTCTACTTTGAAGATAAGAAATAAAATCGTCTGTAACTTTTGCAAGAGAAACATCATTTATAAGAAGTTTTCTCTTTTCTATAAGAGAAAGAAGTAGGTCGAGTGGACCCTCAAAAACTTCTGTTTTAATTTTAAACTGTTCTTCTTGCATTTGTATATAATACTATTTTTTATCCACCATTGCGAGAAAATGAACAATAAAAAATGAGGAGACACCTTTTTACAGATTCAAGGTCTCACCTCATTTTTAAAATTATTCTGCTTTCTTTACTTTTACTTCAATCTTCAAATCTCTAAGTTGCTCTGTAGAAACTTTTCCTGGAGCACCCATCATAAGATCTTTTGCTTCACCGGTCTTTGCAAATGCAATAACTTCACGGATATTTGGCTCATTTTCAAGTATCATGATCATTCTATCAAGACCCCATGCTATACCACCATGTGGAGGAGTTCCAGAACCAAGAGCTCTTAACATATGACCATATTCTCTTTCTATTTTTTCATCTGTATACTCCATTATTTCAAGAACTTTTCTAAGCGCATCTGGTCTGTGGTTTCTAACACTTCCACCACCCATTTCATAACCGTTTAGAGCAATATCGTATTGTGAAGCCATTATCTTATCAATGTTTGTCTTATTCATAAGATCACTGAATGATTCCGCCTTACAACCTGAGAATGGGTTATGAGTAAATGTCCATTTTCCATCATCACCTTTTTCAAACATCGGAAAGTCTACAATCCAAGCAAAAGCTAATAAGTCTGGATCATTTTTATCTGTTCTTATATCTGGTTTATCACTACCATATTTTGCCATAGCTTCAGCATAAGGAATCTTTGGAAAAGGAATCTGTTGAATTTTCTTATGAGGATAAAGTTTTTGTACTACTTCAATAATAACTTTTTCATTTACTGCCATAACATCCTCTTCTGTTGCAAAACTCATCTCCAAGTCCATCTGAGTAAATTCTGGTTGTCTATCACCTCTTGAATCTTCATCACGATAACATCTAGCAAACTGAAAATATTTTTCAAAACCAGCAGCCATTAAAAGTTGTTTGTACTGTTGTGGTGATTGTGGAAGAGCATAAAAATTTCCCGGTTCAAGTCTTGAAGGAACAATAAAGTCTCTTGATCCCTCAGCAGTAGCAACGGTTAAGCTTGGGGTTTCTATTTCTGTAAAACCTTCTTTCGCCAATAAGTTTCTGGTCATAAGTACAACCTCATGTCTATTTCTTATATTCTTTTGCATTCTTGGTCTTCTTAAATCCAAAAATCTATATTTAAGTCTTGCATCTTCACCAACATCTCTTCCGTCACTCCTTACATCTATTGGTGGTACAGAAGCTTCATTCAAAATGGTCATAGAAAGAGCCTCTATTTCAATAGATCCATTTACTTCATCTTTGTTTACCATTCTTTCTGGCCTTGCATTTATTTTACCCGTAACTTCAACAACCCACTCAGGTCTTACAGTACTTGCAAGCTCGTGTAATTCTTTATAATTTGGCAAAACAACCATCTGAACCTTTCCAGACATATCTCTCAAATCAATGAAAATTAATTTTCCATGATCTCTTCTTATATCTATCCATCCCTTTATTTTTACTTCTTCACCAACTTTTGTTGTTAAATCTTTTATATATGTTCTCATAGATTTTATTATGAGCTTAGCAAATTTTAAAATCATGACCCCGTGTAGTAAAAATCTTTAGATTTTTCTCGCATTACTATGCGATACTACACTGGGGGTTATAAATTATAATTGCCTTACTCTTTATTAAACTAATAAATTTTTAATCATTTATAATGTGTATTTTTTACACTTTCCATTTTTATTAAATTATTTTTATTAAAAACAAAACGCCCTCGCAAAAATTAAAAATACTTTAATTTTTGCGAGGGCGAACGAGTTCGCGGTACCACCTCACTTGTCCGAACAAATTAATATTTGTTTTAGGACCACTCATTTAAGTCCTATAAATGGATTACCATTTCGGACAAGGGGTTCTACTTGGGCGAACATTTGTAATCAAATGTTTTAGCCATTTTTCTTCCCCAAGCATGGCCAATCACTTTTTAGTGTCTAGGCCGAAACCGTGTTGTTTAGCCGACCAGAAAAACTGGTTTAGGCTCGGCTTCATTGCTTATATTTATATAATAATACTTAATCTAAAAGTTGCAAGTTAATATATCCCCACTCCAACCTTCTTTCTCACATCAGCCATTTTCTTCTCTACTCTAGTATTTACTCTAGCACCTCCAACTTTCAAAATATCAAGTACAGTATCTAGATCTTTAGCTAGCATTTCTCTTTTTTCACGAAGTGGTTTTATGAAATCAGACATATCTTTTATAAGAAGTTCTTTTGCTTCCTTGTAACCCATTCCTCCTTTTTCATACTTTTCCCTCAGAGACTTTCTACCTTCTTCATTCAAGAAAAGTTTATGAATTGCATAAAGTTTTGATTCATCAGGATTCTTTGGTTCTGCTACACCTTTTGAATCTGTTGGGATACTCATCACGGCTTTTTTAATCTCTTCATCTGTAGCAAAAAGTGGTATCACATTTCCATAACTCTTACTCATTTTTCTACCATCAGTACCAGCTATTGTTTCAACTTCAGAAATTATAAAAGGTTCAGGAAGTTTAAAGGTTTCTCCATAAGCATTGTTGAACTTTTGAGCTACATCACGGGCATATTCTATATGTTGTTTCTGATCTTGTCCTACAGGAACAACATCTGCATCTTGTATAAGAATATCTGATGCCATAAGTATTGGGTAATCAAAAAGACCGACATTAGTTTCTTTATTTTTTGCTTCTGCATCTTTATAAGCATGGGCTCTCATAAGATAAGGCACCGTAGTCAAACAATTAAAAATCCAGGTAAGTTCAGTGACTTGTGGTATATCTGACTGCTTAAACAAAGTAATCTTCTTAGGATCAAGACCAATAGCAAGATAATCCAAGGCAACGTCTATTATAGATTGAGAAAGTTCTTTGCCATTCTGAACAGTAGTCATAGCATGATAATCAGCAATAAAAATATAACAATCATACTCATCCTGTAAATCAACAAACTGCTTCATTGCACCAAAATAATTACCAATATGTACCCTACCTGTAGGTTTTACCCCAGATAAAAGTATTTTTTTAGATTCTTTACTCATAGAAAGAATAATACCAAAATTCCCTATTTTTTGAAAGTTTTCTTTATTTCCTCAATATCTACCTTTCCACAAAAAGCAAAAAATGCTTTATCTTTAGTCAGATACTTTTTTGCTATGTTTTTTATATCTTCATTTTTTACAGATACAAAATCATTATAATCGTCTATTATAGTCCTACCATTTTTACCCATTGCTTCATAATAACTATGTATATTAACCCAAGACCAAGAAGTCTGTAGATTCTTTTTACTAGTTTTAATTATTTTATCTTTTGTAAACTGTATTTCTTCATCTGTGAGACCGTCTTCAATAATTTTATCAATTTCTTCTAAAATTATTTTTAAAACTTCAAATAAATTTTCTTTAGAAACAGTGGTGTTTATAGAAAAATCACCAGCATTCTGAAAATCATCATAAGAAGCACTTATACTATAAATTAGTCCTTTCTCATATCTCAATTTTTTACTTAATCTAGATGCTCTACCATTTACAAAAGCATTTTGTAATAAACCTAAGGCAGGAGAATTATCTACGAAAAAAGTACCAACCCTAAAACCAACAGATAACATTATTCCATCAGCCATTTTGTTTTCTACAGAACCAAATCTTTCAGATTCAAAAACAGGAAGAGGTTCTTTTTCTATGATATTCCTTGAATGTCTTTTAAATGAAATACTTTTTTCTAGTTCTTCTGCTAAAGTTTCTATATCAATATCTCCAGAAGCAATTATTGTACAGTTTTCTCCTGTAATATTATTTTCATAAAAATCTACAATATCTTTTTTGTTAATTTGTTTTACACTTTCCTCTGTTCCTAAAGTTTCTTTTGTATAAATCGTATTTTTATAAACCATACCATCGTAAATACGACCGAGCCAATATCCGGGTTGTATTTTTTTTCTATCAATTTCAGCTAGTATAGAGCCCCTTTCAGTTTCTATTGTCTTATCATTAAAAAGCGGTTTACTTATAACTTCAGATAAAAATTCAATCAGTATCTTATAATCTTTATTGTCACCAACATCAGCATCAATACCTATTAATTCATTACCAGTCCATAGACCAAAACTACCACCATATCTTTCTAAAAAAATAGTTATTAGATCTTTTGAAGGAAATTTTTCAGAACCAGCTATCAACATATGTTCTAAAAAATGAGCGACACCTTCCTTATTTTCAGGATCATATCTTGAACCAGCTAAAAAACGAACAGAAACAGCTAAAGGAGAATTTTTTCTTTCAAACAAAACCAACCTAATATTATTGGATAAGATTTTTTCTTTTCTATTTACACCTAAATCTTGTAAAGAGTATTTTTCCATTATTTCTTCAACTCAAACTCAACATAGAACTGAGATCCCCTACCTTCTCCTTCAGATTCTGCCCAGATTTTTCCTTTATGAGCTTCTATCATTTTTTTAGCAACATATAAACCAAGACCAGTACCCAAGATATTTGTTTTAAAAGCATCTTTTGCTCTACTAAACTTTTCAAATAAATGTGGAAGAGTCTCCGCTGTTATACCAACTCCACTATCACTTATTTTCAAAAGAACATTCTGTTTTTCTGTTTTCTTTAACTCAATAGAAAGCCAACCCTGTTTTGTATATTTACTAGAATTATCTATAAGGTTATATACGACTTGTTTTATCTTTTCTTTATCTCCGTGCACTAAACATTCTTCGTTTGTAATATTTAATTTTAACTCCAGCCCTTTTGCATCTATATTTGGTTTTAATTCTTTTGATACACCTTCTACAAGCTCTCTAATATCAAAATCAGCCATATCATATTTCATTTGTCCTTGTTCTATCCTAGATACATTCAAGAAATCAGAAACGACAACAGAAAGTGATTCAGCAGAAGAAAATACAACATGAAGCGCATCCAATACTGGTTTCGTAATTTTTCCATAATCTCCTTCTATAATCATAGAAAGGTAACCCTTTATAGCTGTAAGGGGTCCACGAATCTGGTGTGTTGCAAGACCAACAAATTCTGTTTTAAGTTGATCGAGCTCTTTAAGTTTTTCGTTAGCATTTTTTATTTCAGCATTATAATGTCTAAGATTATTATTTGCTCTTTCTAGATCACTAGCCAAAATTTCAATTCTTTCTCTCAAAAAAACTTCCTTTTTAACACTTTTAATAATTAAAATTCCCATCACAGTAGAAACCAAAAGTGTAATAGCTGTCAAAACTCTATTTGTATTATTTTGAATAAAGAAAAACTGTGACCCAATCAAAATAACAATACCAACAACAAGGGCTTGAGAACCAATAAGTTTAATATCAAAAGCCTTGAAACGAACGATAAGATAAGCAAGAAGAGCAATAAAGATTGTCATTCCAAACATACCATATTGTTCAAGTTCAAAATTATCGATAAGACTTGCTACATAGCCAGTGATAAAGAAAAAGATTAAAAAGAAAGAAACACCAGACGAAAGTAAAAATATTTGTTTCTTTTCGTCCTTATCAGATGTTTTTATATATTTATAAACGGAAAAAACAACAATCCATAAGAATATAAAAATTTCTAATCCAAAAACATAATTAAAATAATTATGATTTTCTGTAGCTTCACAATTTGGTATATTAAAATCTATAAGACTGTTATTAATAAAATAAAAAACAGGTAAAATTAATGCTGTCCAAAAAAATTTTAATTTAACAGAGACATCGCTTTTATTTATATAAGTATATATAAAATATAAACACGAGAAAAACAACAGAATATTAAGAACTCCAAAAAAAGACCAAACAAAATATATAATTCTAGAGTCAATATTCGTCCAGACAATAATATTTAAAAAAGACCAAATAGAAAAAATTATAGAAATAAAAAATAATATTTTTGCAGATACCTCATTTCTATTTTTTATCAAAACAAACAATCCGAGAAGTAAAGCAACAATAGCAGTTGGTATGTGGGAGTAATAAAGAAGATTTGGAACAGAATCAGAAAATATTAAAAATAATGGACTTGATATATCTGTACAAAACATATTTTTATTTTTTTAATTTATTAATTTTTTCTTGCAAAAACCACTGAAAATAACCATTATATTTCTTTTGTAAATCTTTTCTTTTCCAATCGTCTTCTGCTACTATTTTTCTACATTGTTTCGAACCACAATTACATTCAAAAGAAAAATATGAATTACTATCTTTTGATGAATTCATAACCATTGCATAATCGTAACAAACTTCTTCTCCTTTATTAATTTTTTTAGTAGAAACCATAAAAATCTGACCATTAAAACCGGCATTAGGATTACAACTATGATTAACATAATGTTGTGGCATTAAATCTAAATCGGAACCTTTTAATGGTCCAATAGAAAATTTATCCGAAATTTCAATAGGTTTATCTGCAGTAACACCTTTTAAATTATTTTCATCTTCAATCGTTAAAATATACCCACCCATCACAAAAAGTATTTCTCTTTTCTTTATATCTTTATTAGCAAAAACACCCTTTCCATATTTCCCTGTTTCCCTAACTTCCAAATCAGGATTCATCCAAGAAAACATTCTTTTTGAAGTCTTTTTCTCTTTTTTCATAGTCATAATTTTATATAGTTCAATTATAACTCATATTTTTAAATATGGTAGCTTAAAATTATAAATTACCAAACTAATTAAAAACATCACCATACTTGAGCATGGTGATGTTGTTTAAAATGAACATCTGAATTACATTTTTTCAATCATCATATTCGACCTACCAACATTCTTAACTTTCAGCTTGATGATTTTACCATCTTTCTGAGCACTTATGATTAAATAATCGAGTGCTCCCAAAAGAAGATTTCCATCATAACCAGGTGGTATTGCTTGAATATAGTGACTGTCAACAATCTTAATGTTACGGTAACCCTCTGTCTCCACGTAACAAACAGCAGCCGTAAGACTTCTGTCTTTATATCCATGTTTTGCACAAAGATAAGTCAGTAACACCAGAACCAAAAAGGCAGTCATCCATAAAAAAACAGATAACGGCTTTTTCATAATCCACCTCCTTTTTTTTGTTTTTTGAGAACTATTCCTTCATTATTATATAATGAATAGATAATCTTCTCAAGAATATTCCTAAAATAATATTGACTAATTATTAAAATATATGTTATTGTCAATAACAGTAAGCTCATTAACAAAAAGGGAGGTGTTTAATGATTAGTATGACGTTAGCTCTAAATCCTAGAATTAATAGGTGTTTTCAAGTATTGTTAACACCTTTTGTTTCTGACATTCTATCAAGATACTTGGGTATAAATTCTATATTATCCATTAATCAACTAGGTTTTAAACATCAAGATAAAACCCCTGAACAAAAAGAAGACGATCTTAATAAGTATCTGTCTTTAGTAAAATCTATTGGTATTAGAACACAAAATATATTAACTGATACCAGTACTGAATATCTTTTTTTTGTTCAAGAATGTGTTAAAAAAATGCTGGAATCTGGAATACTTAATATAAGAAATGGAGATATCTTGAGATGTGATTGTGGTGGTTTGGAAGGAGCAGAAGATATTTTAAATAAACTATCAAACAGGTCAAGCAAAGTAATTTCAAACAGAGATGAAAAACTTGTTTGTAACCTTTGTAAGACTAGAGCAAAATTTAAGAAATCAAGAGGTATTTATTTTTCAAGAAACAGCAAAAATTTCCATCAAATACTCATCTTTTACCAAGATTGGGTTAAAAATGAGTTTTTATCATTAGGTGAAAACCTAGATGGAGACCTATATATTTCTAGAGAGAGAAATACTAATCCACAAGTAGAAATAAATGGTGAAATTTTTTATTTAGACATAGATTTCTTTTGTTCTTTCATAGCGTTATATATATCAAAAACCCATAATGAGAAAGAAATTATCATTATTGCAACACCACAGACAATAGTAAATGCATTTTCTATTGCCTATATTACAAAGATAATATCAAGTGATATTAATATGCATATAGTTATTCCTCCAATGATAAAATGGTCAGATAAAACTGAACCAAATTGTCCAAATGCGGATCTTTTTGTAGACAAATATAGTACTCTACAATATCGATTAGCACTTGCTTTAGGACTTTCTTGGAGAAGAAAAGAGATGATTATAGATGGATCTTTTTTACGTCATTCAAAAAAAATAATCGATGTAAAAAAACACACCGATCAAACCAAAACAATACAAACTTTTCTTATGGAGTTTGATCAGGGAAAAATTAGGGAGACTATAATTAAAGGTACAGAAAATAAGGTTATGGAAATATTAAACCTTACACAATAAGCCTCTTCTAAAATGAAGAGGCTTATCTTTTTAAATTTGGATATTTTCTAAGAATAAAATGATATAAAAGATTTGAAGCAATAAGACTAAAATCAATACCAGATTTTACAATTTTTTCTTGATCTTTTTCTTTTATAACTTTTTTAAACTTAATAATTAATTTATTATAAATATTCTTATCAACCAATTTAATATCTAATATAATTTTATTAATTTTTTTAATAATTTCTATATCATTATCTATATAGTTATCATTATTATTTAAATAATAATTAATCATCTCATAATTATATTGCCTAATTTTAACTAATATAGAAATAATATAACTTTTTTTATCTATTTTAGTAAAAAATTCTTTATAAAAATTATTACCAAATAAAACATAACCTTTTTTCAAAACTTCAATAAAATAACATCCTTGAGTTCTTTGAGAAAAATAACTAGAATCAGAAAAAAATTCTGTTTTACCTACAATATTAATATCTACTTTTAGCTTTAATCCAACACTTTTTAAAAACTTTTTAATTATTAAAATATCTTCCAACTCTCTTTTATTTAAAATAATTACTAAATCCAAATCATGATAATCTTTTTTATTAAAGAAAGATCCATAACCTATTATTGAGATCAATCTTGATTCAAAATAAAATCCGCATTTCTTACAAAAAGAATAAATTTTTTCTCTATCTACAGAAAAATTATTTTTTAATAAACTTAATGATTTCATTTATTATTTCATCATTATAAGATGACATACTATGACCTACATTCTCTGGATAAAACCAATTAATTAAATCATTTTTAAAAGAATTTTGAATTTTTTGAGTTATATCAAATGGTACCGAAGTGTCTTTCTGTCCATGTATGACCAAAGTGGGAATCGATATTTTTTTAAAAAAATCAATAGGTTTACATAATCCAATACCGAACATGTCTTTTTTAAAAATATTATATTTTTTGATTCTATATGTAAACTTATAACCACTTCTAATTAAATTAAATAACCCATTCATTTGAGATTTAAAATCAAAATCTTTCTTAAGGTTAGATATTTTTTTCTGATTATATTCAATTACTGGAGATAATAAAACCAATGAATCTATCTCCGAGAGATATTTATTAGCACACACAGCAACACTACCACCAAAACTAGTAGCTATCATAGAGATTTTTTTATTTTTAATAGAAATATTTTTATTAAAATATAATTCATTAATGGAATCTTTTTTTGCTAATTCTATTATTTTTTTAACATCTTTAACACATTTTTTAAATTCAAAAAAACCACTACTATCATAGCTACCAGAATATTGCGGTAATATAACCAAAAAACCACTATTAACTAAAGAATTATAAATAGGATTTTTACCAAGCGACATTGGTAAACCAGGCAAAATAATAACCGTAGTACCATTTTTAATTTCAGGAATTAACATTTCTGCTATTAAACCTTTGTATTTAGTTCTATAAGTTATCATAATATTTAAACTATATAATATATACGTATCAATTACAATAAATAGATTTTTTAAATACCCCAAACCCTCTTTCCATATTTCCCTGTTTCCCTAACTTCCAAATCTGGGTTCATCCAAGAAAACATTCTTTTTGAAGTCTTTTTCTCTTTTTTCATAGTCATAATTTTATATAGTTCAATTATAACTCTTTTTTAGAAAGATAGTAAAGATTATATCTTAACAACACAAAATTTATTTGACTTATTTATTTAATTAATTTAATATAAATATAGAAAGGAGGTGAAAACCAGTGAACAAAAAAGTCCAAAACAGCAAACCAAAGACAAAAACATTTGGTTCAAAAGCAGTTGCTGGAGCATTGAAAAGACTGAAATCTCTTGAAGATTATCAGTCAGATCACACTCAGGGCAATTATGGTGCTTGGGATGATACGTAAGTCGGTATACATCCTCTTAAGGACTTCTCGTGTGGTTACCATACAAGAAGTCCTTTTTTAAATAAACTTAAAAAATGTTAAAAAAATTAAATTTTAATTTAATGGTTGACGAAGATAAAACTGATTTAAAAACTAACAAATTTCCATTTGTCTTTGTGTTAAATAACAAAAGTAAAAACCAACAACTAACCTTTTTTGGAACAGAACACAGTAATAATATAAACAATAAACAATGGAAGGTTTTAAAAAGAAAATGGCAAGAATTTATAAAAAATACACAACCCAAAAAACGAATCGTTTTTTTAGAAGGTAGTTCTCGTGTAGTAGATGATTTTAAATACTTAGATAAGAATAGAAAAATTATTGATTTAAAAGTAGTAGAAAAATATCGTGAATTTGGTGCTTGGTCTTTTTTTTCTCAAAACGATCAAAAAAAAGTAATTTTTATCGACCCTAAATTTAATATTGAGGCAGAATATTTATTAAAAAAATTTAATAAAGATATTGTAGAGTATTATTTTTTTGCAAGATATTTTGGATCTTACATAAAAAGAAAAAATATTACTTTTAATAATGCTTTAAAACAAGCAGTTACTACCACACACAATAAAACACATATATCTTTTTCTAATAAAATTGATGATTATAAAAAAATTCATAAAAAATATTTTAATCATAAACTAGACAAAAGCCAAATTGAGATTATTTGCAAAGCTTCCTGGCCAATTAAATATGATAGCCCAATTAATGAAGTGGCTCGACAATCAACATTATTTAGAGATAAACATATCTTAAAACAAATTAAAAAATATTGGGATAGAGGTGAAAATATTTTTATTTTGTTTGGTGCAGGACATGCTATAGCACAAAAACCAGTTTTATGTTATTATATTGAAAAATAATAATGTGTATATTTTTGCAGTTTTCAGAAGATTACACTTGACACAAATGTTGTGTTAGGTCAGTCTTCTGAAATACTGACAAATTTCAGGTGTTCTTTCAAATTATCAACAAGCAAAAAAGGAGATGTCATGAACAAAACACCGATTATCAAAATCGTTGGTACAGCATGTAACTTGAGATGTGACTATTGTTTTTTCTCAGAACATAAGAAAAAACAATTGATTTCATTGGAATTATTAAAAAACTTTTTTGAACAATATTTTAGAATATTTTCTGGTAAAATTAATTTTATTTGGCATGGTGGTGAACCACTATTAGCAGGAATTGACTTCTATCAAAGAATTATTGAGTTACAAAACCTTTTTAAAAAAGAAGGCGATGAAATTCGTAATTCCATCCAAACCAATGCTACCCTAATTACCGATGAATGGTGTATTTTTTTTAAAAAAAACCATTTTGCTGTCGGTGTTAGCTTAGATGGTATGGAAAAATCACATAATCGACACCGTAAATTCACTAATAGACAAGGCTCATTTCAAGCTACAATGGCAGGAATTAGAAGACTGCAAAAACATCATATTCAATTCGGAGTTATTAGTACTTTAACAAAATCTAGTTTAGTAGATTTAGAAAATGATTTATCAAAAAGAATTTGGTTGAATAAAAATGGAATGAATCTCATCC
>CAYZNH010000014.1:0-21371 GCA_964479775.1 uncultured Candidatus Saccharibacteria bacterium | reverse complement strand
TTGTCTTTAAAAGACTAACTTGAAGATCATGCGGCAACACTTTTAAGTAATTGTGCAAGTTTATCGGGATCCCATCCAACATTAAATTCGATCTTCACATCACGATGTAAAAAAGATTCTTCTTGTATAATAGTATTTTCAGCCAATACGATTTCAGAAAAATCCTCTTGAATTAACATCGCAACATCAACACCAGAATGAGATTGACTACCGACATTATAACTCACAACAACCACATCAGGTTCGACAAGACAGATCTTATCTAACAAATCATTAATTGTTGTTACAGCCATATGTTCGAAAGTATGTTCGAGGTGACACCCCGAAGAATACCATAATTGTGTAATATCACTTTTTGAATGACTAATAAACAAAACACGCATACAATGAACCCCTTTCTTTTTAAATCAAACTAACATACTAATCTATTTATAAAATTATAATAAAATTTATTGATAGTCAAATATTATTTAATAAGCTCTCTTAAACTCTTTTCTAATTTAATTTTATCTTCATTTCTTCTACTCGCAGGATGTGGTAAATATAAACATTCGATGTTATTTTCAACTAGTGCTTTTTCTGTAAATCTACCAAGAGCTATCAACTTATGTTTTTTATTCAATAAATCTTTTAATTCTTTTATTATTTTTTTATCAATCACACCTAAATCTTGTTGCTCCTGATTTTCCCATAAATCAAAAAAACTAAATAAACCACTTTGTGGCTCACCTATAATCTTACGAAGTATTTTCCCCGATTTTGTTTTGGAGTGAAATGGTTCTTCAAAACCTTTTGGATGTCCACCTATTAATATAAACATTTTTAATTTTATAAACTTTTAACTTTCTACTTTTAGCTTGTGCTTTGCACCCTCCATTCATCAATTTTTTTATGATTTCCAGACAGCAATACTTTTGGAACTTTGTATTTCTTATTTTTATATTCAAAAATTTCCGGCCTTGTATAAACCTCATTACTTGAAATTCTTTCCTCCTCTCTTGAAGAAAAGTTACCAAGCACACCATCAATCTGTCGTGACATACAATCTATCATAATCATAGCTGGAAGCTCTCCACCAGTTAAAACAAACGGACCAACTGTTACCTTTTCAGTTTTAAATATTTTATTTAACCTCTCATCAATTCCTTCATATCTTCCACAAATAATAATAATATCAGAATATTTATTTACAGAATCCTTTGCGTATTTAGTATCAAACTGTTTACCACCCGGAGAAAGAAAAATAATCTTTGTTTTTAGCTTTTTTGTTCGTATATTTTTAATAGCCTTTTCTATAGCCTTAGCAATGGGCTCAACCTGCATAACCATACCAGGACCACCACCATAAGGAATATCATCAACTCTTTTATATGGTTTATCCTTAAATTTTTGAGATTTCGATACCTTCACAAAATCACGTGGATTATAAAAACTTATTTTTATTTTTTTATTTTTTATTGCACGTGCCAAAATAGACTCATTTAAATATGAGCTAAAGGAATCTGGAAATAATGTAATTATGTGAAAATTCATTTACCCGAGAAAATTTTTGCCAATAAAAATTGTTTGTTTCGACATTACAATCAATGATATTAAAATAACTTTATTTGAAAACATATTTATATTATATTCTTTATTTTTAACAAACGTTAGCAAAAACTTTAACGGGTATACAATACAATAAAATATAATTTTTATCAATATAAAAGGGCTCGCAACTCGCGAACCCTTTTTACGTGAATTCATCCACCGGGCAAATCAAAACAATCATATTCGATTATAGGATCTTCACCCAGTTCTGTTTCTCCGTTTAACATAATACAAAACCTTTTTAAGAATCAAACAGGAAAAACGACACGCAAACAAGAGTGGTTGCCCAATTTCTTGATTCTTTGTTTTCTTGCTGTATAACCCCGAACACCATTATGGTGTTTTTTGGTGAGGAATCGTCCGAACCATTTCTGTTGATGAGTAATCCCTAAGGTCTCTTTCAAATGAACGATTGAAGTTGACATAACACAACGATCCTTTCTTTTTTAAAAGTAACATACTATATTATGAAAGTCAAACTTAACAAACACAAAAACAATACAGACGCGACCCTAAGGGCACGTCTGTATTGTTTTTGTGTTTTAACACCTATAAAACTTAACTATAATTTAAGGTCTGCCATAGCTTCATCAACTGTCTTTGAAGCTTTCATTTCAGGTGAAGCCGCTCTTGGAGCCGCCCCTTCTGGTTCGTTGATTTTTAAGTTAACTCTTGAATTGTTCTTCATTCCAACAACTCTTAAAAGAGTTCTTATAGCTTTAGCTGTGTTACCTGATCTACCAATGACTTTGCCCATATCGGCATTATCTACAGTAAGAGTAAGTAATACACCCATTTCGTCAACTGTTCTGACAATATTTACTTTGTCAGGAGAATCAACTAATGCTTTAACAACGAGGTCTAAAAACTTTGCATCGTTCTCCATTATTTTCAATTTTTCTTAACAATTATAAATAATTACTAAGAATTTTTTTATTCTGATTATTGCAGTAATTCGACCGGTAACTTATTAAAAATACTGCCTTTTTAAATTGTATCACAACAAAAAAAAGCGAGCAAATTTAATTAAAAAAATAATCACTGATATCAGTGATTATTTTTATTTGAACACTAGAGACTAAACAACTGGATTTTCTGCTACTGGTTCAGGGGTCACAGCCTCTACTGGTGTAGGTTCTGGTACTGGAGCTGGTTTAGGAGCCTTTGCAGCTTCTAAAGCTTCTTTTGCTTTTTTAGCATTAATTATTTTATTCTTTGGTAAAACATTAATTTTTTTACCTTCTATAACTTTTTGATCCACAAGAAGATTGTGAACAGTTTCTGATAATTTTGCACCCTTTGATATCCAATATTTTATTTTTTCACCCTCAACATGATTATTTCCTTTTCCTTTTCTTGCATCATAAGATCCAAGAACTTCAACAGCTTTTCCACTTTTTGGTCCAAACTTTGAATCAGTAAGAACTATACGGAAAGATGGCTCATGTACTCTACCCACTCTTTGTAATCTGA
Source organism: uncultured Candidatus Saccharibacteria bacterium (assembly GCA_964479775.1). Classification (GTDB taxonomy): domain Bacteria; phylum Patescibacteriota; class Minisyncoccia; order Phycocordibacterales; family GWA1-40-21; genus Bog-1340. The sequence continues at coordinate 18,308 of CAYZNH010000014.1, read as the reverse complement.
TTATTAACATATATGACGAATATACTACCAAAAATAATATTAAAGTCAACATCTACAATACAATTACTATACAGACTAATGTTTTTATGCTATAGTCAATGACTAATGAAAAAAAGTATAAAAGATAATAAAGAGACCGTAAAAGGAACTATTAAAAATATAAGAGGAAATATCGCCTATTTTATCCCTGATAATAACAAAGAAGAAATAGAATTTTTATCGAAACAACTAAACACCGCCATGTCTGGTGACAAAGTAGAAGTTTTTCTATCAAAAAATGGAAAAAATATATATGGTAATAAAGTATTAAAAGTTATTTCTAGAAATAAAAAAGTTTTTGTCGGAACAATTAAAAACACAAAAAATGATACAGAAATCATTCCAGATGATAAAAAAATTAAATTAATTATAAAATCAGACAAAAAAAGTGAAATAAAAGATAATATAAAAGTCTTGGCAAGAATAATCAAGTGGAAAAATTATCCAGAATATTCAACAGCTGAAATTATAAAAAAATTAGGTGAAAAAGGAGAAAATTCCACAGAAATGCATTCTATTGCTATAGATAAAGGTTTTGATATTGATTTTCCAGAAAAAGTTACCGAAGAATCACAAAAAGTTTTTAGTAATAATAAACAAGTTTCAAAAGAAGAAATAATAAAAAGAAGAGATCTTAGAGAGACCCTAACTTTCACAATAGATCCAAAAACAGCAAAAGATTTTGATGATGCAATATCTTTCAAAAAATTATCAAATGGTAACTTTGAAATAGGAGTTCATATTGCAGATGTGTCACACTATGTTATAGAAAAAAGTGAACTAGATAAAGAGGCGTACAAAAGAGGTTGTTCAGTATATCTACCAGATAGAACAATACCAATGCTCCCTTTTGAGCTTTCAGATAACCTTTGTAGCTTAAACGAAGGTGAAGAAAAACTTACATTCTCTGCTATTTTTGAACTAGATTCTAAAGCAAAAATACACTCAAAGTGGTTTGGTAAGACGATTATAAAATCTGCAAAAAGATTCTCATATGAAAGCGCACAAGAGCTTATAGATGCAAAAAATGGTCTTTATTTTGAGGAGCTAGATACTTTAAACAAACTTTCAAAAGTTCTAAGAAAAGAAAAGTGGCAAAAAGGTGCTATAGATTTTGAACAAGAAGAAATAGCTTTTGAACTTGATGAGAAAGGTAAACCAATAAAAATCTATAAAAAAGAAAGACTTGATACACACAAGCTTGTCGAGGAATATATGCTACTCGCAAATAAAGAGGTTGCAGAGTTTGTATTTAAACATGAAAAAAAGACAGGTAAACTTTTTCCTCTTCCATATAGAATCCACGATCTACCAAATAAAGAAAAAATATCTGAACTCTCTGTTTTTGTAAAAGCTCTTGGACACGAACTTGTTATAGGAAAAGATGGAAATGTTACTGGTAAAGATATGCAGGCTCTTTTTGCTCAAGTAGAAGGAAAAGCCGAAGAAGCACTTGTAAAGACAGCAGCCATAAGATCAATGGCAAAAGCTATTTACTCTGTAAAAAACATTGGCCACTTTGGACTTGCTTTTGAATATTACGCACACTTTACATCACCTATCAGAAGATACCCAGACCTTTTGGTTCATAGAATACTAAACAAAATACTTTCTCATGAAAAAGTTGAGGATAAAAATCTGGCTTTCTACGAGAATGCTTCAAAACACAGTACCGAACAAGAAATAAAAGCTTCTGAAGCAGAACGTGAAGGTAGAAAATATAAACAAATAGAATTTATGATGGATAAGGTAGGTAAAACTTTTGATGGACTTATCACTGGAGTTACTGAATGGGGAATCTACGCAGAAGACTCTGAAACAAAAGCTGAGGGTATGATAAAACTTAGTTCCCTATCTGATGATTTTTATGTACTCGATCCTAAAAAATATGCAATCGTTGGACAGAAAAATAAAAAAGTTTATTCACTCGGACAAAAAATAAAAATAAAGCTTATAAATGCAGATTTGGATAGAAAAACGATGGATTATGAGGTGATTGCAGACTAGACGCAGAATATCGCGGACAGGACGCGGAAAAATACAAAAAAGATTCAGGATTTATGATTCCCTGGCTGGACAGACAAGATTTATGAATAATACACAGAGGGGTTTTGCTTCGCAAAACCCCTCTGTTTTATTGAATTGTCATTGCGAGCATAGTGTCGCAATCCAGGTGGGTATTTATTTTAAAAATTAATTAAACCTGGATTGCGACGTCAGAATACTTCCTCGCAATGACAATACAAATACTGGATTACCATCTACACAGGAATGATAATTAAAAAATCCGCTTACTGGCGGATTTTTTAATCAAAGTAACTATTCTCCTTTTTGTTTTTCAACCCAATTTAATGCTACACTACGTAAAATATTTTGATCTTCACCAATATTTTTCTGATCAACAGAAAGATCAATTTTATTAGCTTCCTCTGTAAGTAAATCTAATACCTCAAAATAAACATCATTAAAAGATTTACCCTTAGTTCCTAAGCCCATAACATCTTCCATCTCACCACCAACAACCGTTCTTGCTGCCATTTCGGCAAAACTTTTAGCATCTATTTCTAATAAACTACGTCTATTACTAACTTTTATATCTTCCTCAGAAAGACTTTCTGTTGCAATCCATTTACTACCATCCCATTTATCAAACGGTTGTTCTTTTGTCTTAATTGCTCTTGTTGGGGCTTCAAAACGTTTCAATGATTCCTTAAGAGATGCAATAACTGCTTCTCCTTCATATTGTCCTTGTGATTCTATAGACATATTTTTATTTTTATATTAATAATATTAAAACTCTCACCTTAATAATACCCCCCCCCCCAGAATAATTTGTCAAAATTATATTCTGTATTGTCTTTGTAAGCGAAAACAAAGTAATCCAAAGTTAATTAAATACATATATGGAAATTGTCTATTAGTTTGCTTCCCCCTAAAAGGACAGTTAGGTGACGTGATCTTGCAAGATCAAAAAAAATAACCCCGCGTATCGCTACGCGGGGCTGAATAGAGTTTGTACGTATCTATTTCGAATACGTGGTCAAAGACCATTAAACAGAATGGATTCTTTCTACAATACCATTCCGAGCAAACAAATCACGCAATCCCTTATAGTCATCAACGACTAAAGTGACTACTGCAATATTGTTATTTCCATCAAGAAATCTCACATTGCCAATATAAGCAAAAAAATCTGTCGCCGAACTTGTACCAGTCAAAAAAGTAAATAAATAAAACCGCCCGACACTTTACGTGTGGGCGGGTTTTATCTAGCCTAAAATACTCCTTTCTTTTTAGCTAGACCTTACTTTTTCATTTAAAATATCTTCAGGAACTTTATCGAGAAATTCATGGAACTTACGAAAACTAACAAGATGCATTATTCTTCCAAGAACACTCATATTCACTGAGGCATTCATATCTGCTTTTTCTGTATCGTGTTCGATAGCAATAGCCAAAAGAAAAGGAAGTCGTTCATAACCTCTTTCCTTAAACTGAAGATATCCAGACTCACAGATAATATTAAACATAATCGCACTAGCAGATACTTCTTTACTACTAAAGACGATTGCATCTTTGCCGTAGGAAGGGGTAACATCATCTTGGACCTTACCAATGATTACTGCTGGTTCAAGGTTCGGTATAACTACCCCATAGTCACCAACAAAATCAATGAATATACTTTGTCCTTCCCCACGAAATTCTGAGATTGGTTTCATCCTTTTACAGGGAAGATGAAAAAATTCACAGACGTTCCTTATCAAAGAAGTGTTCATATCCCCATTATAAAAAATATTAACGTAATGAACAGTACCGGGAATACAACGAATATAATATTTCATTGCAAATGCAGCCACAAGACTATCAAGATCCAAGTGACAGATCACAATATTAATAGGTCTCTTGAAAGAAAGAATCATTTCTTTAAGCCTTTCAACAACCTCTTTGAACTGTGCCATCTAAGGCCTCCTTTGTGTTATGAACAGTTTTTTTAGGCTAGATACCTAAACCTTCATTATATTAACACATTTATTTAAATTAAGCAAACTTTTCCATCCGTGTTTGTCATTGCGGGTTGAAATTTGGGATAGGGACCCAAATGAAAGACCTTGAACGTTTTGTAATCAAAATGTGAAAGGTGTACTGTTCCTGTAAGGAAGGTATTCACTCGTGGCAATCCAGGTTTAATTTAATTTAATTTAATTTTATAATAAACACCAACCTGGATTACGACGTCGAAATACCTCCTCGCAATGACAAAAAAGAGTTTCGCTTCGCGAAACTCTTTTTTACTTTATGAACTTTATAAACTTTTTACTTTTAACTTATTTGGCCACCTGTACCGCCTCCTCAAACTGTATTGAAAGTAATCTTGAAACTCCATCTGCACCCATAGTCACACCATAAATCACTCCAGCACGAGCCATAGTTTCCCTATTGTGGGTTATAAGTATAAGTTGAGAATATTTTGAAAGCTCGGCAATCATATCTCCATATTTTTTTGAATTTGCCTCATCAAGAGCAGCATCTGTTTCATCAAGAATAATAAAAGGTGGTGGATTTACTTGAGATATAGCAAAAAGTAATGCAATAGAAGTAAGAGCCCTTTCTCCTCCCGAGAGCATCATAAGCCCTTTTATTTTCTTTCTTGGAAGATTAACTTCTATATCGAGTCCTTCTTCTTGATCCTCTTCTTCTATAAGTTCACCGCCCTCATTATTATTTATAATAGATTCAAGATCTGTCTTTTTTCTTTTTTTCTCCTTTACAATAGAAAGAGAAGCGGATCCACCGCCAAACATTGCAGAAAAGAAATTCTGAAATTGAATATTTATTTTATTAACCCCATTTTTAAATTCTGTAGTAAGTTTTTCATCTAATTCCTTAACAAGACATTTTAAAGATTCGGAAGTTTTTATTAAATCTCCTAATTCTCTTTCAAGAAATTCATCTCTTTCTGTTGTCTCTTTAAATTCTTTAATAACTTCATCTCCACCAGCAACACCAGCGTCCTCAAGACGAATTTTAATCTTCTCCATCACACGTCTTTTTTCTTCTTGAACTGACCTTTCATCATTTACAACTTGTTCAAAAGTAAGGGCTTGCCCATCTACACTCACTGGCCAATAATCTCTATATCTAAGTGCAAGTACCCCCACAAGAATAGAAGCTTCTTGAAGTTCTCTATTAAATTCTTCTTCATCATGTTTTACTCTAGATTCCCTATTTTCTAGTATAGAAAGTTTACCTCGTATATCGTTTTGTAGAGCAACGATTCTAAACATAGATTTTTCCGCATCTCTATTTGAATCTCTCTCTTTTTCTATTTCATTTTTTAAGAATGTATATTGTTCTAAAAGCTCAACTTCTAATTTCTGTGTTTCAGAGATTTTTACTTCATAACCTTTCTTTTCAACTTCAAGATTTTTTATTTCATTTTTAAGATCGTTTATTGCTTGTCTATCTTCGGTTTCTTTATTTCTATCTATAAAATCTTTAAGGATTTTTTTAATATTTTGAAATATACTTTTTATATTTGAAAGATCAACATTATTCCACACAGATTCTATTTCTAAATCTATTTGTTTGGAAACATTTTCAACCTGATTTAATTCAACAGTTTTCTTTGATGATGCAGAGTTGGCCTCCTCCTGTTTTTTAATCATCCTCAATAACGAAGATATTTCTCCTTCAATACGTCCAATACTTCGAGCAAGGGTGTCTTTTAAAATTCTAACATCTTTGAGTTGATCTTCTACTTTCATTATACCTTCACTTTTTTGATCTTTTGAAAGAGACTTTGCAAGTATTTCTTTTGCCTCAGCAAGTTCTTTTTCTAATTTATGAGATTCATCTATCAATGGTTGTTTTAAAGAATTTATATTTTTCTTTTCATAATTAATATATTCTTCCTCTCTTTTAAAATAGTCATGATACATTTTTGTAAGATCATCTTTCATCTCTGCCATCTTTTCTATTTTCTCTACCTGTTTTTTTAGAAAACGAATATGAGGGGCTATTTCCCTTCTTAAAGATTCAACTTGTTTAATATTGTCCTCAGTTTTTTCTAGTTTTCTAAAACTTTCTTCTTTTCTATACTGATATACTTTTAAACCGAGTGCATCTTCTATCATTTCCCTTCTTTCTTTTATATTTGCATTCAAGACCTTATCAGCTTCACCCTGAGAAATGATTTGATGACCCGATGTCCCAATATGTGCAGAAGATAAAAGTTCTACAATATCTTTCAAACGAACCTGACTACCATTAATAAGATACTCACTCGAAGAATCACGATTTACTACACGTTCAATGGAAACCTCATCAAAATCTATATTTAAAATTCTTTGAATATTATTAAAAACAAGTTTTACTGAAGCTCGATTTGCTCGGGACGCATCTTTACCACCATTAAAAATAAGATCTTCGGCTCTCTTACCTCTCAAAGACTTTATAGATTGTTCACCCAACACAAAACGAAATGACTCAGCCACATTTGATTTACCACTACCATTTGGGCCTACGATAGAAGATATTGGAACATTAAAATCTAATTGGGCTTTTTTACCAAAAGATTTAAAACCTGATATTTCAATACTCTTAAGATACATTAATAGTATTCTAACAAAATTTTAGAAGATTAAAAGTGAAATACTTAATTACTTTAATAATACCCCACAAAAACATAAGGAGGAATTTGCTTCGCAAATTCCTCCTTATGTTTTACACCACATTCTATACTCAATATTTTTCTATGCAGCCTCTTGTAAACTTTCTGGTTTTTTAAAAACTCTTATAAAATTTTCAATTTGTTCGTCGGGAGTATCTAATTCTTGATTAGCATCAGAATCATTTAAACTTCCTTCAGTAAGTAATGTCCAAAGTAAATATCTTTCTGGTTCAAAACCCTGTGCCTCTAAAGATCTTTTAAGTCTACCTATCCCCTCAGATAATTCAAAAGCATCATTTGAATTATCAAGAGAAAAATATAATGGCTTAATTATTTCTATAAGTTCACCAATTTTTTTATTTTGTTCTTCTGAAAAAAACTTCTCTTTTTGTTGTCCAAAATTTTCCATATTCTTATATATATTATACTACAACCAACCTTTAACTTTCAAGGCATTACTTGCCGCTATTTGTTCCGCGTCTTGTTTTGATTTACCTTCTCCTTCAGCTATTTTTTCGTCATTTAAATAAACACCGACTGTAAACTTCTTATCATGGTCTGGGCCTTCTTCTTTAACAGTTTTATATTGTGGCGTAATACTCTCATTTTCCTGAGCTTCTTCTTGAAACTTACTTTTTGAATCTATCCACGTCTTCTCTTCAACTATTTTATCAATGAGTGTAAAAACATTTTTTGAAATAAAATATTTTGAAGAATCATATCCTTGATCCATATATATAGCACCAATAAGCGCCTCTATAGTATTTGCAAGAATTATTTGTCTTGCCCTACCAATATCTTTAGCTTCCCCTTTTGAAAGCAAGAGAAAATCATTCATCTGTATTTTAGAAGCTGCATCAGAAAGTGTTATTGCATTTACCAAAGCAGACCTAAAAGATGTAAGCTCTCCTTCTGTACTATCTGGATATTTATTATATAAATATTCTGTAACTATAAGTTCCAAAACCGCATCACCCAAAAACTCCAACCTCTCATTATGTACAAGTTCGGTATCTCTATGCTCATTTAAATATGACCTATGAGTAAAAGCCTGTTTTAAAAGATTCTTATCTTTAAAAATAATTCCTATTATTTCTTCAAATTTTGTAAAGTCTGGTTTCATTTACCCGAGAAAATTTTTGCCAATAAAAATTGTTTGTTTCGACATAACAATCAATGGTATTAAACTAATCTTATTTGAAATCATATTTTGTGGTATTTTTTAATTTTTAACAAACGTTGGCAAAAACTTTAACGGGTGAATTTATTTCTTACTACTTATTATTGTAATTGCTTTTGTTATTATTGGCAAAATATCATTATAAAAATTAAGTCCTTCAATATCTTGTAATTTAAACCATTTTGCATCATCAAGACCACCGCTATCTCCGAGTTTTAAATCTTTCATCTCTGATTTTGCTAAAAAATAAATAACCTGTTTTCTTATTTTTCCTTCTTCTGGATGATTTGCAACATATTCATTACTTTGAAGTTCTTCTTCTATTACTACATCTACCCCTATTTCTTCTTTAAGTTCTCTAATGGCACCATCCTTTAGTTCTTCGTTTGGTTCTATTTTACCTTTAGATAAAGTCCACCTACCAAAGACATCGTGCACAAAAGCAAGGTATATATTTCCATCTTTTTTAGTATAAACCACAGCACCAACAAGTTTTTTAATGGGCATTTTTTCAAAAGGAATTTCTTTATGATTCTTTTTTGAAGTTTCCTCTTTACCTGGCTCACCGAGTTCTTTATAAACTGTACCCAAAACACCATTTATAAAACCACTACTCTTTTCACCACCATAAGTCTTTGCAAGTTCTATTGCTTCATTTATAGCAACTTTTGCTGGTACTTCTTTTCTATCAGAAAAAAGAAGTTCATATAAACCGATACGTAATATATTTCTATCAATTATAGAAATCTTTTCTATAGGCCAATCTGGAGCTGCTTTGACAATAATATTATCTAAATCAACTTTTTTATCTATTATTCCCTTAATCAAAGATTCTATAAAAAACTTTTCTGAATCACCCTCACCAAATTCTTTATTATTTTTAACTAAAGATTCCAATGTTTCTTCTCTATTCAATTTACGAAAATCCCACTCAAAAGCTGTTTGAAGTACTACTGATCTTGCGATGTGTCTGCTAGACATATTTTTATTTTGTTAATTTAACTTTACCAACCATTAGTTTATCAAAGTTAAATATAAAAGAAAAGTTGAAACCTATTTGGTTTCAACTTTCTTTGATGACTTACTTTTTGTTTTTGACTTAGTTTCAAGATTTACAACAGTCTTTCCTCTATACTTTCCACAATTTGAACAAGCCTGATGTCTCATGATAGCTGAGTTACATTCTGAACATTTTGTAAGCGCAAGTCCTTTAAGAGCATGATGTGATCTTGTACTGCTTCTCTGGGACCTATTATGTCTCATTCGATTTACCATAGTAGAAAGAGTATAACCTATTTTTATAAAAAAGAAAAGGCCTATGAAAGTAATTATATAAACTTACTTTTATAGGCCTTAATAACGTCCAATAAATAGAGACTCAATGAGTACGGGGTATCTATTTGCAAATGTTTGATTTTTCGAAAGAATTTTGATGAGTTGTTTAAAAGCACCCCTCTGATTTTTGAATAAACAACAAGAGAAATTTATAACATTCATCCAGTAGACCTTTAGTTTTTTACTATCAGTACTACTAAAGCGAATCTGGTCAAAATCAAGACTCGTGATACCATCAATAACAAAAAAATTTCGACTATGTTCACCGTACTTTTCTTTACGAAACTGTACGGCTTTTCGAACACAACAAAATGCCTCCTCATCCATCTCTCTTATTAAAGTATCATAGAGACTTTCATTATTTTCACTTGTACCACCAGGTATCTTACAATCATCACGAAAATCATTATCGGTAATTGTAAGAATACAGACATCACCATCAAACCTTTCTGAGACAACCTCACCTTGTGGATTTAATACAAGTACTCTACCATCAAATGTATGATCATTAATCATATGACCTTCTATATATAAACTTCCAATATATTTTTTATCTCGAAAAATTACTGGTAAAAAACCAGCACTATAATATAGAGATTCATTAGAAAGTCTTTTCATTATTCGCCTCCTTTCTACTTTTTAAAAAGCAAACATTCAAAGAACTATTCTATATAATAATAGAATGTTTAAAGTATTTTGTCAAATAATGCTTATATATTAAAATTTATTTTTAATATCAACAAGACATCTAATAAGTTTTTTAAGATGTCTTTTTTTTGTGTCCCTACCAAATGAGAACCTGAGTGTTGATTTGGCACGTCCTTTTATTTTATCTATATCTTTTTCTCTTTTTTCTGAAATTTTCTTCACCACAATAGATTCTCCCGATCCAGAATAACAAGCACTCGAAGAAGAACATATTATCCCCATTTCATCTAATCTTAAAACTAACATTTCCCCATCAAAACCAAACATAGAAATATTTACATTATTGGGTAATCTCTCTTTTATACTCCCATTTACAATGATTTCAGAATTTTCTTTTATAACTTCTTTAACAAACCAATCTCTTAATTTTAAAAGTCTTTTAAATTCGTTGTCTTTATTTTTTTTAATTATTTCAAGAGATTTAGTAAAACCGACTATAAGTGGAATGTTTTCTGTTCCACTTCTTAATCCTCTTTCTTGTTTACCACCAAATATTATTGATTTAATTTTTATATCATCACGTATATACAAACAACCAACACCTTTAGGTCCATATATCTTTTGTGCATCCAAAGTCACAAGATCAACTCCAAGTTCTTCAACATTCATATTCAAATATTGGGTTGCTTGTGATGCATCAATGTGAAAATATGGGTAATCAACTTTATTTCTATTAAAACATTTCCTCTTATGTCTTATTTCTTTAATAATATCTTTTATTGGTTGTATAACACCAATTTCACTATTTGCATAACCAATAGAAATCAAAACCGTTTCTTCTCTTATTAAATTTCTAATATCTTTTAGATCCAGGAGACCATCTTCATTTACTTTTAAATAATCAATATCAAAACCTTCTTTTGATAATTCTTCAAAACATTCTAAAACAGAACTATGTTCTATCTCTGTAGTAATCAAATGTGGTCTAGAAAAAAAAACCTTTGATTTCCTAGCAACACCCAAGATAGCAAGATTGTTCGATTCTGTACCACCTGAAGTAAAAAATATTTCTCTTGAATGAGCATTTAAAAACTGAGAAACCTTTTCTCTTGAAGATTCGAGTATTATTTTTGCTTCTACACCAGATGAGTGTATCGAACTCGGATTAGCAAAACTATTCCTCCAATATTTTTTCATCGAAGAAATAACTTTTTTATCTACGGGGGTGGTAGCAGCATTATCTAAATATATCTTATTCACTTTAATAATTTATCATTTTTTGCAAAAGAAGCTAGTCAGAGTTATAATTAACCCGTTAAAGTTCCAACATTTGTTAAAAATTAAAAAATACCCTTAAATATGATCCCAAATAATATTAGTTTAATACCCTTGATTGTAATGTCGAAACAAACAATTTTTATTGGCAAAAATTTTCTCAGATAAATGAACCTCGAAATATATACAATAGCTGGAATAGCAATAATAATATTACTTTTACTATTTTGGATAATAAGACTAGAAAGAAAACTCAGAAAATTATTAGGATGTAGAAATGGAACACTTGATGATGCTTTTAATAATCTTAGAAAAGATGTTGAATTATTAAAAAATTATTCAATAAAATCAACAGAAAAATTCCAAGTCATAGATAACAAACTAAAAAGAACTATATCAGGAAATGAGACAATTAGATTTAACCCTTTTAAAGGCACTGGAAGTGGTAGTAATCAAAGTTTTGCCACTGCACTTATAAACAGCGAGGGTGATGGTGTAATAATCTCTAGTTTATATTCTAGAGATCATGTAAGTATTTTTTCTAAACCAATTAAAAAACTTAATTCAGAATACGAATTAACCGACGAAGAGAAAATGGCCTTGCAAAAAGCTAAAGAAAGCATAAGATAATTAAATAACTCACCAGTTTAAATTTCAACAGATGAAAAATCGATATTTTTTCTTATTATACAAATTTTATGGAAGAAAAAACAAAAAACAGCACGACAAAACGTTCACCCGTTGTTTGTATAATGGGGCATATTGATCATGGTAAATCAACCCTTTTAGACTATATAAGAAAAACAAATATTGTTGATACAGAAGCAGGTGGTATAACCCAAAGAATTTCTGCTTATGAAGTATTTCATAAAACACCAGCTGGCGGAGAAGAAAGGATAACTTTTTTAGATACTCCAGGACATGAAGCTTTTGGAGCTATGAGGTCTTGTGGAACAACCGTCGCTGATATTGCGGTACTTATCGTATCTGCAGAAGATGGGGTTAAAAAACAAACGCTTGAAGCTCTAAAATGTATAAAAGAAAGTGATATTCCGTATATTGTCGCAATCAACAAAATAGACAGGCCGGAAGCAAATATAGAAAAAACAAAAAACAGTTTGGTTGAAAATGAAATATATATAGAAGGATATGGTGGTTCTATTCCTTGTATATCTATTTCAGCAAAAACAGGACAAGGAGTACCAGAACTAATGGATATGATACTTTTAGTTGCAGAAATGTCAGAGCTTGAAGGTAACACATCAAAATTAGCTGAAGGTATTGTTATAGAAGCAAATATGGATAAACAGAAAGGTATAACAGCCGTCCTGGTAATCAAAGATGGTTCTATTAAATCTGGAATGTATGTTGTTTCTGGAAATAGTATTGCTCCTACCAGAGTTATGGAAAATTTCATAGGAAAAAAAATTATAGATGCACATTTTTCCTCACCAATAAGAATCGTTGGATTCAACGAATTACCAAAAGTAGGTAAGTTTTTCAAAACCTTTGAAAGTAAAAAAGAAGCTGAAAATTTTATAGACAAACAAAAAGAAAGTGAAAAAAAAGACACCGCAAAACAATCTGATTCTTCTGAGGATCCAAACGAACCAATTATACGTATAATGATAAAAGCCGAAGTTGCTGGGGCAATCAATGCTATAGAACACGAAATCAATAAAATACCAGCAGATAAAGTAAAAATAAAAATCATAGGCGCTACTATAGGAGACATAACAGAGAATGATGTAAAACTTGCTTCTGGTAGAAATCCAGCAATAATTTTAGGTTTTGATGTAAAAATAGATGGATCAGCTAAAAACTTAGCAGAAAGATTAGGGATGCAAATAGAAATTTTTAGTATTATATATAAAATATCAGAGTGGTTAGATAAAGAAGTACAAAAAAGGACACCGAAAGTAATGACCGATGAAATTACTGCAAAAGTAAAAATATTAAAAGTTTTTGGTTCTATGAAAGATAAACATGTTATAGGTGCTAGGGTTGAAAGTGGTATGATATCTGTAGGACAGGAAGTTAAAATAATGAGAAAAGAAGTAGAAATAGGAAGAGGTAGAATCAGAGATTTACAAAAAGAAAAAGATAAGGTCAGTGAAGTCAGAGAAGGAGTTGAGTTTGGATGCCAACTACAATCAGAAATAACACCCGCCCCAGGAGACAAATTAGAAATTTTTATAACAGTAGAAAAGTAAAAGCCCGCTCGCTATTGAAAATATATACAAAAAACAAGATATAATAAAATTATAAAAAATGAGTGAAAATAGAACAGAAAAAATAATAGAAATAATCAGAAAAGCAGCTGCAGATTTCGTACAAATAGAATCAAATGGGTCTTCTCTTATAACCATTACTGAAGTTAGACTTTCCAAAGATAAAAAATGTGCTAATATTTTATTCACAGTTCTTCCAGAAGACAAAGAAGAAGCTGTACTTGATTTCTTAAGAAGAATGAGATCAGAATTTAGAGAATATACAAAAGAAAAGACTAGTTTAGGTATAATTCCAACTTTTGATTTTCAAATAGACTTAGGAGAAAAGCACAGACAAAAATTAGACACCATACCTCTAAACTAAGTTAAAAAAGGCCTGGTAGCCAAGTGGTAAGGCAGAGATCTGCAAAATCTCTATACGTGGGTTCAATTCCCACCCAGGCCTCAAGAATTTCACAAAGTGAAATTCAATGGGAATTGAAAGACGGAGTAGGTTCTAAAAAATAAATTATGCCTGGGTGGCGAAATTGGTAGACGCAAGAGACTTAAAATCTCTCGGTGGCAACATCATGCGGGTTCGATTCCCGCCCCAGGCACAAAATAAAAATCAGACTATTAAGTTTAGTCTGATTTTTATTTTGTGCCTGGGAGTAAGCAACTAGGATGTTGCTTACGTGCGGGAATCGAAGCCCGATTGAGCAGATTTTGTGAGTAATGACGAAACAAAATCTCCAATCGGGGTACTGACACTGTAAGTGTCGAATTTCCCGCCCTAGTATTTTGTTTCGTCGTCTTTTGAGTCTGAGATGGGTTAAAATTGGGTTGGGCTCCAATTTTAAAGACGGACTGAGCGAAGACGAGTGAGTCGGGTTAAGGATTGGGTAGGGACCCAACCGAAAGACCTTTTGAGATATTTTATGAATGATAATGAAATAAAATATCCAAAATGATGTACTGACCATGTAATGGTCGAGAGTTTTTCTAGCAAGAAAAAACTCGTGACTAATTCACTCTATAATTAAGATTGATTTTTCTACAATTTTCTGTTATTTTACTAAGGTTACTATAAAAATTGCGCCCATAGCTCAGCTGGTAGAGCAGGTCCCTCTTAAGGACAAGGTCGTAGGTTCGAACCCTACTGGGCGCACAAGTTTAAAAAATAATTAAGTATTTTATTTTTTAAACTTGTGCGCCCAGAGTAAGTAACTAGGATGTTACTTACGTTAGGGTTCGAAGTCCCATTGAGTCGAGTTTAGAGTGTAATCACGAATAAACGAACCAATGGGGGTACTGAAGCTGTAAGCTTCGAAATCCCTACTGTTCGCAATTTAGAATCATTTTTGGGCGAGTGGTGTAATTGGTAAACACGCCAGTCTTAGGAACTGGTGGCGCAAGCCGTGGGAGTTCAAGTCTCCCCTCGCCCACAAAAAAACAGACCACCACGTGGTCTGTTTTACTTTATATAATAAATCCCTTCATATCTAAAACATTTAGAGGTGTTTACTTTTAGTTCAATTTTCAAAGACTCGACAATATCTTTAATCATTAAAATACCAACTCCAAAATTAACTTTATTATTTCTAATTTTGGTTAACTTATTTCCTTTACCAAAATCAAATATTATAAATTTAATTGAATTGTTATTTTTTATTAGAACAATCTTACCTTTACCATTTGCATGATCATAGATGTTTCTAAACATTTCTAAAAACAACATATAAAAACCATTAAGATTCTGACCAAGAAAAAATCTAATAATCATCAAAACCTGCTGACAGAACTTATCACGACTAGTATCATTTCCTTCAAAAACCATTTCTAGTTTTGACATAGCAAGAACTCCTTTCTATTTCTAGAATAGTTTAAAAATAAAATTAGTCAATAAAAATCTAACCTAGATTGCTTCGTTATCACTCGCAAAGACAATGCAAAAAAAATAATCCTGGATTACCTTCTTCAAGGGAATGACACAATACGGAAATAAAAAAAACGAGGAGACACCTTTTTAAAAATTTAAGGTCTCACCTCGTTTTTTATTTTTGTATTTTTCCGCGTCTAGTTTGCGTATATCCACGTCCTGTCTGCACTAGCTAAACTATCTCACACATTCCCCCAGCACAAGCCATTTCCTTCTTTACTTCTGTCTCATCCTGTCTCTCATAAGTTATGATTTTTGAGAAATCAATATCACCAAGTTTCTTTACCATATCATTATATCTTTCCTCGTTTATCTCTTCATAAGGAGCAAGCTGATAAACATGTTCACTTCTTGGTAAGAATGAAAGTCCTCCAATAATCTCCCAGTTACTATAAAGCCAATTTGCAACTTCTATCCATTCATTTTCACCAACATAAATTGTTACTGATGGATTATGTTCTGTATAATTAACCTTTACCATTTTCCAAAACTCAAGCTGGTCAAGCGCTGTTATATCAGCATTTACAACTGCATCTTTAGGAGCCTTCACTGGAAATTCAAAAACATAAGTAGAGGCATTATCTTTAGATTGTCCAACCTCTGGTTGATAAGGAACCCCTTGATCTCTAAGCATTTTAAAAAGTGAGTCAGTAGAAGATATTCTAATCCTTCTTATATAGAATGGTGCATATCTAGTATGCATACCAGAAGAACAGTCGACTGTTTGAGAAACAGTACCAGAAGGTTTAACACAAGTTACACAAGTAGAAGCATTAATCTTAAATCTTTTTGCATAATCTTCGTTTGCTTTTATTGCTTCTTTCTTAAGCTTTTTTAAAACATCTGCATTTCTAACTGTTGGACAGTCCCATTGACCGGTAATAGAAACCCCGAGCAGTCTTTCCTTCTCACAATTTTCTTTCCAATCTTTTGAAAGATATCCAAACTTTGTAAGAGTTGATTGATATGTACCCAAAAGTGTAGCTAATCTTATTTTTCTAAGTAAATCTTTCTCAGTATCACCGTCTCGAGCAACCACTTCAGAAAGATTACAAAATTGTTTAGATTGTAAAATAATTTCTCCACAAGGATTTGTACCCAAACTACTTATATCACCACCTAAAGCTTTTATTCTTCTTTCTGGAAGTGTTGTGGCTAATCCACCACGATTAAATATACCTCGCTCACCAGTACCAGACTTCATAAGAGCAATCCACTCATCCATAAAATCAGTAGAAACCGGTTTTTGAAGATATACAGCTGAATTATTTGCTATACCTCTTTGTGGCTCTGTAAGATAAAACTGTCCTTTCTTTGAATCTCTTATGGCTTCATCATCAAAATCTGAAAGTGATATAAGTGCACTTCTTCTTACACCACCAGAAACAACACAATCCCCTATAGAACAAATAATATCGTGAGCGTCCAAGTTTGTAAGTCTTCTTCCTTGTTTTGAAATAACTTTTCTTCTAACAAGATTCAAAAGTCTTATAAGTGGTTCTGGACCAGAAGCTCTTCCACCCATAGTCTTTAATCTTGCACCAGATGGTCTTACTTGTGAATAATCAAACTCAACATCATTACCATCAAACCAAGTTTTTAATCCGAAAGAAAGTGCATCGGCCCACCCTTCTTTACTATCACCAACAACATATTTAGGAAGTTTTTTGTTTGTTTGAAATTTAATTTGTGGAAGTGCTTGAATATTTTGACTCTCAACAGAAAAACCCACACCAGTACCACACATTGAGATATACATTATTTCTGCAAAATCCTGAAGTTTTGAAGGAGCAATAAAAGAACAATTATATGCACAAACATTTGTTCTCTCAACCGCTGGACCAGCAAACTGAAGAAGTCTCATTGAAGGCATTATCTCTTGATTAAGAATTGCTTCTCTTAAATCTTTATACTCAGTTTCTTTTACAAGATTACCGATATTTTTTTTCATAAAACCTAAATATCTGTCTACTGTCTCAATCCAGGTTTCTCTTCTTTCTTCATTCTCAATCCATTTTGAATAAGTTCTATAATAAACAAACTCTCCAAGTTGATTTTTAAAATAAGCCTTACTGTCTGCTGCAAGTTTTTTTACTTTAGGAGGAACTTGTACACCGACAATTCTCATCTTAGATCTCTCTTGTCTGTAAATAATATATTCTTTTGAAGATTTTACATATTCACTCAAAATAAGCTCTCTCTCAACAATATCCTGAATACCTTCAACATCAGGAACAAAATCTTTAAACTTTTTTGCAATCTTAACAAGCTCGGCAAGAACCTTATTTGCAACAAGTTCAGCTTCTTCTATAGAGCCCTCACCTGTTATGGTCATAGCTTTGTTGATAGCACTTGTGATTTTTGATAAATCAAAGTCAACTATCTGACCCCCTCTCTTTTTTATACTCTTAATAAGATTTACTCTACCGCTTCCTGTTTTGACCATTTTATTTTTGATAATTAACTAATAACTTGATTAATTTTACAATAAAAATGACCATAAAAAAATCAAAAAACACCACAAAAAGATAAAATGAAACCAAAAAAAAGAACTGTAAAGCACGGTAAGATATTAAGCTTTAAAAATTAGGATTTTTAGACCATAAATTACAAAAGTGGGAAAATTTTTCTTTTTTCTTTTTTAAAAAAGAAAAATTTTCCCACTTTTGTAAACAAAAAAACTCAATTTTTGCTTTATTTTTCAAGAAAAATAATTTTGTTTCCCACTTCTATTTTATTTTCTAAAGAAAAACCAGAAAAAACTTCCAAAACATACTTAGCTAAATAATTAGCACCAATAATTTCTGGATATGTCGAAGTGGCTATACTTTTTTCTATACCAACTATATTAAAATCATTATCAATCCATAAGATATCTATTGGAAAATTCATATCCTTCATCCAAAAACCATAATTCCCCATTTCCCAAAATTCAAATAACATTCCATTATCATCTTTTAATTCTTTTCTACCAGAGAGACCCAAAATTCTCTTACAATCATTATCAGAGAT
>CAYZNH010000013.1:0-24901 GCA_964479775.1 uncultured Candidatus Saccharibacteria bacterium | reverse complement strand
CTTTTTCCTCTATTTCTGCTGTTATTTCTGCTTCACAATTTGGAAGGTTTTTTATTTCTTTTATTTTATATATTTTTGTCATGTTTTCGAGTTTATATTAAAAAAAGGAAAAATGCAAAAGGGCGCGCCTGTGGCGCGCCCTTTTGCATTGAATTTATAATTGGTCTATACCTTCACCCAAATTGTCTATTTCTATAGATTCTAAGTCTTTTTCGAATATTATTATATCATCTAATGATGCTTTGTTTTGTTCGTTAATTTTTTGAATCTCTTTTTGTTTTTTTATGTTTTGGTTGTAAAAATAAAAAGCACCAACAATAAGCATAAATATTACGATTATTATTCCGACTACCGCACCTACACCATTTTTGTCGTTTTGTTCTTCCATTTTATTTTTTATTGTTATTAATAAAGTTGGTTTTTTGTGTAGTAAACTTTAATATTTAATTTCTTCTGTGGAAGTTGATTTTTCTAAGCCTGGTTTTAATGAATTAATTATATCAACTATTGTTTTGTGTGCTATCTTCATTAATTTTTTTGTTTTTTCGCTTTGTGTTTTTAAGTCTTCTAAGTAAGTCTTTTTTGTAGAAGAAGACGTAGTAATTGAGAGTTTGTTTTCAAAAATAGTTAGTTCCTCTTCTGCTAATAAAATATCATTTCTTGCTTTAGATACCAACTCTTTTGTTGTTGTAGATATTGTATTTTTGTTTTCTATGTTTGATATTCTGGTTTCGACTCTGGTTAGAAGATTTTTTAGATTCTCAATAACTTCTTCAAAACCACTTGCTATTTTTATTCTTTTTTCATCAAATTTTTTACCTATTCTTTGTTCTATTATATCTTTTGTCTTTTCTTTTAATTCAATACTACTTGTTGTTGATTTAAATTTTTCTATTTCTTCTTTTTCCTTTCTTATTTTATCTTTTATAGATTCTCTTTTTTCTTTAATTTGTTCTATTTTTTGTTTTGTGGTTGTTGATTCTTCTGCCATAGAAAAAGAAGGTATTAATATACTCACCAGTGCTAATATTATTAGTGTTTTTTTCATTTTTTAAAAATTATTTTAATACCTTTGTTTAGTTTGGTAATAAAAGGTATTTATATTATTATAACTCTTTATTACTTTAAATAAAATAAAATACAACACATTATTTATGTGTTGTATTTTAATGGTTTTTTTATCTTTCTTCTTCACCAATTTCCTCTTCTATATATTCACCTTCAATCGCCATTATATCTATCTTCCATCCAGTAAGTTTTGCAGCGAGTCTTACATTTTGCCCACCTTTACCAATAGCTAATGATTGTTGATCTACAGCCACCTCTACAGTTGCTTTCTTTTCTCCATCATCTGTTGAGACAGAAAGAATCCTCGCGGGGGAGAGAGCTTC
Source organism: uncultured Candidatus Saccharibacteria bacterium (assembly GCA_964479775.1). GTDB lineage: Bacteria > Patescibacteriota > Minisyncoccia > Phycocordibacterales > GWA1-40-21 > Bog-1340. The sequence goes on along the minus strand of CAYZNH010000013.1, from coordinate 23,510 downwards.
TTCTATAAATCTTTTTGCATCATCTGACCATTCAATAACATCTATTTTCTCTCCACCAAGTTCTGACATAACTGTAGCAACCCTTACTCCTCTTTGACCAACAAGAGCACCAACAGGGTCTATATGTTCATCTTTTGTTGCAACAGCTATTTTTGATCTAGAACCTGCTTCTCTTGCTATAGATTTTATTTCTATTGTTCCAGCACCAAGTTCTGGTGACTCTATTTTAAATAATTCTTCAAGAAATTTTGGATGTGATCTGGAAATTCTTAAGAAAATTCCTTTTGGTGTTTCTTCTACTTTATATAGAAAACCTCTTATTCTTTCACCTGGTTGGAATTTTTCTCCTGGTATTTGTTCTTCGAAAGGTAATATGGCTGTAGCTTTACCCATATCAATAAATAAGTTTCCTCTTTCAAACCTTTGTACTGTACCAGTTACTATTAATCCTTCTTTTTCTCCATATTCATTAAATACAGAAACTCTTTCGGCCTCTCTTATTTTTTGGATGATTACTTGTTTTGCTGTTTGAGCTGCAATTCTTCCATAATCACTTTTTTCTTCAAGAGGGAATACTATTTCATCTCCAATTTGTGCATCTTTTTTTATTCTTTTTGCATCGCTTAGGAAAATATGATGTTCTGGATTGTAATAAACTATTTTTTCCCCATTTTCATTTGTCTCTTCTTTTTCCTCCTCAAGCTTTTTGGTTGTTTTGAATCTTTCATCTGCTTCAAGGTCTTCTTTTCTTTCTTCACGAACAACAACATTGTCTTTATCGACAACTGTTTTTATTTGGATGAATTCCATTTTTCCACTAGCGAGATCTATCTTAGATTTTATAATCTGACCTCTTTTTCCATATTCTTTTTTATATGCTGTTGCTAAAGCAGATTCTATAGCTTCAAGCATTTTTTCTTTTGGAATACCCCTTTCTTGTTCCATCTGTTCTATAACAGAATTTATAACTTTTAAGTCTATCATATTAGATTTTATTATTAATTAATAATTTTTATTTCTCAGCCAGGAAACATAATTTGACTGGGTTAAATAAAACATATTCACACAAAATTCTTATTTTTTCTAAAAAAACAAGCTCGCTTTCGGCGAACTTACAGTATTAATATATTATCAACATATTTTTTTTTGTCAAATATATTATTTTTACCATCATATATGATATAATTATATATAGGTCTAAATAATTATATTTTTTATGAAAACAATAATATTAACAATCCTTTTTTTATCTCTTTTTAGTTTTCCATCCATGGCTAATGCTCAAACTTCTACATTAGAATCAAGCGGGTATAGTTATTCACCGTCTATATCGGTGGAAGAAAAGACACCCCTTACTGATCATGTGGTTGATTGTTTTGAATACTATACTTTTAATAGTATACAAACAGATATAATCTCTACTAGTACACTTTTTTATACAAAAGACACTATAAATTTTAATGGTTTTATTTACAATAATAATCCTTATCCTGTTGTAGATGGGGAGCTTTATATTAAAATTTTTAAGAAAAACTATACAGGTAAAAATTCTAATGGCCCAGATGTTGTTGATCAGTTTGTAGCAATAAAAGACATATCCATATCTGCAAATGAAAAAATAGAAGTCTCGTTTGATTGGAAAATTCCAGAATATATGGAAAATGGAAACTACAGAATAGCGAGTTTTTTTGTAGTCGATGGTAAGTTTAATTTATTGGGCTTAAATTTTACTGACGATATCGTCGGCAATACTTTTGATTTTGAGATAATTGGTAAAGATAAAATAGTTTATTTTGATAAAAATAATGTAAAGATAAATGATAAAAAATTTTATTTTGCTGCCTTTCCTCCTCAGGTTCCTCAAGAAGAAAAAGCTGTTATAAAGACTAGTGTTGTTAATGATACGGATGTTGATGAAACAGTTTTGGTAATAACAAAAATATACAAATGGGATTCAATGAATTTATCAAATTTTGTTAGAGAAAATTCAAGTAGTGTTTTTGTAAAAGCAAATTCATCATCGACCTTAAATATAGAAGTGGGAGATACAGATTCTTCAGTCTTTTTTATTGTAGAAGAACTTAAATATAAAGATTCAAAATCTATTCTAAATATAAGATTTGTAAGACCGGGTGTTGATAGGTTGAGATTAAATTTTCCAGCTGTAACTGACTATCCTATTAAAGCAAATTCTACATCGACTATTTTTTCTTGTATGCACAATTCTGGTACATCACCAATGGTTTATGGTAGTAAATTAAAATTACAGGTTTTGAATAGAATTGGTTCTGTTGTTGGTGAATATATATATGATGGAGTGGTGAGTGGTAGTATGATGGCTGTAAAGAGCGATTTTTATTCAAAGAAGGAATTAAAAGATTTTTCTATAAAAGCTCAGTTGTGGCAGGGTGATAAAATCGTAGATGAATCAAGATTATATTATAGTTGTAAAAAGTTAGATCCTCAAAACTGTGGTATTAATTGGTTATTATACTTGGTTTTAGGTGTATTTTTAGTTTTTGTGTTGGTCTTATTTATATTAAAAAATAATAAATATGAAAAAAAATAGAATTATATTAACAATATCTATATTTATTATAGTAATTAATTTCTTCCTGTTTTGTTTAGAGTTTACTCAAGCAAAGAGTGTTATGTGGACAAAAAATGAAAGTAATATGTTGTATTACTTTGCAGACAGATGGGGTTGTTGTGGTTGGACAGAAGCTTTGGGTACGAGAATGATAAGTGTCAAGTATAATGCTGAAATAAAAAATCTCTCGAAAAATTCAGAAGTTGTTGCTGATAATTCAGAAGTGGCTATTGGTTCAAAATTGAGATTTATTTTTACACCACATCAAAGTGAAGATATATATTGGTTTGGTACCGGATACACACAAGATTCTCCTTATGGTGATTGGGTGGAGTATGCTAATGAAAGATCATCAGGTTCTATAGTTGGTACTAGATGGGTTTCTTGTACACCAGTAAATTCTTTTGATACGTATTGTGTTCTTAATAATGTTTTTCAAGATCCACATTATGGTGAGTATGGTACTTATGAAAATATATATGCTGCTGATTGTGATGAAAAGGATTTAGTTCAAAGTGGTGTATATTCTTATGAAGCGGGCCGTACATATGGTCCATATGATATTTATATACCATTATCTATCGATCCTCCTGATTCAAAGACGCTTACAAATATTACAGGTATGACCTGTGGTGCTAAACAAGGAAACGAATTAACTGGTTTTTATTATGATTGTACTGTGAATTCTTTAGGGGCACTTTCTCCAAAATTTAATATAGGTTCTACTTATGGAAAGTTTTATTATAAATATTGGGATTATAGAGATGATGGATCTAAAGAAGCGGGTTGTTATAGGACTGATTACCCATTAAGTTCTGTTGATGGGGGAGGTAGTTCCTCTGGTGGTACTACATATAATTTACAGGTTCCAGCACAGACTATTAATTATACTCTCAGATCGAGAGAACCATTACCTCCAACAGCACCGATTATTACTGGTCCAACTAGGGGTTATGTTGGTAAGGGGTATTCTTTCTCAATAAAAGCAACACATCCAGACGGTATTAATATTAAGTATGGTTTTGATTGGGATAAGAATGGGGTAGTTGATGAATGGACACCTTCTTCTGGTTACGTTACTTCTGGAGTATCAAAGACAGTATCTAAGACTTGGGATAATGCTGGTGTAATTAAATTTCAAGCTTTAGTTGTTGATAGTTCAAATAAGACATCTTCTTGGACGGAGTATACTTTTGAAGTACTTAATCTTCCAGTTGCAACTATTTCTATTGATCCAAATATAGTTATGGATGGTGGCGCAGCAAATATTAAATGGTCTTCTACAGACTCATCATACTGTCTTGCTAGTGGATCATGGAAGGGAAGTGTATCTACCAGTACTGGAGAACATTCTACTAGTACAGGTATACTTGATATAACTACAATTACAAAAACTTATACATATACAATAAAATGTTCTGGGTTACTTGAGACAAGTAAAACTAGTCCGTCTGTATACGATATTAAAAGTGCTACGGTTGCAGTTTCTTCCTATAGTCCAGTAGTAACTCTTTCAGCGAATCCTGCGGAAATAAAAGATATAAATTCTTCTTCTACAATATCTTGGAATTCTTTTTATACGGATGTGAATTCATGTTCAAAGACTATGGCTAGTGGAACTGATTCTGTTTGGACAGCGTATCCTTCAACAGGTAAACCAGTATCTGGTTCGGCTAGTACTCAGAAATTTGTTAAGAATGGAATTTATGTCTATAAAGTAACTTGTAAGGGTAATACTGTAGATGTTTTTGCAACAACATCTGTAAAGGTAAATATAGGTTCAAGTTTAAAATTAACAGCTGAGCCAAGTCAGATAACAACATCGAATAGTTCTTCTACTTTGGTCTGGGTGTCAAACGGCATCATAAATGATTCATGTTCAAAGACTATGGTTAGTGGAACTGATTCTACTTGGTTGGGATCATCTAAACCATCTTTTGGAACTTCTACGACACAGAAATATATATCAAATGGACAGTATATTTATAAAATTGAATGTTCAACTCCTAGTGGTAGTAAATTAATATCTACAACAACGGTAAATGTAAATGTTCCAAAACCGACTGTTTCGTTGGTAGCAAATCCAAGTTCTGTTGGAAGAACATCGAGTTCTACATTAGTTTGGTCTTCAACAGATGTTACTAACAATACATGTGTAAAAACTATGGTTGCTAAGACAGATAGTACATGGTTTGGTTCCACAAATCCATTTTCTGGTTCGCAAAGTACGAGGAAATATGGAACACTATTAACTTCGAATTTGTATGATGGTGATTATATATATAAGATATCTTGTACAGGTCCTGGTGGTGTGGCTTCTACTACAGCTACAGTTACGGTTGGTCAGTATCCACCACCGTCAGTTATTATAGATGGTCCAAATTCTGTTGAACCAGGTACAAATCCAGTCATTACTTGGACAGCTTCAAATTCTACTTCTTGTGTAAAAACATCTGGTAATGGTAGTTGGGCTGGGTCTGTAAATAATATAAGTACAAGTCCGTATCAAGTTACTGAATTACCTGGTTCTATTAATAACACAACAACATATATAATAAATTGTACTGGACTAAATGGTAATACTGGTAATGTAAGTAAAACAGTAACAGTTACTCAGTGTACTCAAGATAACTGGTCTTGTACTGATTGGTCTCCAAATCCATGTATTGTTGGACAAATACAATCACGTATTTGTACGAATAATATAGTTAATCAATGTCCTTCAAATATAGTACCAACACCAGAAGTTAGTAGAGTTTGTTCTAATACAGTATCAATTTTTTACCCACTTTGTCAGGCATATCAGGATTATGGTAGAGGAACAGAAGTTTCTACAGGGACGATTTTTGTAAACAGAGATATGCAATGGAGAGCCTCAAATATTCCTAGTGGTAGTTATTATATGACAAGTAATTTTGGTGATAATAATATGGTAACAGTAAGTGATTATTTAACATTTTATAAATTTTATCAAAATCCTGGTATAAAAAACTTTTCTATAAGTCTGGAGAGTTTGGATGGTACTTCAAGAGGAGTTTGTGCTACTAGTACTAATGCTATAGTTGGCAGACAAATAGACATTGAAGAATAATTTATTAGTTATCCACTACATCCCAACATTTTATTTTAAAATGTTGGGATGTTTTGGTATAATTTAGACAAGAAAATCTTATAAAATGAATTTAGAATCAAAACAATTAAAAGAATTTTTTATAGACTCTGGTTTAGTTTCTAAAGCAGAATATTCAGATATAGAAAGTAAAATAAAAAAAGGAATATATAAAGATACTGCTGAAAAAATCTTGGTTAGTAATGGTAAGATTACAGAAGATGATTTAAGAAGGGCAGAGGCATATATCTTCGGTATTCCTTTTGTTGATTTAAAAAATCAAAAAATAGATTTTACCGTACTTTCTCTTATACCAGAACCAATAGCGAGGAAAAATAATATCGTCGCCTTTAGAAAAAATATAGATTCTCTTGAGGTTGCTATGCTTGATACTCAAGATTTATCTTCTATTGAGTTTATAAAAAAGAAAGTCGGATTAAAAATTTTACCAAGACTTACAGATACAGAATCTATTAAAAGCACAGTTTTGCAATATCAGAAAAGTTTGAAAGCAGAATTCGGTGATCTTATACAAAAAGATGTTCAAGCTTTAAAAAGTGTTGATACTAAAAGTGTTGGGGGTGGTTCAGTGGAGGACTCTCTTAAAAAAATGGCAGAAGATCTTCCTGTTGTGCGTATTGTTGATACTCTTTTAAAACATGCAATATTACAAAATGCTTCAGATATTCATATTGAATGTATGGAGAATGATGTTCTTGTTAGATATAGAATAGACGGTTTGTTGCATGATGCGATGATCTTACCTAAAAATGCAGCTACGAGTATTACCGCTAGAATTAAAGTTCTTTCTAATCTTAAACTCGATGAAAAGAGGTTACCTCAAGATGGTAGATTTAAGATTGAAATTAATGAAGAAAAAGTTTCTTTTAGAGTTTCAATTATTCCAACATATTTTGGGGAGAAAACTGTTATGAGACTTTTAAGAGAAAGTGTCGGAGCTTATTCTCTTGAGTCTATGGGTTTTCATGGTATTAATTTGGAAAGAATTCATGAGGCAACAAAACAAGCAAATGGGATGATACTTACAACTGGACCAACCGGTTCTGGTAAGACAACCACTCTTTATACTATTCTTGAGTTATTAAACACAACCGATGTAAATATAGCCACTATTGAAGATCCTATTGAATATCAAATGCCAAGGGTAAATCAAACTCAGGTTAAACCAGAAATAGGTTTTTCTTTTGCAAACGGTTTGAGATCTTTAGTTAGACAAGACCCAGATATAATAATGGTTGGTGAAATTAGAGATAACGAAACTGCATCTCTTGCTGTAAATGCAGCTTTAACTGGACATTTAGTCTTATCAACTCTACACACAAACTCAGCCGCCGGTGCTATTCCAAGATTTATAGATATGAAGATAGAGCCTTTTTTACTTGTTTCAACTCTTAATATAATTTTGGCACAAAGACTTGTTAGAAAATTAAGTAAGATTAAAGATAAATATGTTTTGTCTAAAGCAGAGCTATCTTCTTTGGGTAAAATAGTTGATCTGGATAGAATACTTAAAATGTTAAAAACGGAAAATATTGTTGGTAAAAATGATAATTGGAATAATATCTATTTTTATAAACCAAAAGAGTCAACTGAGACTAAAGATGGCTATTCTGGAAGAATCGGTATTCATGAAGCTTTAAAGATGACTTCCACGATTAGAGATTTGATTATGAGGGGGGCAACAACTCAACAGATTGAAGATCAAGCGAAGAAAGAGGGAATGATAACTATGCTTGAAGATGGGATATTTAAATGTGTTATGGGATTAACGACAATAGAGGAAGTATTGAGAGTTGTCACTGAATAATAAAAAAATGTCTAAATTTAAATTTATAGCAATAAAAAAGACGGGTGAAAAGTATGGAGCCATTAGAGAGTCTAATGATAAATTTTCTTTATATGCGGAATTGAAATTTGAAGGAGACACACTTGTTTCTGCGACAGAAATAAACCATAAGGATTATTGGTTTAAAAGAATAGCTCTTCCTTTTGGTAGTGTTCCAGAACATCAGAAAATAATTTTTGCTAAAAATCTTGGCTCTATGATAGAAGCGGGTTTGCCTTTAGCAAAAAGTCTTTCTATTTTAGAAAAACAAATAAAAAATAAAAGATTTCAGAGTATAATTTCTTCTTTGGGAGAAGAAATAAGAAAAGGTAGGACATTAAGTGAAGCTTCAAAAATTTATACAGATGTTTTTTCTAATCTTTTTGTTGCTATGGTAAAGGCCGGAGAGGAAAGTGGTAAACTTTCTGAGTCTTTAAAAATTGTTGGTAATCAGATGGATGGGATGTATAAATTAAAAAAGAAAATAAAAGGTGCAATGATTTACCCATCAGTTATTTTATCTATAATGTTAATTATTGGAGTTCTTATGCTTGTGCTTGTTGTTCCAAGTATTACAGCAACTTTTAAGGATTTGAATGTAGAGTTACCATTACTTACAAGGATTTTGATAGCAACCAGTGATTTTTTGAAAGACAATATAATTTTAACTTTTATAATTTTATTATCGACTATTATATTTTTATATGTTTTTTCTCTTTCGAAGGTTGGTAAAAAGATTTTTGATTTTGTGTTTTTGAGAATACCTGTAATTGGTAATTTAGTAAGAGAAACTAACTCAGCTAGAATAACAAGGACAATTTCTTCTTTATTATCATCAGGCGTACCTTTTGCAGAAGCTATTCTTATTACAAGTGAGGTTGTGCAAAATTCATATTTTAAGAATATTTTGAATGAAGCAAGAATAAAAGTAGAGAAGGGAGAACCAATTTCAAAAGTATTTTTGGAAAATACAAAATTATGTCCTATATTTGTTGGAGAAATGATGAGTGTTGGAGAAGAAACAGGGAGATTACCATCTATGCTTATGGAAGTAGCTGATTTTTATGAAAGTTCTGTAGATCAAAAAACAAAGGATATGTCCACAATAATAGAACCATTTCTAATGGTTATTATTGGTCTTGCTGTTGGTTTTTTTGCACTTGCAATGGTTAAGCCGATATACTCAATAATGGATTCAATATAAAATGCTTAATTGTATAAAATCTAGAAATAAAGGATTTACTTTTGTTGAGATTATGGTTGTGTTGGCCATAATTACTTTTCTTACTTCAATTGTTACTCTATCTTTTAATAGTCTTGGTGGAAGGCAGTCCTTAGATAAGACTGCAATATCTATAATATCTATATTAAATGAAGCCAGATCAATGGCAATATCTTCAAAAGATTTTTCCAATTATGGCGTAAGAGTTAGTAGTAGCACATTGGTTTCTTTTAAAAATAATTATGGTAATGAGAATAAAGTTTTTGAACTTTCAAATCTTGTAAATATTTCTGATATAAATGTCAGTAATGACATTATTTTTTCTAAACTTTCAGGTAGTACAAGCGCTACGGGGACTTTTTCTATTGTTTTAAAAAATAGTCCGTTAGAAAAAATTACAATAAAAATTTCTCAAACTGGTCTAATAGAAAAAATATAAGATGAATAATAAGATTTTTAAAAAAGGTATAGGACTGGTTGAAGTATTAGTTGCGGTTTTTGTTTTTACAATAATATTAAGTTCACTTATTTTAATAAGTAACCTTTATTTGTCTGGTGCCACAGATAGTTTAAGAAATACTCAGGCCGCTTATTTGGCAGAAGAGGGGATAGAAAGTATAAAGACGATCAGGGATAATTCTTGGAATGATATATTATCAATACCAACGGACACTACAAAATATTTATCTTTCTCTATAGCTTCATCGAGTTGGCAAATAAGTGATACAGAGGAAAAAATAGGAGTTTTTTCTAGAAGTTTTGTTATTGATTCTGTAAATAGAGACAGTGTAAGTGGTGATATTTCTGATTCCGGAACAGATGATACAAATACAAAAAAAATTATCGTAAGTATTTCTTGGGGTGGTAAAAATGGTTTGTTAACAAAAGATTTAGTTACCTATATAACAAATATTACTAGTGATTAATAAAAATGTTTATCTTATTTAAAAATATAAAAAAAAGGGGTTTTTCTTTGGTAGAGATGATTGTTTATCTTGCTATTATGACAATAATAACAATTACTCTTGTACAGTCTTTTATTGTCGTATTAAAGTCTAATAAAAATTCTTTTATAGATTCTGTTGTTAGAAATTCTGGATATTCTATTATGGAAAATATAATCAGAGAAGTAAGGGAATCAAAAGATATAAATACATGTAGTTCAAATTTATTAAGTCTTACTCAAAAAGATAATAATATAGTTAATTTTTCTATTAGTGATGGAGTGATGATTTTAAGTGAGGGGATAGACACACAAATTAATAAAGGTGCATTGAATAGTTTTGATATTAAAATAACTAATTTTAATTGTAATATTATAAACACAACAAAATCTAAAGCCTTAAAAATAAAAGTAGATTTATCTACTCAAATTAATAATCAAGAAAAAACAGAATCGTTTTATTCAACTATAATATTGAGGGGTTCATATTAATTTATAAAAATGATTAAACAGTATAAAAAAACAGAAAAAGGATATGTAATGCTTGTAACTGCAGTCGTTTTTATGTTGGTTTCCCTTATAATCTCTTTTGGTCTTACGACTCCTATAATTAAACAAATTTTAAGTACAAGAGATATTTGGGGAGCAAAACAGAGCTATTTCTTATCAGAAGCGGGAATAGAAGATGTGATGTTTAGATTAAAAGATTCTTCTTTTAATTCGAAACTTTCTATGGAAGAAACTTTATCTATTAATGATTTTGAAACTATAACAACAATAAGTACGGATACTTTAACAGGTAATAAAACAATTAAAACTAGTGAATCAAATTATGATGGATATAAAAGAAAGATTGGTGCCGAAGTAACTCAAAGCGAGGGAGTTTCTTTTAACTATGGTATACAAACTGGTAATGGAGGATTTTTTATAACTGGTGGTTCACAAGTTATAGGTAATATATATTCCAATGGAGATATTATAGGAGGTTCTGGTACTCGTATAACTGGTTCTGCGGTTGCAGCTGCTGGTGGTCTAGGAATATTTAAAGATCAGTCAAATGAGATACCGTTACCTCCTCCAAGTGGAATTGTTTTTAATAATACTGGTAATACACGAGATTTTGCACAAAGTTTTAGACCATCAACAACTTCTCCAGTAAATAGAATCTCTATTTATATAAAAAGAACAAATTGGCCATCAAATTTTACGGTTAAATTAATGACAGATAATAATGGTATGCCAGGAACACAAATTGCTTCTACAATTTTAAATACTGGTAATGTTTCAACAAATTATGGTTGGGTTGATTTGGTTTTTACTTCTTCTCCTGTTTTGAATAGTGATACTAATTATTGGTTTGTAATTGTTGGTGATACAAAATCAGGAAAAACATCGACGAACACTTATACTGTTGGTGCTAATACTGCTTACACTTTAGGGGGTGCAAAAGTTGGTACAGCAAGTGGTGTATGGAATAATACAACTCCTACTGGATTAGATTCTTATTTTTCTCTATACCTTGGTTCTTCTCCAGCACAGATTTGGGGTAATGAAGGAGATTATATGTATATAGGTTCAACTTCAACAGATATTGTTTGGTCTTCCAGTATTAAACATGTAAGGACTCCGGGTACTATTTATTGTGAATTTGGAGAATCAAATGCAAATGGAAAAGTATGTAATACAAGCAGACCTAATCCTAGTACACTACCGATGCCTATATCACAAGCAAATATAGATCAGTGGAAACTAGAAGCGGAAAGTGGTGGCTCGACAACAACATTAAATATTGGCTGGGCAGGAGGTATTATAGGTAATAAAAGAATCATTGGAAATTTAACAGTAAGTGGGGGAGGAACCCTTATAGTAACCGGAACTTTATGGGTAGAAGGTTATATTACAGTTTCAGGTGGTGGAAAAATAAAATTAAGTCCTTCTCTTGGTCAAAATAGTGCCATTATTCTCACTGATAAATATGCACAAATAAATGGAAATGGAACTTTTGAGGGTTCGGGAACTCCAGGAAGTTATCCTGTTCTAGTTTCTACATCTGTTTGCCCTAGTACAACACCTTGTACTGATGAGAATAATTCTGCGATATCGCTTTCTGGTGGGTCTGGGGCTGTTGTTCTTATTGCTCCATTTGGAAAAGTAAGTATTAATGGTGGATCTGGAGCAAGGGCTGTTACTGGAGATTCTATATATATATCTGGTGGAGGTATTGTAACATACGAAACTGGTTTGGCTGAGCTCTCTTTTAGTAGTGGTCCTTCTGGTGGATGGAGTATTGATGGTTGGGGAGAGCTTGAAGAATAATATAGAGAAACACGGGTTATTAAAGAACTCGTGTTTTTCTATATTTGAAATTCACTAATTAAGTGTTATGATTTCTTTATGGATCCCGTTAGAGATAGGAGATTTTCATTTTCTCAAGTAAAATAAACGGGTAGTTTGGTTAATATTAATATAATTAAATAGATTAAGATTAAACTCATAATATCTTGATCTCTAACGGGATGGAAAAAGAAAAAAGCTCAAAGACAATGACCATAAACATAACCCCAGGAACTTTTTTAAAGGGGATCATGGTTTTATTACTTGTTTGGTTTCTATTTTTTATTAAAGATTTGGTTTTAGTCGTTTTAACTTCTGTTGTTATTGCTTCAGGACTCGAACCACTTATTCGTTGGTTTAAAAAATATAAAATTGGTAGGCTGCCTGCAGCTATAATCTCATATATAGGTTTATTTGCTATTTTTGCAGGACTTTTATTTTTCTTCGTTCCATCTGTTTTGGATGAAGCATCTTCATTTTTAAATACTTTACCTAAATATTTAGAATCAGCTACTTTGTGGAATCCATTAAATATTAATCAGTCGGATGTTACAAATTCTCAGAAAGTTGTAAGTGGTTTGTCTACAGGTTTATCTAGTTCTCAACAATTAGTGAGAAATGTTGCTGTAAATAATACATCTAGTTCTATTGGTATCGATGATCTTATAAATGGTATACAAAATATTACCTCAAGCGTTTCGGATGGTTTTATAAAAATAATAAGTACTGTATTCGGTGGACTCATGTCTTTTATTCTTATTATTGTTTTATCTTTTTATCTTCTTGTACAAGAAGACGGAGTCGCAAAATTCTTGGGACTTATAACTCCAGTTAAAAATGAGAAATATGTTGTTGATTTGTGGAAGAGATCACAGACAAAAATAGGTCAATGGATGCAAGGACAGTTGCTTTTAGGTGTTTTAGTTGGAGTATTAGTATATTTAGGTTTAGTTGTTCTTGGTGTAAAAAATGCTCTATTATTAGCAGTCCTTGCCGGTATTCTTGAAATAATTCCTGTTTTTGGTCCAGTTTTGTCTGCTATTCCAGCTATATTAACAGCATTTTTGGATGTGGGTTTAACGCAAGCTTTACTCGTTACTGGTCTTTATGTAATCGTTCAACAATTTGAAAATCATTTGATATATCCTTTGGTTGTGAGAAAAGTTGTTGGTATCTCACCAATAATAGTTATTCTTTCTCTTATTATCGGAGCAAAACTTGCAGGTTTCCTTGGTGTTGTTCTTTCTGTACCTGTTGTTTCTGCAATAATGGAATATATAGACGATGTAGAAAAAAGTAAAAATGCTTTTTGGCAAAAAGTTAGTGAATCGGAAAAAAATGGATAATTCAAAATCAAATAAATTTTATATAACGACAACTTTGCCTTATGTGAATTCAAATCCACATATGGGCCATGCTTTAGAATTTGTTCGTGCAGACGTAATTGCTAGGTACAAAAAACTTATGGGTTTTGATGTGTTTTTCAATACTGGTACAGATGAACACGGACAGAAAATTTATACAAAAGCTTTGGAAGCGGGGCAGACTCCGCAAGAATATACAGATTTTTATGCGGGAAAATTTCAAGAACTTCTTAAACTTCTTGGTATGAGCGAAGATATAAATTTTATAAGAACTACAGACCCTCACCATATAAAATCAGCCCAAGAATTTTGGAAAGTTTGTGATAAAAATGGTTATATTTATAAGAAAAATTATCAAGTTAAATATTGTGTCGGTTGTGAATTGGAAAAATCAGATTCAGAACTTGTAAATGGTAGATGTCCTGATCATCCAAATACCGAGCTTGAAATAATAGAAGAAGAAAATTATTTTTTCAAATTTTCTGCTTTTCAGGGAAAACTTTTGGACTTTTATGAGAAGAATCCAGACTTTGTTATTCCAGATTTTAGATTTAATGAAATAAAATCTTTTGTAAAAAGAGGTTTGGCAGATTTTAGTATTTCAAGATTAAAGACGAAAATGCCATGGGGAATAGAAGTACCAGGAGACGAAAATCAGGTTATGTATGTTTGGTTTGATGCTCTTGTAAATTATATTTCTGCTATAGGTTGGCCGAGTGATATGAATAAGTTTAATAAATGGCAGATTAAAACAGGTGGTATGGTTCAGTATTGTGGAAAAGACAATTTAAGACAACAATCAGCAATGTGGCAAGCAATGCTTATGGCCGCAGGTTTACCAAATTCTAAAACTATAGTTATAGATGGTTTTGTTACTGGAGCGGGGGGTATAAAGATGAGTAAGTCTATAGGAAATGTTGTTGATCCAGTTGAGATAATAAAAGAATTTGGAACAGATTCTCTTAGATACTATGTTCTTCGCGAAATACACCCTTTTGAAGATACCCCTTGTACAAAAGAAATGTTTAAAGATACTTATAATGCAAACCTTGCAAATGGTTTAGGAAATCTTGTAAGCAGAGTGATGACTATGGCACAGAATAATCTTGAGAAAGTAGTTGAAATTCCAGATAATACTATAACCGAAGATTTTAAAAAAGCAGTAGAATCTTATGATTTACAAAAGGCGATGAATATTGTTTGGGCTAAAGTAAAAGAGTTGGATACAAAAATACAAGAAACTCAACCATTCAAACTTGTAAAAACAGACAAAGAAAAAGCTATTGAAATAATCAAAGATTTGGTTGTTAATCTTTATACAATAGGAAGAATGTTAAATCCTATAATGCCAGAAACTTCCAAAATAATTAAAGACTTAGTTAAGCAAAATAAGAAACCAGAAAAACCACTATTTTTGAGAGTGGAGTAGTTCGTTCGCAGAATATTTTAAAAGCACAATAAAAGTATTGCCGTCGCAACACTTTTTCTCTACTCACATAATTTTTTGCTAAAAATTATGTTCCGTAAGGCTTTTAAAATATTCGGCTTCACTCGTGGTTGTGAATGCAATTCTTTTGTATGTCTTTGCGAGGATGTACTCATTCGTGGCAATCCAGGTTAATTAATTTAATTAAATTCAAACCTGGATTATTACGGAGTACCTCATAATGACAGAGGGGAAGAGAACAATTAAACAACGGCGTCCGCTTTCGCGTACGCCGTTTTGTTGTGTGAGACTTCTCATTGTTTCGGAGGAGGAAGTCGATCACGGATTTCCCTCAAGATCTTGTTTGTCTGTTGGATTTCAGACAAGATCATTCCAATCCCGACCGAAATCATTATAAAAAGGGCTACTCCAATAAACTCCTTCCCGTGGTTTAACCACTTTTGTTTACCTCTAATCTAATTATACCAAATACACAGAATTTGTCAACATTCTAAAAAAATGTTAAGATATAAGGACTTTATGGAAATGAAATATATAGACATACATTCACATCTAGATTTTACAGATTATGGAAGCGATCAAAAAGATATTATACAAAGGATGAAAGATTCTGGAGTTTTTACTATAACTATTGGAACAGGAGTAGAAAGTTCAAAAGAGGCTGTAAAACTTGCAGAAGAAAACGAAAATATTTATGCATGTATTGGTAACCATCCCGATGATGAACTCGGAGAAGTCTTCGATGAAAAAGATTATGAAGAATTGGTAAAAAGTCCGAAGGTGGTTGCGATAGGAGAGTGTGGTCTTGACTACGCGGAACTACGCGGACTAGACGCGGAAAAACGCAGAAAAAAAAGTAAAGAAGATCAAATAAAAGATTTTAAAAAACAAATTGAGTTTGCGATAAAACACAACAAACCATTAATGCTTCACATTCGTGATGGAAAAGAAAGTAATCAAGGTCTTTCCTTGAAGAGGAACGAAGTGACGGGAGAAGGAGAGACCTTGGTTTCCATTCCTTCTGCTTATGAAGATGCTTATAATATTCTTAAAGAATCTTGCCAAGGGGAGGCCTTGGCAAAAGGTAACATTCATTTTTATGCTGGGAGTTTAGATTGGGCAAAAAAGTTTATTGAACTTGGTTTTACGATTTCATTTACTGGAGTGATAACTTTTACCTATAACTATGATGAGGTCATAAAAAATATTCCTTTAGATAAAATACATGCTGAGACAGATTCTCCTTTTGTAGCACCGGTGCCTTTTAGAGGGAAGAGAAACGAACCAAATTATGTAGTAGAAGTATATAAAAAGATTGCCGAAATTCGCGGGGAAGATTTTGAGAAAGTTAGAATACAGCTTATTGATAATGCGAGGAGGGTATTTGGTATATAGTATAAAGTATCTAGTATTTTTTCTATCATTATGAGGAGGTCTTCCGACGCGGCAATCCAGTGTTATGTATTGTCATTCCCGTGCAGACGGGAATCCAGAGTTAATTAACACAATCTGGATTGCCACAAATGAGTATATTTTCGCAATGACAGAATGGAGTATATTTCCAAGTCATTGAACCGTTACGGTCACCTTGACAGATATATTAAAAAGTGTATAATAGTATATAGATATATAAAGTACTTTAAAAACAAGATTAAGGATTATTCACCAGAGCGGAAAAATTTTGAGGCCTCAAAATTTTTCCGCTCTGGTGAAAGACACGGTGTCCTAACCTAAAAGCAAAAACAAAGAAAGGGACAGGTCATGAAAAATGACATAGCCCAAGTTCGGATGGCGACAGTTGGACAGATTAAGGAAATTGTTACGACTGCGATTCAGGGAGTTATTCCCCTAAACCTCTCTTTTGAGGTTGCAAATTATGTTCTCGCTCATAAAGGTGAGTTGATCGCTCATATCAGGAATTTCTTTCTGAATATGGATGATCTTACAAACCCGATCAAGCAGTGGGAAGATTTCTACTTCAAAGTTTTTGGTCTTAAGGTAGACCTTTCGCAAATCAGAATTCCCGAGCGGACAGAAGCCGAGAAAGGTGAGTTTACTCGCCTCATTATCGTGCTTCAGGGCTTGTCACTAAACAATGTCTATGACGCCTGTCAGAGACATTTCAAGTGCTGGCGTTACGTCGAGAACTTAGATCAAGCTATTACAAAAAATGAGCGTAGTAACACTACCTCATATGCTATCTGGGTCAGGGATACTGTAGAGGCTGACGAAGTTCACAAAAACAAGTCGGCTATGATGATCAAGAAAGAGGGTCTCAAGACGGAAACGGTGCTCGAACATATGATCCATAAACTCAAGTACTTTTTGGAGTCTGGAAAACATCTAGATATCAATAATATTACTTTGTGTTCCGGTTCTCGCAATTCGGATGGTAGCGTGCCCAGCATCTTCTGGTTCAATGACGAATTCGGGGTGAGTTGGTACGGCGCTGACTATAGGGGCAGAATCCTCTGTTCTCGTGAGGTAATCGTTTAGTCTTGTTGAATGTGCGAACTACGTTTTTGCGCGAGCAAAAACGTAGTTTTCTTTTTAGGACGGTCAAGGTTAAACCTTGACCGTCCTTTTTAAAATTAGTTTTTTGTGTTACTTTATAAGCATGAATCCAATAATACTTACAACAAAACCAGGTCCTGACTATGAGCTTATAGATTCTGGCAATGAAGAAAAACTAGAAAGATATGGTAAATATGTACTAAGAAGACCAGACCCACAAGCTTTGTGGAATAAAACTCTATCAGAAAAAGAATGGAAAGAGGCTGATGCTTTTTTCTTTCGTGATAGTGAAAGGAAGGGTTGGAGAAAAGATAAAGAAATGCAAAATGAATGGCAGATATCTTTTGATGATTTAAAATTTAACATTAAACCAACATCTTTTAAACATACTGGAATTTTTCCTGAACAAGAGGTGAATTGGAAGTTCATAAAAGAAAGAATTAAGATTCATGATTCAGGATTTAAGAATGGGGAAAATACTAAAATAAAAATATTAAATTTATTTGGTTACACCGGAGGTGCCACACTTGCTGGACTTTCTGCTGGAGCAGAAGTTACTCATGTTGATGGTTCAAAGGCTGCTATTAACTGGGCAAAAGAAAACGCCGAACTTTCTGGTTTTGATAAAAAACCAGTTAGATGGATTGTTGATGATGCAAGAAAGTTTGTAATGAGAGAAATAAAAAGGGGTGGTAAATATGATGGAATAATTATGGATCCACCATCTTTTGGTAGAGGAGGAAAGGGAGAAATCTGGAAGATAGAAACTGATTTTATTAAGCTTATAGAAGATTGTGTAAAAATACTTTCTGATAAGCCGATTTTCTTTTTAGTAAATGGTTATGCCGCAGGGTATTCTTCACAAGCATATTATAATGCTTTAAAACCTATAGTAGAAAAGTTTGGTGGAAAGTTTGAAATAGGGGAGCTTACAATAGAAGAATCCAAGGGTAAGAGACTTTTACCTTGTGGAATTTTTGTAAGGTGGTTTAATAATTAAAGGTCATTTATTAGTTTTTAATTTATAAATTTAATGATATTAGATGGAAAAAAGGTTAGAGATATTATTTCTGAAAAAATTAAAGATGAATTAAATAAAATAAATACAAAACCAAAACTTGTTATTATTCAGGTTGGAATTGATGAGAGATCTACCATATATGTAAGACAAAAGAAAATTTTTGGTGAAAAACTTGGTTTTGAAGTTGAATATATAAATTTAGATAAAGATATTAAACAAGAAGATTTGATTTCAAAAATAGAAGTTTTAAATTCTGAAGAAACTGTAAATGGAATAATCGTTCAATTGCCTTTACCTAAAGATTTTGATGTATATAAAATTGTAGATAGTATAAAACCAGAAAAAGATGTCGATGGTTTAAATTCAATAAATATTTCGAAGTTGTTTAGAAACGAATCTTTATCTTTTATTCCAGCTACTACAAAAGGAATATTGTCTCTTTTGGATTTTTATAATATAGATGTTTCCGGTAAAAAAGTTGTTGTTGTTGGAAGGTCGCTTCTTGTTGGAAGACCAACCATTTTCTCTATGTTAAACAGAAATGCTACAGTTACTGTTTGTCATTCGAAAACATCTAATTTAAAAGAAGAAGTAAAAAATTCTGATATTGTTATAGTTGCAGTTGGTAAACCAAACTTGATAACTGAAGATTTTGTAAAAAAAGGTCAAATAATCATAGATGTTGGAATAACAAAAGTAGGGGATAAATTATTGGGTGATGTCGATTTTGAATCAGTTTTAGAAAAGGTTGAAGCTATAACCCCAGTTCCTGGAGGAATTGGTCCGATGACTGTTGTTTCTCTCTTTGAAAATTTGTTATTGGCTTACAAAAAACAACATAATTTATAGTATGTTATAATTATAATGTTAGTAGATTAATTTAATAAAAATATGAACGAAGAAAACAAAAAAAAATATTTAGGAGATTACAACAAGTGCTTTGGTATTACAGCTTTAGTTTTAGCTGGGATACTTTGTCTTTTCCTTCTAGTAAAAGTTGTTAAGGATATAAAAACTTATTCTTATATAGGAAAGGATTCTGCGAGAAATACTATTAGTGTTAGTGGAAAAGGAGAGGTCTATGTTAAACCAGATATAGCGACCGTATCTTTTTCTATAGTAGAAGAAAATCTTGATGTGTCTAAAGCTTCTAATGAATTGAATGTAAAAATTGCTGATATAGTTAAAAATTTAAAATCTAATGGGGTAGACGAGAAAGATATAAAAACAACTGAGTATAGTGTTTATCCAAGATATGATTATTTGAGAGCAGATATTTATAATTATTCTAGTAAGCAAGTTTTGGTTGCTTATGTTGTCACACAAGGTATACAAGTGAAGATAAAAGACTTATCAAAGGTTGGGAAAATACTTAGTGATTTAACTGCTCTTAAAGTTACTAATATGAGTGGTTTAACTTTCTCAAGTGATAATTATGATGAACTCGTTAAGCAAGCAAGAGAGGATGCTATCAAACAAGCAAAAGATGAAGCTAAAAAATTATCAAAAGATTTGGGGGTTAGACTTGGTGATATAGTTAGTTATTATGATTCAGGTAGAGATTATCCTTATTATGATAGTACCATGTCTGCGAAAGCTGTTTATGGCATGGGAGAAGGTGTTGTCGAAGCAACTATACCAACAGGGGAGAATAAAATTATTTCAAACGTAACGATAACTTACGAAATTAAATAACTTTGATTATAAAGGGTTAGATAAGAGGGCGGCTACCTTTGGTAGCCGCCCTCTTGATTTTATATATAGCTTTGTGGTATTATATTAATAAGCCCGAAAGGGTGGTTTTTTAAAGAAAAATAACGAACGTAGTAAATATATTTTTCCTAACCCTGTCAAACTGTGTTTTTTGTTTGACCTGGGGTAAAGATTTAAAAATTTACTTCGCTTATAATTAAATTTATGTCAAAATTATCAAATTATATATTAGAAACTAGAGCAGAACTTAAACATGTTAGTTGGCCAACAAGAAAGCAAACTTTTATGTTTACTATTTTGGTTGTATTTTTATCTGTAGTTATTTCAGCTTATCTTGGGGTATTTGATTACCTATTTTCACTTGGTCTAAAAAATCTTATTTAATAAATTATTAGTTAATCAAAATAAAAGGATGGCAAAACAAACAATAGAACAAGGGAGACATTGGTATGCTATACACACTTATGCTGGATATGAAAATGCTGTAGCAAGGAACCTCAAACAGAGAATAGACTCTTTAAATATGCAGGATAAAATATTCGATGTTATTGTACCTGTAGAAAAAAAGATAAAGATTAAGGGTAATAAAAGGATAGAAGAAGAGGAAAAAATATATCCTGGATATATTTTGGTAGATATGGTTGTGACTGATGATTCTTGGTTTGTGGTTAGAAATACACCTAGGGTTACAGGTTTTGTTGGGGCGGGTGTTTATCCTGTACCTCTAACTGAAAAAGAATTCGAACAACTCTCAGGAAGAATGAATTCTCATACTATTACTCATGATGTAAGTTTCGAAATAGGAGATCCTGTAAAAATAGTAGACGGTCCATTTAAAGACCTTGAAGGAAAGATCAATGAAATAGATAGTGAAAAAGGTAAGGCGAGGGTTATGGTCCTTATGTTTGGAAGAGAGACTTCTGTAGAATTAGATTTACTTCAAATTAGAAAAGTTTAAGAAAAGCTTAAATTAAATAAATTTAAGCCCCAGGTTTTCTTTACGGTATAAGTGTCCGCCACCGCGGACTCCCAAACACAACTCGCTTCACTCAACTGATTTACAGTTTTGTAAATCGATCTCCGTTAGGTTACACTTGATATTTTATCGGTTTTGGGTTACTATCGTTAAGCCTCTAGTGAACTAATTAAATTTAAAAAAGTATGGCAAAGAAAATAACAAAAAAATTAAAGCTTCAAATACCAGCAGGTAAGGCTACACCAGCTCCACCTATCGGTCCAGCTCTTGGTCAGGCGGGTATAAACATTGGTGATTTCGTAAATAAGTTCAATACTGCTACAAAAGATAGTATAGGAGATATATTACCAGTTGTTATAACGGTTTATGAAGACAGAAGTTATGACTTCATTTTAAAGACCCCTCCTACAGCTAGTATGATACTTAAAGCAATAGGTCAGGAGAAAGGTTCTGGTAAACCAAATACAAAGAAAGTTGGTACTATAACAAAAGCTCAAGTAAAGGAAATTGCAGAAAAGAAACTTGTCGATATGAATGCAAATGATTTAGCTGGTGCAATGAAAATGGTAGAAGGTGCTGCAAGATCTATGGGGGTGGAAGTTAAATAAAAGAAAAAAGCACGTTAATTACGTGCTTTTTTAATTTTAACTTCCACCGGCCGGAGGTTGACGAACCGAGGCGTGCCCGCGCAACTTTTCAGTAGAAAAGTATGCGGAGGTACTCCGTGACAATCTAGGTTAATTAATTATAAATAGCAAAAGGCGGGACACTTCGTGTCCCGCCTTTTGCATTATATTTTACTTTTTGTCTACTCTTTATTTTTTGTATATATAGGTAGATAATATTAAGTATTATGACAGAAAGAAACATATCAATAAATAACTCGATATTTGGTCAGGAGGCAAATTTTAATAAAAGATATATATCAGATTATAAGAAATTGTGTGAAGTTATAACTCATTGTAAAGGTTTGGGTATGAAGGTTGTATTAACTCAGGGTAGTTATGATATGTTACATATCGGCCATGCGAGATACATAGAAGAGGCTAAAAGGCACGGAGACTTATTGGTTGTAGGAGTTGATAGTGATGAAAAAATAAGATTTAGAAAAGGGCCAGAAAGACCTATAGTTCCTCAAGAAGAGAGATTAGAAATGGTTGCACATTTAAGACCTGTAGATGTTGTTGTTCTCAAAGAACAAAATCATCCAAGATGGCATTTGATAAAAACAATTAAGCCAGATGTATTAATTGCAACAAAAGAAACTTATAAAAAAATAGAATTAAAAGAATTAGAAAAATACTGCGGAGAGGTTGTTGTTTTAGATCCACAAGCTACAACATCTACAAGTGCAAAAATAAGAAAATTACAAATCAGTACAGCAAAGAGTTTAGGACAAACATTAACTCCTAAAATAATGAGTATTATAGAAGAGGTTTTAGGCGATATAAAGGATATAAGAAAAAAATAAAATAATGCAAAAGATAATTGTTGCATATGTTCCAGTATTACATGAAGGATATAGAACCTTTTTAGACATTCATAAAGATGCATATAAACTTTATATATGGGGTCAAGATTTAATAGCTGAATCAGATTATCTTTCTAAAGAAATTCGTGCTTTATCTCCTGAATTAATAGAAAAATCATTAGAAAATTGGGGTTTAAATTTTCCTGTAGAGATACTTACAAAAGAAGAAATTCCCAAATTATTTGATTTTGAAGGTAATATTGTTATGCCTGATGATGATATCTCTCATACTTTCTGTGAAAAATATTTGTTAAATAAAAAAATTGAGTTTACAAATATATTTTTGAGATGGGATAGGAGAAACTCTGTTAGAGAAAATAAAATTGCCCAAGATCAAACTATTACATCTGATGAATTTTCTAAGAAAATGATTTTATCTGCAGAAAAAGAGTCAGAAAAGAGTTCAGATTGGTGGAGAAGAGTAGGTGCTATTATTGTAAAGAATAAGGAAATTATATTGGTTGGGCATAATCATCATGTTCCATCAGAACTTCTACCTTATACTAACGGTGATCCAAGAAATGCTTTTCATAAAGGTGAATATTTAGAATTATCAACTGCTGTTCATGCAGAAGCCGGACTTATTGCAGAAGCCGCTAGAAGGGGGGTATCACTTGATGGAGCAGAAATATATGTAACTACTTTTCCTTGTCCTCCATGTGCAAAACTTATAGCATATTCTGGTATTAAAAAAATATATTATAGTGAAGGATATGGAGTATTAGATGGTGAAGATATTATGAAAAGTAGAGGAGTGCAAATAATTTTTGTAGAAAAAAACTAGTTTATAAACTAGTTTTTTTATAATTTTTAGGTTGTCCAAACTTAAATTTCCATGCTTCTTCTGGTTCAAGGGCTTCAAGGTCTGGTTCAATCATATGAGCATGAATATGCAATACA
>CAYZNH010000012.1:0-24957 GCA_964479775.1 uncultured Candidatus Saccharibacteria bacterium | reverse complement strand
AGACCTTGAACGTTTTGTAATCAAAATGTGAAAGGTGTACTGTTCCTGTAAGGAAATAAGTGTACTCACGGTCACCCTGCCCGCCGTCGCTATTAAACTTCGGGGAGGGACCTGAAGTTTAATATTTTGTCATATTTTAAAACCGCTGGGTAGCTGTTTTAAAATGTTCTTAATATTTTAACCTGGATTGCTTCGGGAATACCTCACAAAGATATACAAAAATAATACTGGATTCCCTCATACATGAGAATGATAATACGAAAATCGAGGAGACACCTTTTTAAATTCCTAAGGCCTCACCTCGATTTTTTGTTTGATTTTTTAAAATATTTAATTATGTTATTATTTCATTATGGTAGAAGAATATAATTTTAGAGAAGCCTGGGGACACCTTGGTGAATATGAACACGGAGGTCATGAATTTGAAGATGAAAAAACAGATATTCATTCTGGTATTGAAAATATTGATAATTTAAATAAAAATATTTCTGATTTTTTAGAAATGAAAAATATTTGTTTTAAAGATAAAGTATTAAAAGGCCTTTTTAATGAGTTTTTAAAGTACTTATTAAGATATATACATACTGTAGATACTCTTTCCCTTGCTAGAAGAAGTGTTGATGATGAAGATAATTCTTCAAAAGCTACTGCTGATAAAAATAGAAGGATTGCTCATGATTCTTGGATGTCTGATACTAATGCATTATCTAGATATTATGCAAAGCTTGGTATTGACAACTCATGGAGAAATGTGATAGGGTTTAATAGGATAGAACAAACTAACTGGGCCCTTTCAGTTTCAAGTTTTGCTAGGAAGATGGCAATGAAAGGAGAAGATTAATTGAAAACTAAAGATCTTTTATTGGTTTGTGGAAACACAACCAAAGGAAGAAAAGCTTTTAATGAAGTCCTCTTGTTGGCTTTGAGGACTAGAATTAAGCTTAATTCCATTACTCAAAAGGCGATTGGAGCAGAGTCTTCTGTTGTTACGCTTGTAAAGAGGGAAGAGAACGCTGTTATTTGTGATTTTAACTCTCTTAGGTCAAACATTCTTGGAGAGATTAGTGAGACCGCAGTGGAAGTTGGAAACCAAGTAACACTTGACGAGCTTTGTAACTCAGCAGCTTAAATTGCTACCAATTTAAAACACCCCTAGGTAAAACTAGCTGGGTGTTTTTTTATATTTAAACTTTTAGAAAATAAAAAACCACCTAGATGGTGGTTTTTTATTTTCTCGAATTCAAGAAAAACTATTTAACTGCTTCTTTCAAAGCTTTTGCTGCTCTGAATTTTGGAACTTTCATAGCTGGAACTGTGACAGATTCACCAGTTCTTGGGTTTCTTGCTTGTCTTGATGCTCTTGTCTTTACAGAAAAGATACCAATACCTGCAATTGAAACTTCATCACCCTTCTTTAGATTGTTGACTATTGAATCAAATACTACATCAACAACTTGTTCTGCTTGAACCTTTGTTCCATTCAATACTCCATGGACAGCTTCTACTATACCTGCTTTATTCATAATTTTTAAAATTATTTTCGTGCATCAGGTCTGGATGCGCGAAGCTTTTAAACATCGACCCTTAATGTGCTTTCCATTCACAAGGGGTTAGATGACCTGTATCTATTATAATATCTTGTTTTTAAAGCGCAATAGGGGAAAGTGGATAGACAATAAACAATATAGGTGTTGTAAAAGTTTTTTAAAAAACTTATTTTATATAAAATTTATGTTATTTGGTAATAGATTCTCATCAATTTCTAGTATTTTTATTGGTTTAACAGTTTTAAATGACACATATTCTGCAATGTTTTTTTCCTGAAAGTCATTTTTATTAAATATATATAGATAACCTTTTAAATTAGTTAATTTATCTTTCACTTCTTTTGAAAACCTAAAAGTTAATTTATTATTTTCAAATCCATATCCACTTTTAAAAGTAGCTTTAATATTTTCTTTGTTAATTAAAGCCATAAAAATAGCAATATCAGAATATATAGAAGTAAAAACTGCCGGCTCACCATCTTCTATTTTTTCGGTATTTTTCCATGTATAAGCTTGTCTTGGTTCTAAAGAATCTAATTTATCTCCCGATCCATGAAAGACAAAGTTATTTTGTTTTTCTAAATTTAAAATTTCTTCTTTGGTTGTCATAAGAATATTTTAGCATAATAATTAATTAATTTTGGTTTTATTTTTATAAATTAGAAATAAAAAAAACGAGGAGATACCTTTTTGAATTATTAAGGTCTCACCTCATTTTTTTAATTTTGTATTTTTCTGTATCTAGTCTGCAGTTATCTGCACCCTGTCCGTATATGACTATCTTGCATATTCGGTGATTCTTGTCTCTCTAATCACCGTAACTTTTATTTCACCTGGATATTTGAGATCGTTTTCTATTTTTGTTGCTATATCTTGAGCCATTTTCTTTGCATCAAGATCTGAGATTTCTTCTGGAAAGACAAAAACTCTTATCTCTCTTCCTGCTTGTAATGCATAAGATTTCTCAACACCTTTAAATGAATTTGCCACAGTTTCAAGTTCCTCAAGTCTTTTTAGATAATTTTCTATACTATCACTTCTTGCTCCCGGTCTTCCTCCAGAGATGGCATCTGCCACTTGAACTATTACTGCCTCTGCACTTTCATAAGGGAATTCCTCATGGTGAGATTGCATTGCTTTTATAATATCTTCATTTACACCGAATTTTTGAAGTATTCTTTTTCCTATTTCAACGTGTGTTCCAGAAACTTCGTGGTCGAGTGCTTTACCGATATCGTGTACCAAAGCTGCAGTTTTTGCTAATTGAACATTTGCACCAACTTCTTGAGCTATCATTCCTGAAATGTGAGACATTTCGACTGAATGTTGTAGAACATTTTGACCATAACTTGTTCTGAAATGTAATCTTCCGAGTATCGATACAACTCTAGGATCTAGATTGATTATTCCACATTCATATACGGCCTGTTCTCCTTTTTCTTTGATTATTTTATTTATATCTTGCTGGGCTTTTTCAACAGTCTTTTCTATTTTTGCAGGTTGTATTCTTCCGTCCATAAGTAAGTTTTCAAGAGCAACTCTAGCTACCTGTCTTCTTATTGGATCAAAAGATGAAATAGTTATAATACCTGGAGTATCATCAACAATAACTTCAACCCCAGTAACTCTTTCAAAAGCTTTGATATTTTTACCTTCTTTACCAATAATTTTACCTTTCATTTCATCAGAAGGTATTGTAAGTATTGTAGACATTATGTCTGGTGCAACTGAAGTGGAAAGTCTTTGAATACTGGTAACGAGTATATCTCTAGCTTTAGATTCTAATTTTTCTTCACCATTTTCTTCAAGTTTTTTGATTCTTCCTAGAATATCTTCTTCATATTTTCTTTCAACTAAAGATAGAAGTTTGTCTTTAGCATCTTCTTCTGACATTTTTGCAATATGTTGGAGTTCAGTAGTTTTCTGTTCTTCAAGCTTTTCTGCTTTTTCTCTAATTTCTTTTATTTCAACAACTTTTTGTTTAATACTTTCTACTTCTTTGTCTATATCAAGCTGTCTTTGGTCTAAGAAAGCTTCTTTTTTAATTAATCTATCTTCTGTTGTTTTAAACTTTTCTTCTTTTTCTTTTGTTTCTTGCCTAATTTCTTTCATTGTCTCTACAGATTTTGTCTCTGCTTCGATGACAATTTTTTTTGCTTTTTCTTGTGCCTCAAGCATCATCTGTCTGATCTCAAGTTCCATTGAACCTTTTTTACCAAGAGATATGATGAGTCTTAGAAAATAACCGATTGCAATACCCATCAAACCAGCAAGGGCTGCAATAAGCATTACTATTTTTAATGACATGATCTTTGAAAGATCCCGTCTTATGAGACTCTTTGAGCGATTTTATGTTTACTGATACTAACTATTTTTTTGGTTTTGAAAAACATATGAAACGAGCTTAAAAATCTGAAAAAACGGGAATCTAAAATTAAATTACTAACAAACTCATAATATATTACTTTTAATCAAAAGTCTAGTTGTCATAAGGTATAATATAAAATATTAAATACTGAATGTGAGAGAAGAAAAAACTGTATATAAAAAAGAATTTTGTTTATTAAAACAGCCCTTTTATTATTATATAATTGGATTTTTATGGTTTTAATTATATACTAGATATAGTCGTTTATTTAATTTAAATATAATAATAAAAATGAGTATTTTTGAAAGATTTTTTGGCGGTCCTAAACCAGAAGAAAAAGTGACACCAGAGACAACAGAAGAGAAAATAGATCAAGGAGAAGGTTTGCCACAAGTTGAAAATGACAGTGATACATCGGATGGTGATGAGATGTTAACAGGACTTCATGATTTTGAAGCTGTTTTGAAGGAACATCCAGAACTTAGACCAGATAGTGTAGAAAAAAAAGAAGAATAAAGGTAAATATAAATAATAAATGAGGGTTTTGCGAAGCAAAACCCTCATTTATTATTAAAATTTAAATCTTATTTTAAATTATTTTATAATTATATTATCTTATCAATAATTCCGTATTTCTTTGCTTCATCCGCAGACATGTAGTAATCTCTGTCAGCATCTTTTTCTATTTGTGAAAGAGTTTTACCTGTATTTTCTGCCATTATTTTATTTAATTTATCTTTGAGTTTCAATATTTGTCTTGCTGTTATCTCAATATCTGAAGCTTGACCCTGTGCACCACCTAAAGGTTGATGAATCATTATTTCTGAATTTGGTAGTGAAAATCTTTTACCTTTCTTACCTGAAGAGAGTAAGAGTGCTGCTGCAGAAGCTGCAAGACCTACACAGACAGTAGAAACATCATTTTTTACATGGTTCATTGTGTCTAGTATTGCTAGTGCCGCACTGACAGATCCCCCTGGAGAATTGATATAAAGTTGAATATCTTTTTTATTATTTTCAAATTGTAGGAAAAGTAACTGTGCAATGATTATATTTGCAGTATCATCATCTATTGGTCCACCCAAGAAAATAATATTTTCTTTTAAGAGTCTTGAATAAATATCAAAAGCTCTTTCTCCATTTTGTGTTTTTTCTATAACTGTTGGTATTTTATAAGACATATTTTTATTTTATTGGCTGATAATATTTAAAGAATATAATAGAAAAGGTGATAAAGCAAACTTCTTCTTTATATATTATAAAATATAATATATACTTCTAAATATATGCGTTTACACAGATTTTATATAAAACAAAACATAGAAAAAGGAAAAGAAATAAAAATAGATAATCCAGAATTACTACACCAATGGCTAAAAGTTTTTCGTTTAGGTTCAAGTGATAGAGTAATTATTTTTAATGGCAATGGTATGGAGTATGAAGGATATTTTAGAATTTTTGAAAAAAAAGAGGCGGTTTTATTCTTGGATAAAGAAAATTTGATTAAAAATGTTCCTAAAGTAGAATTACATATTTTTCAATCAATAATTAAAAAAGATAATTTTGAACTTATTGCACAAAAATGTACAGAAATAGGTGTGAGTGCCTTTCACCCAATAATTTCTGAAAGAAGTGAAAAAAAAGATTTAAATATAGAAAGAATTAATAAAATTGTTACAGAAGCGAGTGAACAGTCTGGAAGAGGTAGTGTTCCTGAAGTTTTTTCTCCTGCAAGTCTCGAAGATTCAATAAAAGATTTTTCTGGTGATCTTTTTACTCTTGATTTTGATGGTAAAAGCTTTTCTTCTATTAAACCAAAAAATGGAGATAAAATAGGATTGTTACTTGGTCCAGAAGGTGGTTGGTCAGATAAAGAAAGGGAATTTCTAAAAGAAAGGGGAATTAAGAGTGTTTCACTTGGGGATCAAATTTTACGAGCAGAAACAGCTTCAATTGTGGCGAGTGCTTTGATATTAATTAGATAAAAGATGTTGTATTTTTATTATGGTACAGATATAGAAACAGCAAGAAAAAAGGCGAAAGTTACCGTTGATTCTTTACTTGTTAAAAAACCAGATGCAACTCTAATAAAAATAGGAGAGGAAGATATACCTGAAAGTAGAATAGCCGAGCTTTGTCTCACCCAAGCACTTTTTTCCAATAAATATATAGTTTATTTTTATAAAACTTTTGATAATAAAAATAATAAAGAAACTATTCTTAAAAACATAAAAGATATTGCTAATTCAGAGAATATATTTATTTTTGTAGAAGGTAAAATGGATAAGATTTCATTTACAAAAATAGAGAAGAATGCAGAAAAGGTTCAGGAATTTACCAAACCTGAGAAAATTTTAAATAAAAAAGAGTTACTTGCACAAAAAGGTGAAAAGATAGACTTCTTTGAATTCTCAGATTCTTTAGGTAAGAGAGATAAAAGAGAACTTTGGGTTTTGTATCAGGATGCTTTAGAAGAACAAGTACCGGCAGAAGAAGTTCATGGAATATTTTTTTGGCAAGTAAAAAGTATGCTTTTAGCTAAAAGATGTAAAACGGGAGAAGAGGCTGGTATGAAGCCTTATCCTTTTCAAAAAGCTAGAGAATATAGTAGAAATTATAAGGAGGGGGAGCTTGAGAATATATCTTTTAGACTTGTTTCGATGTATCACGAAGCACATAGGGGTAATATAGACTTTTTTGTTTCACTGGAAAAATTTATTTTAGAATTATAGTTTAAAAAATTGGACATTTTGTTATAAATTTGTTATATTTTTCTTTAGTTTTTTAGAAAAAATGAATATGCCCTCATAGCTCAGTTGGTAGAGCAGCTCCCTTTTAAGGAGATGGTCGTAGGTTCGATTCCTACTGGGGGCACAATTAAAAACAGAAGCTTTAGGGCTTCTGTTTTTAATTGTGCGCCCAGAGTAAGCAACTAGGATGTTGCTTACGTTAGGAATCGAAACCCGATTGAGTCTATTTTACGAATGCTATGAAGTAAAATAGCCAATCGGGGTACTGATCCTGTAAGGATCGATAAATGTACTTATGGTCTTACGTTTCGTGTTACCCGTCTTCTATTATTTGGGTTGGGACCCGAAGAATAGAAGTGGTGTACTCACGATTCCTACTGTTAATTCTTACAGTGTGCGAGCTGGGTCGCAATGACACGAGGTGGTTTAAAGATTGAGTAGAAAATTTTCTTGACTCTTTTTTACTTTTCTTTATAATCATTAGGAATGCATAATCTGGCGTCATGATGATTGTCTGACACAACCAGATTGCAATAGTACAAAAGGAGTAATCCTATGAAAAAGCTCATGATGGCTCTCACGAGTCCTCCGACAATCGTCGGAATCATCGCGGCTGTTTGACGGCGTTTAACAAGATGGTTCTAGAAAGGGGGTTTAAAGGGCTGTCTTGAAAAATAAAACCGGATACTGAGGTATTCGGTTTTATATTTGACTATTTTTGTATTATATGATAATATTTATTATGTATTCGTAAGAGATTGGCTAGTGATCTACTTTTCGGATATACACCAAATATTTTGTTTGGTGTATGTAAGTTAAAAAGTTCTTTTTCAAATCTAGCTAGATCTAACTACCTTTGGGTTTCAGATCGACCAACTTAGGGAAAACCTTTTTCTCTATCCCTACACAAAGGCACCAGAAAATGTGGAACTAGGTTTTCTGGATAAAGATTCAAATTCCACACCCCGAGAGGCTACCCCCCAAGCTCTCGGGTTTTTATTTTGTAAAATTATAAACTTGACTCTTTTTTTGTGTTGTTGTAGTATTTTTATTGGATAAGTGAAGTTCTTCTTCACACCGTTCTTCATGTGAAAGGTTCATATGAAGAATCTTGTTCACCCTAATGTAGGAAGGTTTAGTTTATGTCTAAACTCATGGTCAGGCTGGAGGTTGCTATCAACCTGTTGGCGGGTAAAATGGTGTTTCCTGAGTTCAAAGAGGAGACACTTTCCGTCGCGAGATCTCTCAGGATTTCTTGGGGTTCACGGAAAAGTGCGGAGAGTGTCCTTTCAAAGAAGATGACTCCGTATCACTGCCTCGATGCCTTTATAAAGCAGTTCGAAAATGAGGTTAAAGACCTCATGCAAACCGCTAAAAAGGTTATCCTGGAATGGATTACTTCCTTAAAAGAGGTCCATAAGTTTCCGCCGCAAGGTGACTATCTGTATCCCGTCTCTTCCTAGATAAAACCTTTAAAACCCCACATACGTGTGGGGTTTTTAATTTATGTTTGTATAAACTTTATTAAGGTAGTATGGGCTGGGTGAAATTATAATGGTAAATCTAAAGCAAAAAATCCTGCTCCAGAAAAGATAAGTGATAAAGATATTGCAAAAATTAATATATAAAAAGGAAGGTTTCTGTTTTCTAAACTTTCTTCTCTGTATTCTAAAATCATTTCACAGAAAAATGTTATTGCGAATATTATGGCAAAAATTTGAATATATGCTCCAAGTAAAAACATTAGACCTCCTATGATTTCTATAAAAGCAAAAGTCTTTACAAAATATTTTGACGGATGGAAATTTATTATTTCAAAAAGTCTTTGCCAGTCTTCTTTTTCTTTTCCGAGTTTTAATAAACCTAAATTAATTGTAATAAAACCAATTACGATTCTTAGTATGAAAGCAGATATTGCTCCATAAGCTAAGAGTTCTGGAAATGTATTTAATATCATAATAAAATTATATCATATTTTAAAAACTGTTTACTATTTATTTAATTTTAGTATATTGAAAGTGTGAAAAAACAAGAAAAAATAGTAGTTTTAGATAATATTCGTAGTATTTATAATGTTGGGTCTATTTTTAGGACTTCTGATGCCCTTGGTATCAATAAGATTTTTCTTTGTGGTTGTACTCCAACTCCATTAGATAGGTTTGGTAGAGAAAAGAAAGATTTGGCAAAAGTTGCTTTAGGTGCTGAAAAAAATATTGAGTGGGAATATGCGGAAGATACCATTTCTCTTCTAAAGGAGTTAAAAAAGAAAAAAGTATTTATAGTGGCAATTGAGCAAGATAAAAAATCTATAGATTATAAAAAAATAAAAATAAAATATCCTTTAGCTATTGTTGTGGGGACTGAAGTGACTGGAATAGATAAAAAAACTTTGAAATTTGTTGATTTGATAGCTGAAATACCAATGGAAGGGAAGAAGGAATCATTAAATGTTTCTGTCGCTTTCGGTGTTGCTACCTATAGAATTCTTAAAAAATAAAACCCAACATATTTAAGTGTTGGGTTTATTGTTGTTCTTTAGAATTTTCTCCTGTTTCTTTATCCTCGGAAGGAAGTGAAACAGGTTCAGGAGAATTAAAAATTTTCCAAAATAGGGGGTCGTTATCATCAAAAATAGTTTGCCATGGAACTAGTTTTACCATTTTTCTCTCCTTTCTTTGTGGTCGTGCTTCTGATTATAAGACTAGACCTATAAAAGATTATTGTCAAATAAAAAACCAGCACACGAGTTCTCATGTGCTGGGTGAAAAAAATCAGTCTTCCACTTGATGTTCAATCCAGCCCTTCTGGAGGATCACATCAAATTCTCCTCTAACTAAGAAATCCACTGAAAGCGTTTCTTTTCCTTCGAAATAGAAAGCTCTCACAGAAACACCACCTTCTTTATATCTTTCTCTGGGGAGCTGTTGGACAAGAGTCAGGGAAATTTCCAGAGTCCCATTGAGCCAATCTACATGAAGACCATCAATTCTTCCTCCACGCAGGAGGGAGTTTGCGACGTCTAACATGTCAAATTGGAGCGGACTTTTGAGTTCACAACGAACCCATTTTCTTTCTTTTGTACCCATGGCAGATACCTTTCTTTTGTCTTGTGTACGATACTAAATTTAGACTATAATAATAAAATACTTTTGTCAAACAAACTAAAAAAACAACATAGCGAATAAAATTAAAAAGAGGTATTATATTATTTACATGAATAAAATACTTTTGATTTTAAAGAAAATAATTCCTAAAAAACTTTTTGGTTTGGGTCAGCCTATATATCATTATTCACTTGCATTGCTCGGGGCTATTATTTATAGATTTCCTTCTAAGAAAATTACGGTTGTAGGAGTTACTGGAACAAAGGGGAAGACTTCTACTGTTGAATTCATAAATGCTATCTTGGAAGAAGCGGGTAAAAAAACTGCGCTAGCGGGTACACTCAGGTTTAAGATTGGTGATGAATCAACTCCTAATAAATACAAGATGACTATGCCTGGGAGATTCTTTATACAAAAGTTTTTGAGAAGGGCTGTAAAAAATAAATGTGAATATGTGATAATAGAAATTTCTTCAGAGGCAGCAAAACAATATAGAAACAAATTTATTGATCTTGATAGCTTAATCTTTACAAATATAGCTCCAGAACATATAGAATCTCATGGGTGTTATGATAATTATTTAAATGCAAAACTCTCTATCGTAAAATCTTTGGGAAAATCTAAAAAAGAAAATAAAACTTTGATAGTAAATGTAGATGATTGTGAGGCTGAGAAGTTTTTAAATTTTAAGATTGAAAATAAAATAAAATATTCATTAGTAGAAATAAGTGATTTGGTTCTTACGGAGAATGATTCATCTTTTTCTTATAAAGGAGAGAGAATAGAAACTAAAATACCGGGGAAATTTAATGTTTATAATATATTATCTGCAATAAAATTTGTTGAGACTCAGAATATTGGCTTAGATATTGTCAAAAGAGCTTTATTAAAATTTTCTGAAATAAAAGGAAGAGTGGAAAGAATAGATGGTGGCCAAGATTTTAAGGTGATTGTTGATTATGCTCATACTCCAGATTCTCTTGTTGCTATATATGAGGCTTTTAATGGTAGTAGAAAGATTGCAGTGATTGGTGCTTGTGGAGGTGGACGAGATAAATGGAAGAGAAAAGAAATGATGGAGATAGTAGAAAATTATTGTGAAGAAATAATACTTACAGATGAAGATCCTTATGATGATAATCCAGAAGAAATTATAAAAGATTTATTAACTTATTTTAAAAATAAAAAACCTGAAATTGAGATGAGTAGGAGAGAAGCTGTCGCAAAAGCAATACGAAAAGCAAAAACTGGTGATGTAGTAATAATAACAGGTAAAGGAACTGATCCATATATAATGAGAAAAAATGGAGAAAAAGAAAAGTGGAGCGATGCGGAAGTTGCAAAAGAGGAGTTGTTTAAAATATTGAATAAATAATTAAAAATAAGTGGCGCCGTAGGTGCCCCTTATTTTTAATTGACTTTATCTATGGTTGGTATAATCTGCTAAGTAGAGGTTTAACTGTGTTAAAAAACAAAGGAGGATTAGTATGAAGTTTCTTGAGTTTGTCATAATAACAGTTGTTTTTTGTATTTTTTGTATCTGTGTTCCTTTTTGTCTTTTGATTGTTTTGCTTAACTATTGTATCTCTACAATAGGGAAGATAGAGGTTCATCAGAACATAATAGTAAAGAAAAAGTGGAAGAAATTCAATATGGAATTTAGCGCTCTACTTGCTTCATTTGGTATTGCTTTTTTCATCTTTGCTCACTTACAGTTTATTCCTATCGCCGATCGTATGATGAGAAATCACGAAAAGGTGAAAGAAAAAACTGAGAAGGGTAAGAAGTTCTGCGAGAAAGATAATTCCAAATTTCGTCGTTGGACAGGTTTTCCGAGGCAAAGAGTTTTTGCAACTTAATTGTTTTTTACCCCGCATGATTGCGGGGTTTTATTTTTGTTGGTAGAATTTAAATAGAGAAAGGAGTTTTTTATGTCTTTTAAAACAAAATGGTTCAATCCTTCTGGTTGTGAATATATCTGTCTGGGATGTGATAGAGACTGTCGATTGTATCTAAACAAAACAGATAAGGTTTTGCCGGTACAAAATTGTGATGGATCTAAAGAAGGGGGAGATAAAGTTCGTGGAAGTGTTGAGGGTCAAATACCAGAGCCTTTGGATTAAATGATTAAGCCTCGCTTTTGCGGGGCTTTTCTTTGTTTGACATCAATCTTTATAAGTTTATTATTAATTAGGATATTAGTTTTAAAAAAAGGAGGTTGTTCATGAGAACAGAGATGGTACCTGGTTTACGATCTTGGGTCGTGGATATAGGGAATAGTTGTCTTATTGTTTTTGAAGGAGTTGAACCACCTTCATCTGAGTGGATTGCGAAAATGAAAAAATTCAGAGAAAAAGTCCTCGATCCTATTCATAAAAAGGTAGTGACAGAATTGAATAACGAAATGTCTTTATTTGTTTCGTAAATATTTCCCCTTCGTATTTGTAGAAGAATACGAAGGGGCTTTTCTTTTTTAATTTTTACATTAGACTGGGTTGATGAGTGAAAACGCCGAGTTAAACCCCAGTGAAATAAAATACAATTTCACGGGGTGATGATTTTTACTCGCCCTGTGTAATTATTAAAAAAAAGAAAGTAAGTAAATATAATGGAGTGTCAGATAATTTTAATGTGTAAGTTTAAATAGAATTATTACACAGGGTAAATTACTTCTCTCATTAAAAATCTATCATGCCAGAATTACCAGAGGTACAAACGACTGTAAATATTCTAAACAAAAAGATTAAGGGTCTTTCTATTTTTGATGTTTGGACAGATTATAATTCGAAGTTTCATAAAGGTAAGAATAATATAAAAAATCCCAAATATTTTGAAATATTTAAGAAAGAAATTTTAAACAAAAAGATTTTAGGAGTAGAAAGAAGAGCAAAAAATATTCTGATTAATGTTTCAGGTAACTCTAATCAAGGACAAGTAAATAAAACAATCCTTGTTCATATGAAGATGACGGGTAAACTTTTGTATGGAAAATATGAATTTAACACTAAAAAATGGTCTCCTATTAATGATATATATCTAAGCGACCCGTTTAATCGTTTCATTCACCTTGTGTTTAGTCTTTCTGATGGAAAACATTTGGTTCTCTCTGATACTAGAAAATTTGCAAAAGTTTTTGTTTTTAACACAGAAGATAAAAAAGGATTGGAAGATTTAAAGAAACTTGGACCTGAACCACTTGATAAGAATTTCACATTTAAGATATTTAAAGACAGGTTAATGTTGAAACGAAATGGAAAGATAAAAACTATTTTGATGGATCAAAATATAATTTCTGGTATAGGCAATATATATTCAGATGAAGTTTTGTGGATGTCTGGAATAAAACCAGATAAAAAAGTTTCAGAAATTAGTGAAAAAGAGTTGAAAAAACTTTTTAAAAATGTTAAAAAAGTTCTTGTACTTTCTATAAAAGTTGGTGGAGATTCAATGTCTGACTATAGAAACCCTTTGGGTAAAAAGGGCGGGTATCAGGATTTGCATAAGGTTTATAGAAAAACAGGAACTAAGTGTACTTTTCACGGATGTTTCGGAATAATTAAAAGAAAAGTAATTGGTGGAAGAAGTGCACATTATTGTGATTGTCATCAGAAGTAATTTTATGGAAGAAGATTTTAAAAAGTTTTTAACTTATTTTATTGTTATATTAGCTTTCTATTCTTTTTGGGAAAATCTTAAAAAAGATGTATTGGTAGAAAGAAAAAACTATAGTAGAACTACTTCTAGTGTTTTGGATTTTAATAAAGGAGTTCCTGTTAATGTAATTAAGAGATAGTTTTATCTACCAAGTATCTTTAGAGCTTCTTTTATTCTGTCTCCAGTTTTTGTTATATTTTTTTCAACTTCTTTTAATGCCTCACGAGATTCTCTTTGAGAATAACCGAGAGCTTTTAGAGCTTCTACAGTATCAAGCTCATCTCTTAAACTGATATCATTTTCATCATTTGAATCGACTTTATCTTTAAGTTCGAGAACTATTTTTTCTGCAACTTTTTTACCTATACCAGAAACTTTTGTAAGGTGTGATATATCATTTGTAGAGACGGCCCTTTTGAGGGTGGAGACTGTGCTAATGTTTAAAACATTTAAAGCTGTTTTAGGTCCTATTCCAGATATTGAGATTAACATTTCAAAAAAAGAAAGTTCCTCTTCTGTTGTGAAACCATAAAGATCGAGTGCATCTTCTTTAACTACAAGATGTGTGTGTAGAGAGGTTTCTTTTCCTTTGTGAAAAATTTCTTTTGTTTCATTTGTGGTGAATATTTTAAAACCAATTCCTCCAACACCAACTATTATAAATTTGTCTTTAATATCCCAAATAATTCCTTCTATTTTTGAAATCATATTAATTATAGTAACACAGATTATATTATAGTATATTACTCTTTATAAAAGTATTGTTTAGTCTGGCTCCTTTTTACCTTTATTAATGGTTTGTAAGAAATTTGATTTTTTATATATTAAATGTTAGTA
The DNA here is from genome assembly GCA_964479775.1 of uncultured Candidatus Saccharibacteria bacterium. Taxonomy (GTDB): domain Bacteria; phylum Patescibacteriota; class Minisyncoccia; order Phycocordibacterales; family GWA1-40-21; genus Bog-1340. The sequence goes on along the minus strand of CAYZNH010000012.1, from coordinate 10,697 downwards.
TATATGAACTATCAATATTAAATCGTGTCTCGATTATTATATAATTGTTAGATAAAAAATATGCCAATTACATCATCAGCTAAAAAAGCTTTAAGAGTAGCAAGTAAAAAGAAAATTTTTAATTTAAGAAGAAAGAGTACTGTAGAAAATACCGTTAAAAAGGTGAAAAAGTTAGTTAAGGAAGGTAACATAAAAGATGCAGAAAAAACTCTTCCAGAAGCTTATAAGGCGATAGATAAAGCCTTTAAGACAAAACTTATTAAAAAGAATGCAAGCGCTAGATATAAATCAAGACTTACTCTTTTTGTAAATAAAGCAAAAAATAAATAAAAACAACCTCTGATAATCAGAGGTTGTTTTTTTATTATTTATATCGTGTTAAAATAGTAGAAGTAATTGTTGTAATAATATTCGTCTTAATTTTAATTATATGAAATATCTTAAAAAAATAATTTTATTAACTGTTTTGTCTTTAAGTGTATCAAATGTAGTTTTTGCAGAAAAATGTAATTTCACTAGAGACATTGAATTGGAGGTAATTGGTGAAGATGTTAGATGTTTACAAAAATATTTAAACTCTTCTGGTTATACAATTTCTGATTCTGGTGTTGGTTCTTCTGGTAAAGAAACAAATCAATACAAAGATTTAACTATAAAGGCAGTAAAGAAGTGGCAGTCTGATAATGGTTTACCTGCTACAGGGTATTTTGGTCAACTTTCAAGACAAAAATATAATTTGCTTGTGAGTGGTGGGGTAGGCGTTACTCCTAATAATTCTGAGTATTCAGATGAAATGGTTTCTATTTTAAAAGATAAAATAGTTTCACTTACGAGTGAATTAAATTCTTTAAAATCTAATAATCAAATATTATCTGGAGATAGCTCTGAGTCTTCAGAGAAAATTAAAGATGCTTTAGACATGATAGAAGAAGCTCGGGATGCTATAGATGATTCTGATGAGGATGCTACATCTATTCAAAAAGCAGAGAGTAATCTTGAAGATGCAGAAGAAGATATTCTTGATGCTGTAACTTCTTATTTTAGAGGTAATTATTCAAAAGCTTTATCATATGCAGATAATTCTTATAATAATGCTACAGATGCTTTTGAAGATGCTGGTGGTGAGACAGAAGAAGATGAAATAGAAGAATATTTAGAAGAGGTTGAGGATGAAATAGATTTAGCCGAAGATGAGATTGATCAAGCAGATGAAGATGGTGAAGATACCGAGCATGCTGAGGAATTATTGGATGAAGCAAAAAATAAAATAGACGAAGCAAATGACGCTATAGATGATGAAGATTATGAACTAGCAGAAGAATTAGCGAATGAAGCTGAAGACTTAAAAGATGATGCGATTGATGCTATAGGCGAGGCTGATGAAGAAGAAGGTAATGCTGAGGATGCAATAGATGATGCTAATTCTGCTTTAGATGATGCTGAGAGTGCTATAAGTGATGCTGAAGATGCTATAGATGAAGCTGAGGATAACGATGAAGATACTGATGAAGCAAATGATTTACTCGATGAAGCTAATGATCTTTTAGATGAAGCAAATGATTTACTCGATGATGCGGAAGATGCTATAGATGATGAAGATTACTCAGAAGCAGAAGACTTAGCAAGTGATGCTGAGGATAAAGCAAATGAAGCAGAAGACTTAGCAAACGATGCGGTAGACTCATTATAATAATTAAATACTTATAAATAAAAAACCACCAGATATATTTGGTGGTTTTTTATTTATGTCCTCTCACCAGGAATCGAACCTGGATCTAACCCTTCGCAAGGGTTTGTCCTATCCGTTGAACGATAAGAGGTTAAAAGTATTATAATAAATAAACTTAATTATAAAAGGAGATGAACTATTAAAATAGCATAAAGTTTTTAAAAACCCAATTTATCCATAATCTTTTGTATTGTAGGTTCAGACATTTCTATTTCAGGTATAAACTTTAGTAAAAAATCTCTTATTTCTAAATGATGTATTTCTTCTATCGGTATGATTATAAGTGGCATAAAGGTTTTTTGGGAACGAATTATTAACTTGTGGTTTTCTTTATCTGATATATCAACCCAAAATGCTTCTAGTGTTGCAAAAGGATACATATTTTTGTTTACAATCAATCCTCTTTTGTCGATTTCGATTTCTAATATCTCTGGATCTTTAACAGAAAATATAGCAAAGGTTATTATTGATATTATTAATAATACTGCAAAAGTATAATTTTTGAGTATTATTGAAATAATTATTAAAGATAATGTTATTATACCAACAGCCCAGTACCAATCGGCTGTTTTTTCTTTTTTCTTATATTCTAAAACCTTCCAAGAAATTTTTTCCATTTATCCGAGAAAATTTTTGCTGATAAAAATGTGTTGTTGCTATATGAGACAAGGTTATTTTTACGACTAACCTTTTTAAATTATATTTATGTTATTTTCTCATTTTCAACACGTCAGCAAAAACTTTAACGGATATATTATACCAAATTTTATTAAAATGATATAATAAAAAAATCATGTTAAAGAAGAATAAAAAGTTGGTGGTAGGTAACTGGAAGATGAATCCTGAATCTATAGAAGAGGCAAAAGAAATTGCTAGTGAAATAAACAAAAATACTAAACTTTTTAAAAATACAAACGTTGTAGTATGCCCACCTTTTGTCTTCCTTAACGAACTTTCTAAAATTTTTTCTAAAAATAAGAAGATTTCTTTGGGCGCGCAGGATATATTTATAGGTCAAGGAGGTTCTCATACTGGAGAAGTTGGTTCTGATATGCTTAAAAATCTTGGTGTAAAATATACAATAATCGGTCATTCTGACAGAAGAGAAAGTTTGGATAGTGAGTTTTTAGTTAAAGAAAAACTTTTTGGTGCACTAAAAGATGGTTTTAAAGCAATCCTTTGTATAGGAGAAAAAGAGAGGAATGAACATGGTGACCAATACAATGAAGTAAAAGGTCAAATAGAATCTGCTATTATAAAATTACCAAAGAGATTTATTAGAAATTTAATTATTGCTTATGAACCGATTTGGGCTATAGGTAAGTCAGAAAACGAAGCTGTAAAACCAGAAGATCTTCATGAAATGTCTATTTTTATAAAGAGGGTTGTGAGTGATATTTTAGGTCTTAAAGAAGCTGAGAAAGTAGCTATACTTTATGGTGGATCGGTTACTGAAAACAATGCAAAAGAAATAATTGAAAAAGGAAATGTTTCTGGACTTCTTGTCGGTAGAGAAAGTTTAAAACCGAAAAATTTTATTGAGCTTATAGGGTCTATTGAGTAGAAAAAGTTTAAAGTGGAAAGTGAATTAAAATAGAATAACTTCAATTTTTACAACACCTACAACAAATTTAACTCCTTTCTTATTTTTTCTCCATTTTCTTTGAAATTTTTAATATTTTCTGTACTTGTTGTTTGTGGATCAGGAAAAACCCAAAAGTGTGCGTGGGGAACATCTTTTCCTTCTATTTTTCCCTGTATTACTTCTTGAGAGAAAGCTTTTTGCTCTGCTAATGCTATTTTTTTAACAATTTCAAAATATTCTCCGACATTTGGTATTTCCCAAACCCATCTATAGTGATCCTTTGGGATTACTTGTGTATGTCCAGCAGATCTTGGATTAATATCTAAAAAAGCTAAGAATTTGTCATCCTCATAAACTATTTCTGCTGGAATTTCTTTTTTTACTATTTTACAAAAAATACAATTTTCATTCATATATTTATTAATTAAGTCTAATCGTCTATAATATAAAGTATATATTATTTTGATATGAAGGGAAATGATTTTAGAAAAAATTCTTTAAGTTATATAGAGATCTTTTTGTCTCTTTTTGTTTTTTTATTTTTATTTTATACAACATTGAATTATTCTTTTTTATTATTTTTTGAAATATCATTAAAAAACAGTCAACAAATTTTATCAAATAATGCAAATATAGCAGATGCCGTTGGATTAAGAGATGATACTTTTATTGATAATATAGATGAAAAAATAAAAATCGCTTTTGTAGGAGATATTATGTTAGATAGAGGTGTTGAACAAAAAATAAATAAAAATGGTAATGGAGATTTTTCTTTTGCCTTTACAAATATAAAAGAAGATTTGAAAAAATATGATTTTTTGATTGGTAATCTTGAAGGCCCAGTATCTGATAAAGGAGAGGACAAACATAATCTATATTCCTTTAGAATGGAGCTTGTTGCACTTGATACTTTAAAAGAAGTTGGTTTTGGTGCAGTCTCTGTGGCGAATAATCATATGGGAGATTGGGGATACGAAGCAATGATCGATACATTTAATAGACTTAAAGATAAGGAAATAGAAGTATTGGGAGGAGGAGATAACCTTGAGGAAGCTTTAAAACCTAAAATAATAGAAAAAGAAAATACAAAAATAGCCATTTTAGCATTTAGTGAATTTGGTAAAGGAAACTTTGAAGTAACAGAAGAGGGTGGTGGTATACTAACTATTTCTGAAGAAAATTTGAAAAAATCAATAGAATTAGCAAGAGATACTGCTGATATTATTATTGTAAATTTCCATTTTGGAGAAGAATATCAAAAGATCCAGAATTTATATCAAGAAAAATATTCAAAAATGGCTATAGATTTTGGTGCAGATCTTGTTGTTGGTCATCATCCTCATGTTATTCAACCACTTATACAATATAAAAACGCTTATATTGTTTATAGTTTAGGAAATTTTGTTTTTGATCAATATTTTTCTCCTGAGACTATGGAAGGTGGTTTACTTGAAGTAAATATTGAAAATAAAAGAATATCTAATGTTGAATTGAAAAAAATAAATATAAACAGTGATTATCAACCAAGTTTGGTGAAATAAAATGGTTTTTATATAAATATTTGTTATAATATTTTATATATGAGGTTTAAGTTTTTTTTACTATTATTAATATTATTATCTATAGTATCAGTTATTGTTATGGCTGGTATTATTGTGCCAACCTCTGATGTTGCTCCAATAGGTTATACTTTAAGAGATATAGATAATTTAATAAGTAATAATACAACTTCAGTAGAAGCAGATCATTCTTTATCTACAACATCAGTTCCTGTGTATAGTGGTGATCCATCTATATCTACAATATATACCAAGCTTTATAATCTTATAGAAGGCTCAGATTATTTAAGACCAGGGATTACTTATTTAGGTGTTACAGGGAGTAGTACTTCTTCATCAAGAAGACCTACTATAACTGTAGCTACTTCAAGTTTTAACCCGACGGGTAGTATTTCAGCTCAGGGTTATACTTTAGAAGATATATATAATCTTATATATAACTCAACCACAACAACTCAAACATCGGGAGATCATTTACTTACGGTATCAGATGTTCCAGATGCTTCGATGTATTCTATTGATACTTTATACAATGATTTAGTAAACTTAATACAACCCGGTGATTTGCTGGAAAGCATGACTTATCTTGGTGTTTCTGGTACCTATGCACCTAGACCTGCTGGTTATGCTTTGTCTTTTGATGGAAGTAACGATTATGTTTCTACAAACATAGAAATACCCCCTGCCATAGATTCTACCCTCTCGAGTTATTCTGGTTGGTTTTATAATGATGGGGTAGGTGATACCAATATTAATTGGTCTATTTTTGGATCTAACGCTTCTACTTTAGGTGAATTTCACTTAGCTGTTTATGGTAATAATACAAGACTAACTTTTATGGAAAGTTATTATGGTGGAGCTATAGATGATGGTCCTGATACTGTGAACCTAACCGTATCGGTTGGGTGGCATCATGTGGCTATAGTTAAAACAGGGACAGAATTATTTGATGTTTATTTAGATGGTGTTAAAGTTATAGATCAAGTTGTTCGAAAAGCAGATACTGTTTCTTATTTCAATCTTGGTAGGAGATATGGTTCTTCATATTATGATACTCCTATTGATGAGGTTGCTGTGTTTAATCGTGCTTTAAGCTCTACAGAAGTAGAACAACTATATAATAATGGTTTGGGATTGTATGGAGATGTCGCAAATCCTCCTTTTGATGATGGCTTGGTTGCAGGTTATCACTTTGATGAAGGATTTGGACAAGCAATTGATGATTTCTCTAATAATAATTTTGATGGTGTCAATAATTCTTCGGCTGATTATTATGTAGAAGGAATTATACCTTTACCATAATATTATTTAATATCGGTTTTATAAAAAGCGCGCGGTAATCCGCGCGCTTTTCCTTTATTCTGATATAATGCATTTTATGCAGAATTATTTATTTAGAGAAAAAATACCAGATGAAATAGAGAAAGAATTTGTTGAATATCCAGAAATACTCAGAAATTTGCTTTTCTATAGAAATATAAAAACAAAAAAAGACGCAGAAAAGTTTTTAGATCCTATTTTTACAGATAATTATGACCCTTTTTTAATGAAAGGTATGGATTTTGCTATTCAGAGAATCTTTCAAGTAATAGATAATAATGAAAAAATAGTTATTTTTAGTGATTATGATGCTGATGGTATACCTGGGGCTGTGGTACTTCATGATTTTTTTAAGAAAATTGGTTTTTTAAATTTCGAAAATTATATTCCGCATAGAGTGATAGAAGGCTTTGGTTTAAATGATGAATCTGTTGATGAATTTGCAAAAAAAGGAGTTAAATTAATCATCACTGTAGATTGTGGAATTGCAGACATAAAAGAGTCAAAGAAAATAAAAGAATTGGGGATTGATTTAATAATTACAGATCACCATTTACCAAAAGAAGAACTTCCAGAGGCTATTGCCATACTTGACCCAAAACAAATAGATTGTAATTACCCTGATAAAAACATCTGTGGTGCTGGAGTCGTTTTTAAACTTGTTCAGGGGATGATAGAGGAAACGAAGAAAAGTCCCTCGACTAAGTTTGAGGCAGTTAACCTTACGGTTGGATGGGAAAAGTGGCTTCTCGATATGGTAGGGCTTGCTACTATCTCTGATATGGTTCCACTTACTGGAGAAAATAGGATTTTTGCTTATTATGGTTTGAAAGTGTTACAAAAATCACGAAGACTCGGTCTTTCTAGACTTCTTTCTTTATTGAAAATTGATTATAGATATCTTACAGAAGATGATATTAGTTTTATGATTACCCCTAGGATAAATGCTGCTTCGAGGATGGGGAATCCTGAGGACGCTTTTAAAATGCTTGTAGAGGAGAATGAAGTTGAAGCAGATAAATATGCTAGACATTTGGACCATATAAATAATGAGAGAAAAGGTGTTGTAGCTTCACTTGTAAAAGAAATTAAAAAACATTGGGCAGAAAAAGATCCTGAAAAGAAGCTAAGAGTTCTAGTTGCTGGAAACCCAGATTGGAAACCTTCACTTCTTGGACTTGTAGCAAATTCACTTATGGATGAGCATTCTGGTCCTGTATTTCTTTGGGGTAGAGAAGAAGGAAAAACTCTAAAAGGCTCTTGTCGTTCCGATGGGTGTGTAAGTATTGTAGAAATGATGAATGAAGCAAAACACCTTTTTGATGAATACGGAGGACACTCAATGTCAGGGGGTTTTTCAGTTTCTTTGGATAAGGTTGATATTCTTGCGGAAGGGCTTGAACTTGCATATGAAAAGTTGAAAATCTCGGATGATTTAAAGGAAAATAAATATATAGATGTAGTTTTAAATATTGATGACGTAAATCGTGATTTAGAAAAACAGATAAGTAAACTCACTCCTTTTGGTATGGATAATCCCAAACCAGTTTTTTTATTTAAAAATATCGAGATAAATGAAGTAAAAATATTTGGAAAGAAAAGTGATCATTTGGAGTTTAAATTTATTAATAAGAAAGGACAAAAAATATCTGCAATTGGATTTTTTATGAAACCCGATGATTTTGAAGCTGTGATTAAGAGGGGTGAAAAAATAAATTTAATAGCAAATATAGAAAAAAGTTTTTTTGGAGGTAGAGAAACTATAAGGTTGAGAATTGTGGATATAATAAAATGATTTCTTACAGAAAAAGGTTTTATTTTGAGTTAAAAATAAATTGAATATATTATTAAGTATTGATTTTACTTTTTAGAAGTATTATTATTTATAAGAAGAATAGTCTTAAAATAAAAAAGAATCTAAGTTTATTACTTAATTGGTTTAAAAAATATAAAAATATGTCAAAATTAAAAATAGGTATTATTGTTGTTGTCGTGATTGTTATTATAGGTTTTGTCTTTTTTAATAAAAATATTATATCGCTTTTTTCTACACAAAGTTTAAATAAAAATAATATAAGTACTGTTTTGGATTCTTTTAATATTGAAGAAGGTGATGCAATTGTAAAAACCAATCTTGCTAATATTACTAATATTATAGAAAAACTTACTAAAGATATTGAAGACACTAATAATTTGATTGTGGATTTAGAGAATCATATTGTTAAGATAAGAGATACTAAAGAAGATATTTCAGCTTTAGAAACACTTTTGGTTGATTTTAAAGATAGAATTACCACTGCAAATATTAATATAGAGAATGCAAGAAATATTATTATGGGTCTTTCTCCAGATGGTGGCGATGAAGTAAAAACAAAAGAGAATATGAATGCTTTAAGTAGAGCTCGCTTGTCTACTATAGCTACAATGGAAGATATAATAGGGGCAAGAAGATATGCAAGACAAATAATGAATGAAAAGTAAAAAAGATCATATTACTGATTATTTTTTTGTATTTAAATATTATTTGTTTACTAGAGAATGTTTTGCTATAATAAATTATAGTTTATAAAGATTATTCCTATTATGAATACTTTTTATATATTCTTTAATTTAGATTTGATTAAATATAAAAAATGAAAAAAACATATCTATACACAACTTTATTTTTCTTTATAATAGGAATCACTGCTATAGCTTCATTTTTTACTTTTGCTCCTTCTTCTGTTCCAGCACCTACATCATATACCTTAAATGACCTTTATCATTTTATCCAATCAAATACTGTTCCTACAGTAACAAACCATTTACTCTCAACCACCACCTCTACTGTATCAACAACCTCACATTCTATAGGAGAAATTTATATTCTCTTGGCCAATTTAGTAGACCCAGCAAATTTACCAAGCGGTATTAGTAAACTCGGAGCTACATCAGGTAGTGCAAAACCAGCAACTCTTACCACTACTCATATAGGTTTTCTTACTCCTACTGCAAATACAGTAGTTGCCACAGGATATTCACTTGAGGATATTTGGAATCTTATTCAGGGTACTAGGGTAACATCAAGCTCTCATACACTTTCTACTAGTAATATTCCATCTGGTACTATGCACTCTATCACTGCTATATATAGTGCTCTTGCTGGTTTATTTTCTTCAAGTGATATTAACTCAGGTACTACATATTTGGGTGTGAGTGGAAGCTATACTAGTAATTTTGAAATAGGAGAGCTTTGTACTCTCCATGGAGAATGTGCCTCAGGTTATTGTGGAAGTAACGAGTATGAACAACAGGTGTGTACAAGTGGAGGTATTGGAGAATATTGTTATGATAATGAAGGTTGTGTTGAGGGTCTTCTTTGTGATCTTGATAATACTTGGAAGTGTATTGGTTTACCTTTAGGTGAAATGTGTGAAATGAATATACAGTGTGCACCGAATGAGTGTGATACTTATTATACTAGCACCTGTGTTCTTGCGGGGGAATTAGGATCTTCTTGTTCGATTGGTGGTGATTGTGATTCAATGTATTGTGATACTGGACTTTGGGGAGTATGTACAAGTGGGCTTGTGGGTGATTCTTGTGGAAATAATACAGATTGTAGTACTGGGTATTGTGGTTATGATGTAACAGGAAATCGTTCTTGTACTAATGGGGTTACTGGTGTAGATCTTTGTGCTTTGGGTAATGAATGTGCTTCAGGATTTTGTGACACTTTCTCTACTTATATGTGTTCTGAGGGAGCTACTGGAGATTACTGTTCTGATGATACTGAATGTAACGATGGTTACGGTCTTACATGTTCAAATAATCAATGTGATCTTCTTACAGGTAATCCTTTGGGTGAAGTTTGTATTACGGGTGATGATTGTCTTTCTGGTTATTGTGGAAGTAGTGAATATGAGACACAAATATGTACAAACGGAGAAACTGCTATAGACCATTGTTATGATAATGCCGGATGTGTTTCTGGGGTATGTAATATTATTAGTTGGTTGTGTAATTAACACTTAAATAATAAGAATTGTTATTTGTATATAAGATTTTTGTTTTATCTAAATATTGGTTTATTAGAAGTTAATACTTGAAAAAAAGATAAAAATAGGATAGATTGTTAGTTATCTGATGATAAGGCTTTGTCAGATAATTTGACGGCTAAATCAATTTTATATTAATAAAATTGATCGTCCGAACAAATTTTGGATAAATTTGTTTTAGGGAGAGGTGGCTGAGTGGGATAAAAACAAACTGCTTTGGTTTTATCCACGAACGAAGTGAGAGCGGCAACCAGGAAGCCACCGTTCCTAAGGACGACAAATACGAATGTTAAGTGAGTTATATTTGGAGAGGTGGCTGAGTGGTTGAAAGCACCAGTCTTGAAAACTGGAAGGCTCGCAAGGGTCTCGCGAGTTCGAATCTCGCCCTCTCCGCAAAATTAAAAAACACGAGAAATTATCGTGTTTTTTAATTTTGCGGAGAGCAACCATTTATTAAAATGGTTGAA
>CAYZNH010000011.1:0-30050 GCA_964479775.1 uncultured Candidatus Saccharibacteria bacterium | reverse complement strand
CAGCAATACACAAAGTAGCATCAACAACTTCAGATAAATTATGTGGTGGAATATTTGTTGCCATACCAACAGCAATACCTAAAGTACCATTCAAAAGTAAATTTGGAACACCTGAAGGAAGAACTGACGGTTCTTTTTTTGTATTATCATAGTTTGGATTCCAATCAACGGTTTCCCTATCAATATCTTTAAGCATCTCACCAGCTACTTTTGACATCTTTGCCTCTGTATATCTCATAGCAGCAGCAGAATCTCCATCAATGTTTCCAAAGTTTCCTTGCCCAATTATCATTGGATATCTCGTAGCAAAATCTTGAGCAAGCTTCACCATAGCATCATATACAGAAGCATCACCATGCGGGTGATAATTACCTAAAACTTCACCAACAACAGCAGCAGACTTTCTTGTCTTTGCTCCAGCACTAAGCCCCATCTGTCCCATAGCATAAAGAATTCTTCTATGAACCGGCTTAAGTCCGTCCCTAACATCAGGAAGTGCTCTCTGTGTAATAACAGACATAGCATAATCCAAATAACATTCTTTCATCTCTGAAGAAATATTTTTATTTGTTAATTCTCTAGCTTCTTTTTTTATTTCTTTATCTTCTGCCATATCTTTAAATTATCTTTATAAATTATTCACCACAAGAAAGCACGACTGTTTCTCCAAGTTTACCATCCAAATCTTTCTTTTTAATAGTAAGCTTATCTATTGGTTTTACATTTTCCTCACCTGCTTCTTTCAAATATTTTTTTAAAGAATCTTTACCTCCAATATCTCCATAATGCATTGGTATGATTATTTTTGGTTCTATTTCAACAGAAAGTTTCTCTGCTTTTGCAGAATCCAAGACCCCCTCATCTCCAACCGGAATAAAAAGTATATCTACATCACCCAAAGACTCCTTCACGTCTTTAGACAAATTTATGTCTGAAATTGCCCCAAGAAAACAAATGTTCATATTTTCTAAAGTAACAGAATAAATAGTATTCACCCTTTCCTTTCCATCATATGTAGACTTGGATGCAAAACCTTTTATAAAAACGTCTTTAACCTCATACTCTCCGGGACCAGATATCACAAAAGGTTCTTTACCATTATAAGATAAGTTTTCTGCACCATTCATATCTTTATGATTCAGACTAATAAGAGCTATATCTGCAAAAAATCTTGTATTTTTAAATTTTGATTCTTTTGAAATCGGGTTAAAAGCAAGGACGGTATCACCGAACTGTACTTTAAAAAATTCAACTCCTTGGTAAGTTATTATCATAATATGACAGATTGTATCAAAAAAAAGATAGTCAATCAATTTTTTATTCAATTAAAATATACTTTACTTTACTTATTTATTATAGTAAACTCATAAATGTTAACAGGTTGCACAAAAAGCTAACCTCATCGGTTCAGAAACGAATCAATGAAACTTTTTGGCTTAAAAATGTATCCGCCTAAAGCGGATTTCTTTCATTTTCAAAAAATGAAAGACAAAAAAACAAAATGGATATAGAAAATAAAGTTTTAGAAACAACAGAAGACAAAAATAAAGGAAAAAAGGATAGCTTAATGGCTAAACTTTTTAATGATATAAAAAACCCCCCTACTGTTGGAGAGGTTACTGAAGGTATTGTTATAGGATTTGAAAAATCAAGAGTTTATATTGATTTACAACCTTATGGAACTGGTATTATTTATGGGAAAGAATTTATAACAGCAAGAGATGTTATAAAAAAAATAAATATTGGTGATACTGTTTCGGCAAAAATAGTTGAAAGTACAAACAAAGATGGTTATATAGAATTATCACTAAAAGAAGCTAGACAAGCTCTTATCTGGGATGAAGCAGAAAAAGCTATCAAGGATAAAAAAATCTTTGAATTACCAGTACAAGAAGCAAACAAAGGAGGTCTTCTTATTTCATGGCAAGGTATTATCGGCTTCTTACCAGCTTCACAATTAAATTCAGAACACTATCCTAAAGTTGAAGATGGAGATAAAGATAGAATTCTTGAAGAATTAAAGAAACTCGTTGGTCAGAAAATTTCTATGACAATGATTACAGCTTCTCCAAAAGAAGGTAAATTAATCTTCTCAGAAAAGAATCTTGAAAAGAAAGAAAAATCATCAAAGGTTACAGATAAATACAAAATCGGTGATATATTTGATGGTGAAGTTACAGGTACAGTAGATTTCGGAGTATTCGTAAAACTAGAAGATGGACTTGAAGGTTTAGTTCACATTTCAGAAATAGATTGGTCACTTGTTGAAGATCCAAGATCAATGTTCAAGATTGGAGACAAAGTAAGAGTTAAAGTTATAGATGTAAAGGATGGTAAAGTATCACTTTCTATAAAAGCTCTAAAGACAAACCCTTGGGTTGAAGCTGAAAAGAAATACAAAAAAGGAGATACTGTAGAAGCAGTTATAATAAAATTCAATAAGTACGGTGCACTCGCAAGTATTGAAGAAGGTGTAGCTGGTTTAGTACACGTATCTGATTTCGGTTCAGAAGCAAAAATGAAAGAAAAAATAAGTTTGGGTAAAACATATTCTTTTAAAATAAACGTATTCGAACCAAAAAATCAAAAAATGGGATTAAGTTTTGAAACAAAGGAAGAAACTAAATAGTAAATACGGGTTTTAATTTCTAGATTATAGGTTTTAGAAAAATACAAACTAAAAAGCGCGCCCCTTCGGGGCACGCTTTTTAGTTTGTATTTACTTTTTAAAAGCCTTACGGAGCAAAATTTCTAGCAAGAAATTTTGTGAGTAGAGAAAAAGTTCCGCGACGGCGGAACTTTTATAGTGCTTTTAGAAAGTGAATACGAGCGAGCCTTTACTGTGAATTCACAACCCCCGTTGCTTTGTCCTTCCCTTCATTAATTATAAGTTCTAGCCCCTCACCTGCTCTTTTCATTATTTTTTTCCAATCATCCAAATCTTTTGCTTTGATTTTATCAAGTATCAGTTTGATCACAGCTTCTTCACCTTGTGGTTTTTTGAGTTTACCACTTGAAGTTGTTGGACAAATACCAACTCTCATCCTTAAAAAAGCTTCTGTCTTTACTGCTTTTATAATTGATTCAACTCCTCTATGTCCTCCAGAACTTTTATTGAAAGAGATTTTTATTTTTCCAAAAGGTATATCCATATCATCATGAATAACCACTAAAGTTTCCGCTGCTTTTTTTGTTTTTATCAACCCCCTTACAGCATCACCAGATTTATTCATAAAAGTTTTTGGTTTAATAAGTAAAACTGTATTTTTACCAACTTTTGTTTTTACTACATCAGATTTTATTTTTTTATCTTCTTTCCAATCTTCTTTACTCACATCTATTCTCTTTGCAAGAGCATCAACGGCCATCCAACCAGTATTATGCCTAGTATCTTCGTATTCTTGTCCTGGATTTCCAAGACCAACAATTATGTAATTCATATAACAATATATTAAAGTAAAAAAACAAAACTGTAAAACAAACAGAAAAATACTATAATATATAAAAATAACTTGTGTCAAACGGTTTTTTGGAATAAAATACATCAAATGAAACCAATTAAAATCTTTATACAAGAAGTAGTAAGCGTTGTTGTTCTATCTCTTGCGATTGTTATTCCGATAAGAGTTTTTATTGCTCAACCTTTTATGGTATCTGGTGAATCAATGTATAAGACTTTTAATGATGGAAACTATCTTATAGTAGATGAATTATCATATAGGTTTAATAATCCACAAAGAGGAGATGTTATAGTCTTCAAGGTTCCACCAAAAGGATTAGAATTATCAAATTACGATCAAGGAAAAACAATATATTTTATTAAAAGAATTATTGGTTTACCAGGAGAAACAATTGAAATAAAAGGAGACGAAGTAAAAATATACAATAAATCAAATGGGGATGGTGTTATACTCGATGAACCATATGCTTATATGGACAAACTATCACCAAATTCAGTGGTCTTCTCAGATATTGAAAAAACAATCGAATTAAGCCAAAATGAATATTTTGTAATGGGAGATAATAGATATAATAGTTCTGATTCAAGATTCTGGGGAGTACTTCCAGAAGAAAACATAAAAGGTAGAGCTTTTCTAAGACTTTTTCCAGTAAATAATATTTCTGTTTTACCAGGAGAATATAATAATTATTAAAATGAATAAGAAAAACACAAAAGATAATTTTATAAATTTTGAACCAATTAATAAAAACGCAGAAGCTGCTCTCTATTATGGTTTTACCCCAATAAAAGATCTTAAAATATCAAGAGATGATATTAGTAGAGTTTCTTCTTTAAAAGATAGTTTTTCAAAAAATAATAATTTATCTTGGATTTTTTCCCAAACCTTTGCAGGAGAAAGAGCTGCTTTAATAAGAAAATATTTAGAAGAAAATATGTCTTCTTTACCACAACCAATAATGTTGTACCATGAAAGTACCAACATAAAAGAAAGGGCAAAAGACACTATCAATTTAGAAATAATGGGTACACATAAAAGTATCGCTGAAGCATTACTTATAAAAACAACCTTGTCTATATTAAACGATAATGGTTTTAAAGATTTATATATAGAAATCAATACAATTGGAGATAAAGAATCTTCAAATAAATTCACAAAAGAACTTACAAATTATTTAAAGAAAAATTTAAACAACCTACCAGCACACTGCAGACAAAATTTTAAAAAAGATCCATTCTATGTGATGGTTTGTGATGAATGTGACTCATCAAAAATAAAAGAATCAGTACCGACATCGGTAAGCTGTTTATCAGATGAAAGTCGTCTAGATTTCAAAGAAATACTTGAATATATAGAGACAATGAAAATACCTTACAAAATAAATAATTGTTTACTACCAGACAGAAAGTATTGTTCAGAAACTATTTATCATATAATAGATCAATCCACAAATGAAATACTAGCAATTGGTTTTAGATATGATGGTCTGGTACAAAAAATTGGAAATAAAAAAGATATACCTGGTGCTGGAGTAAAAATACTTTTAAAGAAAAAATCTATCATTAAAAAAATATCTAAACTACCAAAACCAACAGCTTTTTATATACAACTTGGAGATGAAGCAAAACATAAAAGCTTAGATGTTATCGAGATATTAAAAAAAGAAAAAGTATTTATCTATCATATGTTGGGAAGAGATAAGTTTGGAAGTCAATTTGCATTGGTTGAAAAATCAAAAGTCCCTTATGTAATAATAATGGGTAAAAAAGAATCATTAGAGAATTCTGTTATGGTTAGAGAAAACTCTACAAGAATACAAGAGACGGTTTCAATAGAAGACTTATCTTCTTACATCAAAAAAATATCTAAATAGTAAGATATTGCTTTTATAAAATTAAAATGTTAATATAGTCCCCATGATAAATATCGAAGTAGAAAAAAATAGCAATGAAAGTAATACAAGTGTACTAAGACGTTTTACTAAAAAAGTTCAAGGTTCAGGTATACTTCCAAGAGTGAGATCTATTAGATACTCAGGTAGAAAACTTTCAGATTATAAAGTAAAAATAAGCAGACTAACTTCCCTTTCTAGAAAAGCAGAAATAGAAAATCTTATTAAAATGGGTAAGATGATGGAAAAAGAAGGTCAGTCAAAAAAGAAATAGTTAATGTTTTTAGATTTTGAAAATTTCTCAATAGCAAAAAAAACAAAAGGCAAGCTACCAAGCTTGCCTTTTGTCCTACTCAAAGAAGAAACATTAGGAAAAAAATATGACCTTAGTCTAACTTTTATAAACAAAAAAGAAATACAATCAATTAATAAAAAATATAGAAATATTGATTCTCCTACTGACATCTTAAGTTTTCCATTAGATAAAAAATCTGGAGAAATTTTTATTTGCCAAGAAATTGCAAAGAAAAAAGCCCCTGATTTTAAAAGAAACTATAATAACTTTTTGAGCTTTCTTTTTATTCACGGACTAGTTCACCTGAAAGGATATGACCATGGAGAAAAAATGGAAAAAGTAGAAAAAAAATATAGGAAGATTTTCAATATTTAAAAGCTCACTCACATATTTTCTTCACTAAAGCATTTCGTAAATTTGAAAATTATATTCAGTTTTTTATACGAAAAATCAAAAACTCCTCATTGTATTCGTCAAACAGTTTGATTTTTCTAAAAACTTCATTAATTTTCTAAATTTACTACATTAACTCGTTCAGAAAATATGTTCGCTCACTAAAACGGAGAAAAAAATATCTTCCGTATTTTTTTTAAATTGAATATTTTCGCTCGATAGTAAAAAAGAGGTGGTATTTTATACTAAAAATATTATCAACAGTTTTTATTTATAGCGTTATTTTGATATAATTAAATTTGATAAAATAATTTTGAAATACTAATTATGTCTAGAAAAATTTCAGTAGGAATAGATATAGGAACATACCAAGTAAAAGTGGTTGTTGCTGAAAATATTAAACAAGAAGATGAAACTTATATTTCTAATGTTATAGGAACTGGTTTTTCTGAATCAAAAGGCTTGAGGCATGGTTATATAATAAACACTGAAGATGTAACAAAATGTATTAAAACTGCAGTTAAACAAGCTGAAAATGAATCAAAAATAAAAATCAGAAAAGCTTTTGTATCAATTGGTGGTATAAGCCTTAGTTCTGTTGTTGGGAAAGGTTCTGTAATGATTTCAAAAGCTGATTCAGAAATAACAAACCTAGATATTAAAAATGTCTTAGCAATAGCAGAAAGTGAGCTACCACAAAATGTTCTCATAAATAAAAAAATAATTTATTCTACACCGATAGCATACAAAATTGATGGTCAATTATTAATGGGTAGACCCTTAGGTATGCATGGTACAAAACTCGAGACCAGAGTTCTCTTTGTTGTATGTCTAGATCAACACCTAAATGATTTAATCAAGGCTGTAGAAGATGCAGATATTGAAGTTATAGATGTTGTGGCGTCTCCAATAGCAGCGAGTTTTGTAAATTTAACAAAAACACAAAAAATAGCTGGGTGTGTTTTAGCAAATATTGGTTCAGAAACCGTATCTCTCGTCGTGTTTGAAAACAATATGCCAATCTCACTTGAAGTATTACCTATAGGAAGTAATGATATAACGAACGATATTGCTTTAGGTTTTAGAATACCGATAGATGAAGCGGAGAACATAAAAACTGGAATAGTAACAGATATACAATATCCAAGAAAAAAACTTGATGAAATTATTTTAGCTAGATTATCTGACATATTTGATTTAACAGAATCACATCTAAAAAAGATTGGAAGAAGTGGTTTGTTGCCCGCAGGTATTATACTTACAGGAGGTGGTTCTGGAATAGAAACAATAGAAGATATTGCAAGAGCTTCTCTCAAACTCCCCTCAAAGATTGCATCAATAAATCTAATAAGTAATTTAAAAAATAGTGAATTAAAAGATTCAACTTGGTCAGTGGCTTATGGTCTCGCTATTTATGGTCTAAATAATAAAAACACTTATAATCCGACACCAATTTTTAATACATCTTTAAATAACATTTGGAATATAATAAGTAGGTGGTTTCAACAATTTCTTCCATAAAGACTCACTCGTACTTACTTTCTAGAAGCACGATAAAACCGCCGTCAATCACGGCAGTTTTTCTCTACTCAATAAATTTGTTGCTACAAATTTATTTCCGTAAAGCTTTTAGAAAGCAAATATTCACTCGCTAATGAAAAATACAAAAAACAATCATTTTTGAGCATAAAAAGTGCCTAGTGACAACTATTTTCTTTTTTTTAAATATTCTGTTATTATTGAGTCTAAGAAAGAAAATAGTTCGTTTTTATCAGTACCCGTAAAAAGTTTGCATGGACTTCAAGCGGGGTTAGTTATTAATTTTGCTGTAGGTAATTTATAAATTTACTAAAGCCAAAGAGAAAATGCCACAAATCAAACCAGACATAGAAACATTTGCAAGAATAAAAGTTATAGGTGTAGGAGGTTCAGGAAAAAATGCTCTAAATCATATGATCAGCTCAAAAGTTAAAGGGGTTGAATTTATTGCTGTAAATACAGATCTTCAAGACCTTCATAATTCTTTAGCACCAAAAAAAATACACATTGGTAAAAATCTTACAAGAGGACTTGGTACTGGTATGAATCCCGAGCTTGGTAAAAGAGCCGCGGAAGAAACAAAAGAAGAAATTCAAGAGGCATTAAAAGGTGCTGATATGGTTTTTGTTGCTGGTGGCGCTGGTGGTGGTACATACAGTGGTGCTGCTCCGATTATAGCAAAAATAGCTAAAGAGCTTGGTATTCTTACAATAGCTGTAGTAACAAGACCTTTTATTTTTGAAGGTTTAGTTAGAAACAGAGTTGCAAATCAGGCCATAGACGAACTAAAAAACAATGTCGACTCAATCATCGTTATTCCAAACGACAGACTCCTATCGATTGTTTCAAAGGACACAACAGCAAAATCAGCTTTCGCTATCTGTGATGACATATTAAGACAAGCTGTTGAAGGTATATCTGATTTAATAACCACTCCAGGAACCATAAATATAGACTTTGCTGATATAAGAGCTGTTATTGAAAATGCTGGACCAGCACTTATGGGTATTGGGTCTGCTTCTGGAGAAAAAAGAGCTGAAGAAGCCGCAAAAGCTGCTATCAACTCACCTCTTCTCGAAGTCTCTATTAATGGTGCAAAAGGTGTTTTGTTTTCTATTGCAGGAGGAGAAGATCTTACATTATTTGAAATACAAGATGCTGCAAAAATTATTACCGAATCAATCGATCCAAATGCAAAAGTCATTTTTGGTACAGTATACAGTGATAAACTAAAGAAAAACGAAATACAAATAACAGTTATTGCTTCTGGTTTTTCTGACAACCCAGCAAAAAAAACATTATTTCAATCTATGATGGGAAATGAAAAAAAAGAAGAAACTAAAGAAGAAAAAAAAGGAACTTTTTTTAACTCTTCAGAGTTAGAACCAGTAAGAGAAATTAAATCAGAACCAATAAACATAAATGAACCTAAAAAAGATATTAAAATAGATGACGAAGATGATTGGGGTGCGGTTCCAGCTTTCTTAAGAAGAAACAAAAAATAAAAACTCACTCACATATTTTCTTCACTAAAGCATTTCGTAAATTTGAAAATTATATTCAGTTTTTTATACGAAAAATCAAAAACTCCTCATTGTATTCGTCAAACAGTTTGATTTTTCTAAAAACTTCATTAATTTTCTAAATTTACTACATTAACTCGTTCAGAAAATATGTTCATTCGTAGGGTTGGAGAAAATTCTTCTTCTATCATTGCAAAAAGACACTCATTCGTAGCAATCCAGACATAATCATTTTTAATTTAAATTTTATGGAATCTATATTTGATTTAACAATCATCGGTGGTGGACCTGCTGGAGTCGCAGGTGGAGTTTATTCTGCAAGGAAAAAATTAAAGACACTTTTTATTACTGAACACTTTAGAAATCAAAGTGTTGTTTCTGAAAGTATAAAAAACTGGATAGGTACTATATCCATAAGCGGTGAAGAGCTTGCTTCTAGTTTAGAAAAACACCTTAAATCATACTCTAATGAAATTACAATAAAAGAAAAAGAAACTGTAATTAAAGTAGAAAAAGATGAAAATAATCTATTTAAAATAATAACAAATAAAAATACTTATATTTCAAAAACAATTTTGATAGCCTCTGGAAGTTCTAGAAAAAAAATACAAGTGAAGGGCTCTGAGGAATTTGATGGTAAGGGTATTACCTATTGTGCCACTTGTGATGCTCCTATGTATGGAGATATGGATGTTGTTGTTATTGGTGGTGGAAACAGCGCTTTTGAAGCTGCTTCTCAACTTTTAGCCTATGCAAAAAGTGTAACTATTATACAAAGAAGTTCTTTTAAAGCAGATCCAATTACAATCAAGAGAGTATTGTCTGATCCAAGAGTAAAAGCGATAGAGAATGTAGATTTATTAGAAGTCAAAGGAGATAAATTTGTTAGTGGTATAACTTATAAAGATAAAATATCTGGTGAAATAAAAGAATTACTAATACAGGGAATTTTTGTTGAAATAGGTTCTAGCCCATCTGTTGAATATGTAAAAGAAGATCTAGTAAGATTTAATGAAAAAGGAGAAATAATAGTTGATCCCAAAACACAAAAAACCTCACAAGAAGGTATCTGGGCTGCTGGAGATTGTACTGATGGACTTTATAAACAAAACAATATCGCCGCAGGAGATGCTATAAAAGCAATTGAAGATATATACAAATTTTTGAAGATAAAATAAAAAAGAGGGTTGTTTCCCCTCTTTTTAAAATGAATCTACATATTCTATGCTTGGTTCACTAGTCATATATGCTTGATGTGGACCAAAACTGACATAAAATTTGATCTTCTTACCAGACAAAACAATCGGTACCCATATTTTATCTGCGGGCATCATCTTATCCACTGGTAAATTATTTTTATTAAACCAAGTCGGATCTATCATTTCATCTGTGGAACTGGGTATACCATTATGTTTTTTAACGACATAAACAATTGCATTAAGTATAAAGAAACTTCCATCTTCTTTTGTATTATGGA
Organism: uncultured Candidatus Saccharibacteria bacterium; assembly: GCA_964479775.1. Taxonomy (GTDB): domain Bacteria; phylum Patescibacteriota; class Minisyncoccia; order Phycocordibacterales; family GWA1-40-21; genus Bog-1340. The sequence goes on along the minus strand of CAYZNH010000011.1, from coordinate 19,471 downwards.
AGTTAGTATCTGCTACTTTTATTAGATCTTTTTTATCAATAGTAATACCACCAGATTCTTCAGATGTTTCTCTGACGGCGGTATCTTCTGGACTTTCACCTTCTTCAATACCACCACCATAACCATTCCAAAGTCCTTTACCTATATGTTTGGTCTTTTTAGCCAACAAAACCAAATCACCAAACATAATGAATACTATAACCGCCTTATTTAAGATTTTTTCTTCTTCTTTTTGCATGAAAAGATTCCTTTCTTGTTAATTGGACATCCATAGCAATAGTAGAACTTTTTAAATAAGAGTCAATAGGGTTGTGGGCGGTACAGGATTTGGTCACGAGTTTTTTGTTCGTCACCACTCATTTTTTAATGGATTTCTATTTTTATGTGTACACCGAGTTACTAAGTATTTTAGAAATACGACGAAGTTTTAAAAATCAGCTCCCAGCAGATTTATAAAATACGTTAGAGTGACGTGAGTACACTTATCTCCCTCAACTAAAATTTTTTCGTCAAAAAGTTTTGTCTGGGCACCAGCTCGTCTATTTTTCTTACTAGAAAAATATGATTCCGCTGTTCGATCCCTGACGCAAGCAAAGTAGTTTGCTTACTTACCGCCCACATTTAAAAAACACATTATTCAGGTGTTATTTAAATGTGGGCGGTACAGGGATCGAACCTGTTACCTCAATCACGTCAAGATCGCGCTCTACCAAGTGAGCTAACCGCCCTAAAATATAAAATATTCGGATAACAATTAAAAATTATTTAACCCTTATTTTTCTAAAAAGATATTATCACAAAAATATCTAAAAACAAAATTAAGAGGCCAGCGACTAGTCGCTGGCCTCAAACTCACAGAAACATATAATCTTTGTTTGGTGGGATTTTCATTTTCCAGAAAGTTATTAAAAGACCAAACAAAAGCGAAAACAAAAAAGAACAAGTGGTAATCAACAAAATATTTACCTCATCTACCACAAAAAGATATTGGATAAAACCACCTTGATTTTCACTCGGTAAAAGGTTAACTGCATAAACCAGTAAACCACATGCAATAAGAGCAAAAAAGACAATAGTATAAAATATACCATGTCCCCAAAAAGCTTTCAGAAAACTCATATGATTCTTCATCCTAAACTCCTTTTGTTAAGGAATAACCATCATAGTTACCCCAAACTAAACTAGTCTAATTATAACATATATATTAATTAAATGCAATAATGCGGAGAGGGGGAGATTTGAACTCCCGAAACCCTTTCGAGTTTGCCGCGTTTCGAATGCGGTGCCTTCAACCACTCAGCCACCTCTCCAAATATACACAAAATAAAATTAACATTATTTTGCATTTTTTACAAAAAAATGTTATATTCTTTCTCGTATTTGGAATTTATTTTTCTTATACTATATACAATATGCTGTATACAAAATACTTATTATTGGCCTTATCGTCTAACGGTTAGGACACGGCCTTTTCAAGGCTGTAATCGGGGTTCGATTCCCCGTAAGGTCACCATTGACAGCTAGCTCTAATTCATTATGTAATTAGAGCGCTCTAAAAGGGTGAAATTCCCCGTAATAATACATAGTCGTGATAACACGATATACATATGAAGAGACATCCTAGCTAAGATGTTTCTTCATATGTATATCGTTTACAATAAATTTTTATCTATTCTTCATTCTCAATCAATCCATCTTTAAGCCAGATGACCCGATCTACATATTTTTTATCTTCTGGCTCATGTGTTACAACGAGAATTGTCTGTTTTAATTCTTTATTAAGTTTTTTAAAGAGTTTAAAAACAATTTCCGAAGAAACAGTATCAAGATTAGCAGTAGGTTCATCAGCAAAAAGAATTTTGGGATTATTAATTAAAGATCGTGCAATAGCTACTCTTTGTTGTTCTCCTCCAGACATTTCATTTGGGTAATGATTCATTCTATCTTTCAATCCAACTAAATCTAAAAGATATTCTGCTCTTTTCTTTGCGGTATTATCACCAAAAGCCATAGCTGGAAAAGAAACATTTTCAAGTGCTGTAAACTCAGCAATTAAAGCATACTCTTGAAAGACATAACCCAAATATTGAAGTCTAAATTTTGTTCTTTCGGAATCTGATAAATTTAAAACATTGAATTTATTAATTACGACATTACCACTTGTTGGCATATCAAGTAATCCTAATTGATGTAGTAGTGTTGATTTTCCAGATCCACTTCTACCCATGAGTGCTACAAATTCTCCTTCAACAATTTCAAGAGATACACCTTTTAATGCCAATGTTGGGACTTCTCCTGGGTATGTTTTTATAAGATTTTCTACTTTAATCATAATATTTTAATTAGCCCCAAATTGATTTAAGAATATCTTCTCTTGCTACTATTTTAGAGGGGATATAACCAGCTAAAATTCCAGCGATGATAAGACTGGTAATATTTATAATTATCCCAAGAGATGTATAGACTAAAACTGCATCTCCAAAAGGCATAGTGATAGGTTTAACTGCCATAACAGGAATAACTATAAAAAATATAACTATCAAACCTCCAATAATACCTAACGCAGAATAAAAGATTGACTGAATAATATATGATACTTCGATAATACTTTCTTTTATTCCAATAGCTTTTAAAATACCAATTTGTCTACGCTTGCTAACAGCATTAACATAAATCATAACAAAAATAGTTATAGCTGAAACAATAATACTAATAACACTTACTATAACGGCAATAAGATTAAAGGCTGTAACAAGTATACCGACAGTTGACAATCTGGATGTATATTTTTCGAGCTTGAGAGTAGGAAACATTTCATTAATTTTATTGCTATATTCATCGAGTGTATTTTTATCAAGGTTAACTTTTACCAGAATTTCTGAAGCACTGTTGTAAGTAGATAGTAGACTTTCTGCTTCAGATGTCGAAATAAAAGCAGCACTAGCAACAGACCCAACCATAGAAAGTTTAAATATTCCTACTATAGTATAAGTTCTAGTAATTCCATTTGAATAATTTATTTGCACTTTACTTCCAACTGTTGCACCACCTAGATCTTTGGTCTGTTTTGTACCGAAACCACCAGACAAATTTGCTCCCAAAACTATTTCGTCGTCTTTTAAATTATCTGGGAATTTTCCAGATATAATATATTTATCAATAGTTAAAATATTTTTTTCCTCAGATTGGGTTACTCCAATTATCTGAGCAGAAGTATATTTAAAATTACCATCTTTTTCTTTATCATAGGATAAAGTACCACCGAGTTGATAATGTCTTATGGTTCCAACAACTCCAGGGATTGTTTCAATTTCTGCACGTACCCTATCTTGATCAAAAACAAAAGGCTTAATTGTCGGTTCTTCTTGTGGCATAACAATGATATGTGCTGTTGAATTGTTTATCATTGATTTCATTACTCCATCCGAAAAACCATAAAGAAAACCTGAAACAAACATAAGGTTAAAAAAAGAAAGTGATAAAATAAAAATAATAAGTATGATTGTAGATTTATGCCCTTTTGTTATAGTTTTATATGCAATAAAAAATGCTGTTTTAAAATCAGTATTATTCATATCTATTTTTTACTTTCTATAGAAATTATTACTTGTTCTCCTTCTTGAAGGCCAGATATTATTTCTATCATACCTGCTGAATTTTTAATTCCAGTAGTTATATCTCTGCTAACTATTTCTTTATTTTCTAAAATTTGCACATATTTTTTATTATCTTTAATTCGTATTGCACTCATAGGAATAAAAAGAGTATTCTCCTTAACTGCTGTTTTAACCAAAACATTAGCCGTCATTCCAGATTTAATATGTTCATCAACCTTATCAAATATAATTGTTGTTTCATAATAGACAGCACCCTGAATTTCAGTTTCAGTTGGATCAATAGAAACTATTTTCCCACTAAATTTTTGACCCTCAATTGCGTCAAATGTAATTTCGGCTTCTTGTCCAATCTTAATGTTGGCAATTTTATCCTCTATAATATTTAATTTGATTTGAAGTACACCCCCCGTAACCATAGAAACTATGGTCGTATCTGGACCGATATTTTCTCCTATCTCTCCATTTACTGCAATAATTAAACCAGGCATGGGTGCAAATATCATGAGTTCTCTTCTTTGGGCTTCTATTTTTTCCAAGGAAGCATCTGCTTGACTGATTTGTGCTTCATACACGGCAATATCGGAAGATCTTATAGAAGTCTTTTTTAAAGCAAGTTCTGCCTGAGCAGAGTTATACGCATTAAGGTTTGAAACAAAGTTCACTCCACTTTTATTTGGAATGTTCACTGTCCACCTATCATCAATCTTATAACTAGCTTCTGGAAAAGAAATAAAAAGTCCTTTTGTTCCAAAATTTTGTGGTAAATCATTTTTTTCTGCCGTACCTTTTTCAAGTCCTATAAATGACACTCTGTTTCCATTAAATAGATCGTTAAAATCTTTGAAGAAAATTTTATAAATACCTTCTTGTGTCCCGTTATACATACCGGTAATTATAGGAACTATATCTCTTCTTGTATCATCATCTAAAGTGGCAACAAGATCGTCAGAATAGAGTTTTCGTCTAGCATTTTCAAGTTTAATTTCGGTTAATTTTATATCTTCTTCAGAAACTCCATTAAGTAATTGGTTAAGTCTTGCTTGTTGCAATTCAATGCCTGCTTTCATCTCTGAAACTTGAGCATCAAGTTCTGAGGTGTCTTGTTTAGCAAGAAGCTGACCAGTTAAGACCTTTTCCCCAGTTTTAGTATTAATTGTTACTAATTTACCACTATTTTTAAAATGTAGATCTATTTTAGTAGGAAATTCAACTTTTCCAGTTGCAGAAACATCTTGCACTAAAGTACCTCTTTTAACTAGAATCAATTCAGATGAAATATCATTATTTTTCCAAATAATAATACCTGCAATACCAACAATAACTATAATTCCTAAATTAATAAATAAGGTTTTTTTTGTCATATTTTTTTTATTAGATAAAATAATTGGACTTTTTTAATAATCTTGATACATTAAGTTAATGATAGTGTTATGTTTCTTTACTGTAAACTATCTTAATCATAAAGCAATTTTATTAAAAATGCAATAATACTAAAATTATGTCATCTAAAAAATTACAAACACGTGAACAAATAATCAGTAATTTGATGGTCTCAATTCGTAAAGGGATTCGTGCCTCTACTCTTTTTGTAAATACAATGTCTGAAATTACAGGAATGCACACCACGGATATAAAATGTTTAGATTTTTTGAGTGATGTTAAATTCGCAACAGCTGGTGAATTGGCCAAGATTACAGGACTTACAACTGGTGCTATTACAGCCGTTATAGACAGATTAGAAAAAATAGGTTTTGTAAAACGTGAGGCAGATAGTAAAGATAGAAGAAAAATTATAGTTAGGATTGTAATAGAACACCCAAATAATTTAGAATTAATAAGAAATATTTTTGTAGATAAATTACCTAATATTTTATCTGAATATAAAGATGAAGAACTTAACCTAATTATAAATTGGAATAAAAGATTATCTGATATTTTTCATGGTGAAATAGAAAAAATAAAAACTTCAAAAAAGGAGTTGATCAATAAATTAAAATCTAACCGTTTTTAGAATTAATCTTCCTATTATTCAAATAAATCCTGTCTTTCAAACACCCTAATAATTTTATCTTTTCCAAAACACTCTCTTCTAACTTAACAATTAATAACTAGCTCTAATTCATTATGTAATTAGAAGGCTATAAAAAGGTGGGATTCCATGTAACATCACTGGTTTAAAAAAGAGCTCTAATTTATTTTAGAGCCTTTTTTATTCAGTGACCTTAAGAAAGTAATGTTATTACTTTCGTCGGGGAACCGAACGGCGGAATACATTTTTCTTAGCAAAGAAAAATATGAGCCGGTGCCCAGACAAAGTTGAGCGACGGCGAAACTTTAGTCGAGGGAGATAAGTGTAATCACGTTCCCCGTAAGGTCACAAATAAAAAAACGTCTGAAAGGACGTTTTTTAAGACCTATACCTTCTTCCCTTTCCCTCAAAAAATGTTAATCTTTAAATATGAAAATTTTAGGAATCGAAACCTCTTGCGACGAAACAGGAATTTGTATTATTGAAACAGAAAACAATTCTGTTAATTCAAAAATAAAAATACTTGGGAATCAACTATATTCTCAAATAGCCATACATGCACAGTATGGTGGTGTTTATCCTATGATGGCAAAAAGAGAGCATGCACTAAACCTAGTTCCCCAACTTGAAAGATGTTTAGAAGAAAGTGGAATGAAAAAAGATTCAGGATTCAAGATTCAGGACTCAAGAAAAGAGAAAATAAAAGAAATATTAGCGAGAGAAAATGATCTTTCAGAAGATTTAATTAAACTTATAGAAAAAATCGAAAAGCCAGACATAGACGCTATAGCCGTCACAAATGGCCCAGGGCTTGAACCTGCGCTCTGGGTTGGTGTATGCTTCGCTAAAGCAGTATCAGAAGCTTGGGACATCCCTATTATCCCCGTGAACCATATGGAAGGACATATTGTTGTAGCAGCACTTCTTCCTGAGCAAGAACCTAAAACCTATAAACTTAAAGCTATAAATTATCCAGCTATCGCTCTACTTATAAGCGGTGGACATACTCAACTCGTATTAGTAGATGAAAAAAATAAAAATTTAAAATACGAAATAGTTGGAAATACAAAAGATGATGCTATTGGTGAAGCCTTTGATAAAGTTGCAAGAATACTCGGTCTTCCATATCCCGGTGGTCCACAAATATCTAAACTTGCAGAAAAAGATCGAATCGAACATCCGCATGATTCCGCGTCTAGTCCGCGTAAATCCGCGTTCCCTCTTCCTCGCCCAATGATACATTCACATGATTTAAATTTTTCATTTTCAGGAATTAAAACCGCCGTACTTTATACTTCACAAAAAATAGGAAATATAACTGATTCTATTAAACAAGAAATTGCTAGAGAATTTGAAGATGCTGTGGTTGAAGTAATAATTAAAAAAACACAACAGGCTGTCGAACAATATGGAGCAGAGACTATAATAATCGGTGGTGGTGTAAGTGCAAATAAAAAAATAAGAAATGATTTTGCAAAACTCGCAGAAAATATTCATGTTGAACTTATGATACCAGAATTTAGTGTTTCTACTGACAACGCTTTTATGATCGCAATCGCAGGATATTTAAATATATTATCTGGTAAAAAACCAGAAACAGATTTTAAAGCTAATGGAAATTTAAGTTTATAAAAACACTTTTTCCTATTGCCTTTATATAAAACATGTTAAAATTATAAAGGAAAAAAATAATTAGGTCTGAAAACAGTTTTCAGACAAATTATTAGCCCTTCACAACGGAGGCTATCATGAAATTACTCAAAGGTTTTAAAAGATTCACCGATGGGATCGTGCTAGCTATCTTCTGGTTGACGATTAGTATTGAATTTACTTTTATTGTAATGAATCCAACAGACTTTTTTACAGACAAAGCAAGTTTAATATTATCAATAAAAGCAACTTCTCTTCTCTTTTTTGGTGCAATGACAGGTCTAATACTTTGTTATTTAAACTTTAGAAGAAGCAACTTAGATAAAATTACTCCAGAAGTTATGGGTTTCTTTATAGCAACAGTAAGTCTTTTAATGGTTTTTTGTCAAAATAATTTGTTTCGATAAAAAAACCTAAAAAACCACTACGGTCTTCGGATAATAGTGGTTTTCCTTTTGACTTATAATAAAAAAGTGATATTATTCAATAAACCGACCTGTGAGTGTGAGAGTGCAGATATCGGTTTGTAGCTCGGGCCCGCCGGAAGGCTTTGCCCGTCACAAAAAATGAGGGCTCGAAGCAACAAACGAGTAAAAGTTAGGACTCACCCTTACCCCTCAGTTTGGGCTGTGCCCTCGTGTTTTTTTACCGCGGGCACAGCCTTTTTTCTTTTCAAATTGACTTCATAAAAATAAAAATATACTATATAAACAATGCTGGTAGGTACTTGAAAAAGAGTGCGATTCTGCATTCAGAGTTAGGTCGTGTTCTATGTAACGTGGAGCACGACCTTTTTATAGTTTCAAAAATAATATTTTTCTGATATCATGTCTAAATGAATGATCAGGTAAAGAATTTTATGATAATAGTTCAATGTTAAAATCTTACGCTGGAATTAAATAAAAAAATATAATGAACGAAAAACAAAGTGAAAATTCAAACATGGCAAGCAAATTTTTGAAACCATATATCCCTCAAGAAACAGAATCTAGAATATACAAAATGTGGGAAGAATCTGGTTATTTTAATCCTGACAATCTACCAGAAAGACACAAAGAAGCCTACACAGTAATAATGCCTCCTCCAAATGTTACGGGTATTCTACACATGGGTCATGCTCTTATGATTACTCTGGAAGATATAATGATCCGTTATCAAAGAATGAGGGGTAAGAAAACCCTTTGGCTTCCTGGTACAGATCATGCTGCCATAGCAACACAATCTAAAGTTGAAAAAATAATTAAAAAAGAAGAAGACAAATCTAGATATGACCTCGGACGAGAAGAACTTCTAAAAAGAATAGATACTTATGCAAAACAAAGTCACGACACAATAATATCCCAAATAAAAACCTTTGGTGCCTCTTGTGACTGGTCTCGTGAAGCTTTTACTCTTGATGAAAAAAGAAACTTGGCTGTTCGTACAGTTTTCAAAAAAATGTACGATGATGGACTAATTTATCGAGGTTACAGAATAGTTAACTGGGATCCAAAAGGTCAGACGACCATTTCAGATGATGAAATAGTTTATGAAGAAAGAGATGCGAAGTTTTATACTTTTAAATATTCAAAAGACTTCCCTATCTCAATATCAACCACAAGACCAGAAACAAAAGTCGGAGATACTGCAGTAGCAGTTCATCCAGAAGATGAAAGATACCAGAAATATATAGGAAAAGAATATGACGCAGTTTTCTGTGGGGTTCCAATTCATATAAAAATTATTGCGGATAAAGAAGTAGATAAAGAATTTGGAACAGGAGCTCTCGGTGTCACTCCAGCACACAGCACTATCGACTGGGAAATGGGACAAAAAAATAATCTTCCTGTAATTCCTGTTATAGATGAAAAAGCAAGAATGATAGTGGGCGATGAAAGAATTCTTGGTAAAAAAACCACCGAAGCCAGAGAAGTAATCGTTGAGTGGTTAAAAATAGAAGGACTTCTAGAAAAAGAAGAGTCTGTAAAACAAAATGTATCTACAGCAGAAAGAACGGGCGGTATCGTTGAACCATTACCAAAACTTCAATGGTTTGTTGCTGTAAACAAACCTTTCAAAATTGAACACTCAGAAATAGAAGGTATTAAAAGTGGTCAAGAAACAACTCTCAAAGAAATAATGAGAAATGCAGTAGAAAAAGGTCAAATAAATATACTCCCAGATTACTTTAGTAAAACATATTTTCATTGGATAGATAAGCTTGGAGATTGGTGTATTTCAAGACAGATTTGGTATGGTCACAGAATTCCCGTTTGGTATAAAGGCGAAGAAGTTTTCTGTGGTGATGAATCTCCAAAAGAAGAAGATTGGACACAAGATGAAGACACTCTTGATACATGGTTCTCTAGTGCTATGTGGACTTTCTCTACACTTGGATGGCCTGAAAAAACAAAAGATTTAGCTTTTTATCACCCAACAGATGTTCTAGAAACTGGATATGAAATACTTTTCTTCTGGGTGGCCAGAATGATACTTATGACAGGATATAATCTCGGTACTATCCCCTTCCACACTATTTATCTACATGGAACGGTTCGTGATTCAAAAGGCAGAAAAATGTCAAAGACTCTTGGTAATGGTATAGACCCAATAGATATTGCAAATAAATTTGGTGCTGATGCTGGCAGAATGTCTCTTATAATAGGAAACACCCCCGGTACAGATATGAATATTTCTGAAGACAAAGTTAAAGCATACAAAAACTTTGCAAACAAAATATGGAATATTACGAGGTTTATTCTTGAATCTATAAAAGAAGAAAAATTTGATAAAAATTTTACAAATTTTTCTAATATTGATAAAGCTCTTATAGAAGAAAGAGATAATATTTTGAAAGATATTACAAAGGATATGGAAGAATACAAATTCTACATGGCTGGAGATAAAATATATCAATACACTTGGAAAAAATTTGCTGATATAATACTTGAAGAAAGTAAAAAAATATTTAATGAAGGTAAAGAAGAAGAAAAAGAATCTAGAAAACAATTTTTACTTGGTACACTTAGAATGATTATAATTTTCCTACACCCCTTTATGCCTTTTGTTACTGAAGAAATATGGCAATCAATCAAAGACGAAGAAGATAACATTTTAATGATTGAAAATTGGCCTGTAAAAGGTTAAAATATAAAAGTGGAACTAAATTTAACTACATTATTATACGCTTTATTGGGCGGTATTTTACCTGCAATAATTTGGCTTACTTTTTGGCTTAAACAAGATAATAAAAAACCTGAACCAAAGATAATGATACTTATTGCTTTCATTGGTGGTATTATTGCTGTGTTTGGTTCTCTGTATTTAGAAAAACTTTGTGCGGGAATAAACACAAAAAACCTCCTATCAAATAATCTATTAAAACCAATACTAGACTGGTTACAAAATATTTCTATTCAGGAAAAAATACAACTAAATAGATTATTAATAGTAATTTTCTTTGCTCCAATAATAGAAGAGGTACTTAAATTTATAATGGCCTTTTTTACTGTACTTAAATCAAAAGACGATGATGAACCGATAGATCCAATGATATATATGATAACCGTAGCCTTAGGTTTTGCTGCTATAGAAAATATGCTCTTTTTATTAGACCCGTTAACAAAAGGCCAACTAACCACAAGTATTCTTACAGGAAACATGCGTTTTATAGGAGCGACCCTTTTACATACGGTTTCTTCTGCTATGGTTGGTATTTTTATAAGCTTTAATTTCTTCGACAGAAGAATGAGTAAGATTGCATGGACAATTATCGGCCTTATTTGTGCAATCATAACCCACATACTATTCAATTTTTTTATGATAGGAAACACCAAAGAATCACTTATAGCTTTGGAAATAATTTGGATTGCTGTTATAATAATACTACTAGCTTTTGAAAAAATTAAAAAAGTAAGATTAGAAAAAATTAATTAATTCTATTAAAAAATAAAATGAAAAAAAAATCTTTTTTTGAAAAATTGACCGGTATTGTAAAAATAAGTGATGATGATAATAATGATATAGAAATTTCTGATAATGAAGAAGATGATGAGGATGTTATTTGTGAATCAGAAGCACAATTAGCTGTCGATATGTATCAGACTCCAAGTGAAATAATAATTAAAACCATGGTCGCTGGAACAAAACCAGAAGATTTGGATATAAATATCACAAGAGACATGGTAACCATAAAGGGAAAAAGAGAAGAAGAATCTGACGATGGAGATGACTTTTTTCATAAAGAATTGTATTGGGGATGTTTTTCTAGAACCATAATATTACCTCAAGAAATAGACGTTGAAGAAGCAGAAGCAACAAATAAAAATGGCTTACTTACAATCAGACTACCTAAACTAGATAAAAATAGACAAGCTAAGTTGAAAGTGAAGAGTTCATAAATTTAAATACCGCTTATAAGCGGTATTTAAATTTTAATTGAATTTTAAATCCAAACCCAAGGCTCGGCGACTACATCGCCAGGTACTTTTCTATCTCGCAGACTCGATAAAGAAAAGTCTTTCTCGCCTGGACGTAAGCAGAGAAATTTCAAACAAGACCCATGCTCGGCTACCACGTAGCCAGGTACCTTTCAGGTTTGTTTAAAGATTACTTTTTACAAACATTGAAAGGTCTTTCGAGCCTGGGACGGAGTGAAGCAATTCACTCCTTCTTGGCACCAAAATAAAAAATCACAACAATTAAAGTTGTGATTTTTTATTTTGGTGCCAAGACCCAGGCTCGAACTGGGGACCCTTCCCTCTTCAGGGGAATGCTCTACCAACTGAGCTATCTTGGCTAAAACATTTTGTCAAAACAAAATATTCGCCCGAACCTTTTATCGAAATAAAAGGTTCTAGGGCATCTCAGACATATTACACTATTTCAATATTTTTTTCCAGCTTTTTTATCTAAAAGGTATTGGTATTTTACTAGTAACATTTTTAATAGAATTTACATCATTTACAATACTTTTATATGTATTATCTAGTATTTCGACATATGGTTGAACATAGAAGTATGCACTGAAAGCTATAGCTAAGATTAATAACCAATAAATTATTTTAAAAGCATATGACCATCTATTTACTCTTCTTAAACCTTTGAGAATTTTATTATTCTCTTCAGATAATTCATAAGTTTTTTGTAAAAGTTCTTTTTCTTCTTGATTCATAAAATAATTATAATATTTTTTTAAAAAAATACCAAAAAATACAGTTAATGTGCCCTCGGCCGGAATCGAACCGACATCTACCCCTTAGGACGGGGCTGTTCTATCCATTGAACTACAAAGGCCTTAGAGTTAATTTAGACGATAATATTTTTATTGTTGCTTAATAACTCTACCACTACTATCTAATTTTTGTTTACATTTTGGACAAGTCCAACCACCCAAAAAAGTAGCCCTTAAAGTATCTGGTTTTCTTATTATAGGTAGTTTTGTTCCACAATTAGAACAAAACCTTCTTTTAAATGACAAAAAGAAAAATAAAATAATTGCCAAAGATAAAAACAAATAGAAAACAATACCGGGCCCAAATATCTCATGATCTAGAAAGGCCACCAAAGAAAAAACAATTAATAGCCATTGAGTTTTATTCATATTTATTTTTTGATTTTATAATCCCAATAAATCTTTTATCTTTTCTTCATCAAATCCAAGTACCATATCATCCCCTATATATATTACAGGGACACCCATTTGACCACTTTTATCCATCATCTCTTTTCTTTTTTCAATATCTATTGATACATTGTGAACTGTATATTCTATACTATGTGAATCAAAAAAATCTTTTGCCAAATTACAATAGTGACAGGTTGGTGTTGAATACATTACTACATTTTTCATACTTTTTATCTAAATTAAACTGATAACAACACTAATTATAACAAATTCGATATAAATGTCACTTAATAAATAGTGCGAGTAGTGGGAGTCGAACCCACCTATCAACCTTGGGAAGGTCGCATACTACCGATATATTATACTCGCTTTAAATTATCTAAATTTTGATAAAATTTTATTCCAAAAACCATCTTTATCTTTAATATCATCAACAGATATTTTTTCATTATCAATAATATTTATTATAATCTCACCCGGTCTTGATACATTAAACTTTGATCTAATCTCTCTTTCTACACCATCTTCAGTATTCAATTCTTCTATTTCTGATTCTAATATCTCTTTTCTACTATTTAAAGAATCATATTCTTCTTTTATTATTTTTAAATTCTGTCTGCTAATCTCTTGTTTTCTATATATTCCATAACAAGCTTTTAATAAGATAATTATAAAAATCAACAAAACAATTAAAGTTATCTTAGAATAAATGATTTTCCTTATTTGTTTCTTTTGTTGATAATTAAACATTTTTATTATATATTTAAGATATTGTTATTTTATAAAATTTAACTGATAATAACAACACTAAATAAACATGCTTTTCAATAAAAAAACAAAAAAGGTTATTAAATACACATGGTCAGTGGTTGCTGTGCTTATTATCATAAGTATGATAATAGCTTATGCACCATTCTGGAAGTAAAGGCTCTCTCGGATATTCATTTTAAAAACACGATAAAAATTTTTCCGTCGAAAAATTTCTTCTCTACTCAGATATTTTTTTACTAAAAATTATCTTCCGTAAGGTTTTTAAAATGAATATCCTCGCTCGCTAGTAAAAAATACGAATACGATTACTTTTTCGTATGTCTTTGTTAGATACTTCGTAAAAATGACAACATACAAAGGGGTTTTTGCTTTGCAAAAATCCCTTTGTATTATTCATAATATCTTAAATCCTAAATCTTTTTTGTATTTTTCCACGTCTAACCCGCGTAAAATCCGCGTCCTGTCTGCAACAGATTAGTCATTCTTCATCATCTTCAAAAATACATCCTGAGTAATATTTACTTTACCTTCAGCCTGCATTCTCTTTTTTCCTTTCTTTTGTTTCTCTCTAAGCTTCATCTTTCTAGTAATATCACCTCCATAAAGATAATCTGTAACATCTTTTTTCATTCCAGAAACAGATCTTGAAGCAAGAATTCTACCTAAAGCTTTTGCCTGAATTTTAAAATTAAATAATGTTCTATCTATTGCTCCTTGAAGTTTATCAGCTGTTTGATCAGCCTCTTCTTGCATTCTTCTTCTTGCAACTATTTTACAAAAAGCTGGAACTACTTCGTCTGCCACTATAACTTCCATTTTTACTACATCAGCTTCCTTCATTGGCATTGCTTCATAAGAAATTGATGCATAACCAGAAGTTATACTCTTAAGTTCATTGAAAAAATTCCTCATAAGCTCACGAAGTGGCATTTCAAGTGTAAGTGATGTCCTATTATCACCAAAACTTTCAGAATCACCTATCACAGCTTCATGATCATAAAGTTGTTGCATGATAGCTCCAATATACTGTCCTGGAGTAATAATCCTTACTCTCACCCATGGTTCCATTATTTTTGAAATCATATGATCCTCTGGAAAAAGTGACGGAGAAAAAATCATTTCTTTTCTTGCCCGTCCGTCAGGATTAGGGTTGCCAGTAAAAGTTACTTCATAATTTACACTTGGGGTTGTAACGATAAGTTGTAAAGAAAATTCTCTCCTCAATCTCTCAACAATAATTTCTAAATGAAGCATTCCTAAAAATCCACATCGAAAACCTCTTCCTAAAGTTCCTGAAGTTTCCTCATCAAAAGTATAAGAGGAATCAGAAAGTCTAAGCTTTCCCAAAGCAAGTTTGAGCATTGCAAAATCATCAGCTCCTTCTGGATAAATAGATGCCCAAACAACAGGCGACGGTTTAAAATATCCATGAAGTGGTGGATGTGTATCGTTTATATAAGAGATAGTATCACCAACAGATGCAATATCAGATTCTTTTATTCCGGTTGTAATATATCCGATTTCTCCAGCTGACAGAGTATCTGTAGGAAGTTCTGATGGAGAAAAAATACCAACTTCTGATGCAGTAAAAGTTTTACCAGAAACCTTAAATATAAGGGGTGTATTTTTTTTCGCTTGTCCATTAAATACTCGAATAAAAACCGTAACACCACTATGATTTGAATATTTAAAATCAAAAACCAAAGCTCTAAAAGATTTTTCATCTACCTGCAACTGATAATTTTCTTCTCCAGATTCACCCCTTGGTGCTGGAATTTTTTTAATAACTTCATTTAAAAGTTCAGCAACACCATCTCCTGTTTTTCCAGATACTTCTAAAATTTCACCTTCATCTATATTTAAAAGTTTTGCTATTTCTTCTTTTACTTCAGAAACCTTAGCGAGTGGGGAATCTATTTTACTAACAACAGGGATTATGACAAGACCTGACTCTCGTGCCATGTTTAAGGTGGTCAAAGTTTGGGCTTGTACACCTTGGGTAGCATCAACAAGTAATATAGAACCCTCAACGGCTTTTAGGGCTCTGGAAACCTCGTAGGAGAAGTCTATATGCCCAGGAGTATCAATAAGGTTCATTATGTATTCTTCGCCTTCTAGGTGCCATTTCATGCGAACGGGTTGCATCTTAATAGTGATTCCTCTCTCTCTTTCAAGCTCCATACTATCAAGAACTTGTGCCATCATTTTGCGTTTTTCTATAGTGTTTGTTATTTCAAGCATTCTGTCTGCCAAGGTAGATTTGCCATGGTCAATGTGAGCTATGATGCTAAAATTTCGGATATTTTTCATATTTATATTTCTTGTTTTCTAAAAAACTAGCACTTCTCGCCCCGTAGCTAGAGCGTAGCAATATGGTACTAGGGTGTGAGCTATAATGCTAAAGTTGCGGATATTTTTCATGAGATTACATTTAAACATAAAAATGACTTTTTTACAAAAATTTTTATTATTAAAATACAAACCTGGATTGCCACGCTTCGCTCATAATGACACGAAAGAGGGATTTCATCTCTTTTATTTACATCCCACCAAAAATAAAACCGGTTGGATATTTCGCGAAGTGCGAAACACCCAACCGGTTGTTTGTGGCTAAAAGACCTTAACCCTTGCCACCATCTTCATAGTAGTAATTGATCGGACGCGGTCCAAAGAACTCCCAATTGAAGCGGAATTCATAGGTACCGGGTATACCGATCGGAATGTCGATATTGCCAGTTTCGGTATTGTTGCCAAAATCAATCGTTATGTTGTTAACCGGCAGATACTGCCAATCATCAACAGACGACGTCTCAACATTCCGATACCAAACACCAAGAGGTATCTCTCCCTCGGTGGTATTCGCGCTAAGTGTAAACCACTGTGTCTGAGTAAATGTTCCACGAACAAGCGGTGAATCACCATAACCTTGATAACTCTCAGGGTTAACTGCAAGATTCTTGGCGTTGGTATCAAACTGCACAACTCCATTAATCGAAATATCAAGCTTCGCGGGGACACCGGTAATCTGATAAATCTTGTTGTCTTTGAGACTCGCGGCAATCGAGCTTCCATCTCTCATGGTCGCAATAATCTCACCGTTTTGTCCAACGAAATCTCTCCTGAAAATAAGTTGTCCATTTTCATCAACATTAAGCCATTCTGTTCTGATCACGTTACCGTTCTCATCACGAATGACAACCTTCGCTTGAGATACACCATTCAAAATAGGTATCTCCCAGTTGAGGTAACTCTCAAATTTCAAAAGACTCTGTGGAGAAAACCAATTCCCCATTTCGTCCCTTAAAAGATTTCCGTAACCCCAACCGTAAAACATACACCAGCCGTCATCGCTGTAAAGTCCGATGTATGAATTGATTTGATCTACTTCCGGCCTTACGACCGAGAAATAGAGTTGTTGTTGCTTCAGTAAATCGAGAACCTTGAAAGCGTCATTGCGTTCGCCGAAAGGCAGTTCGCAATAAGCACTGTTCGTGAAGTCCTCACCATAAACCGACGTCGGCGCCCAAACCTGGACACTACCACGACTCACCTGACTGATCGCGTACGACGTCAAGCAGTCTTTCGACGAAACCATCCACAGAGGATTCGGTTGCGAAACAGCAACCGTGATACTTGCCTCAATGGCAAATGCACACTGATGAATCGTGACCAAACTGATCAACACGGCAGTAAACACCTTCTTCATTCTGTACTCTCCTTACTTTGAGTTTTTGAGATCGAAGCTGAGATCGTTAAAATCCAGCTTAACAGTCACGGGACCGTTTGCTTTTGAATCAACAACACTATCACGAATCACCCGGCTCGCAACCTCCTTCTTTACCACGACTTCCGCCATGGTCACATGTTTTTTGACCCGCACAGAATCTTTGTCATTCTTCAATCCGAAAAACAACAAAGTAAAGAATATGAAAACAAGAATAGACATCAACATTTCAAAAAACATCGAATTCTTCTTTTTTGAAGGCATACTTTCTCCTTTCTTACTACTACTTGTAAAAGACCGGCACCGAATTCCCATTCGATACTCCAATACTAATACTAGCATACTATGCAATAAAAGTCAACAGTAGTCTATCCAACCAGCAAAAATTAAGATTTCTTCACAAAAAGTCTCACAATCCTCAATTCTTCATAAGTAAAACTATCACCGAGTTTGTTTCGTACTGGTGCAAGTAAATAATCTCTATTTTCACTATAAAGTTCTCGAAAAGCCATCCATGCTTTTTTAAACTTTCCTGCAGGCACTTCCCCCTTTAAATGAGAAATATCCAAATCTGGATCTTCTTTTAAAATCTTTTCTATATGATCAAGAATAGTTCCAATCTTTATTCCTTTTATTTCTAAAATCTCTTTTAAACCCATTCCCTGTTCAAGCATATTTTTTGTTTCCTGTATTGGAGAAATTCGACTCTTCTTTTTTTTATTTATTGGGGTTCCTTCTGGTGGCGAAATTTTTTGCAAAAATTTCGCCTGTTTTTCTTTTATTTCTTTATCATCAAGAGAGTTGAACCATCTTTTGTCTTCTTTAGACATTTCCTTGAGTTCTTCATCAAATTCCATTACATCATCCCTAACTTTTAGAGCAGTTTCATTTAATCCAAGTATTCTAAGTCCATCTAAAGTTCTTACACGAGAAAGTGCAACATATCCCATACCTCTCTCAAATGATTTTGAAAGATCTACTTCCACGGCATCCAAGCTCATACCCTGACTTTTATGCACTGTTATTGCCCAAGCTAAACGTAAAGGATATTGAATTAATTGAGCTTTTACTTTTCCCTCTTCTTCTACCATCCAAGTAACTTTTTCTACATTAATTATTTTTCCTGAAAGAAGCATAACTTTTGGGCCAAAAACAGAACACTCAATAACCTTACCAAGAGTTCCATTTGCATAACCTTGCTCAAAATTATTTTTTACAAACATTACTTTTGTACCAACCTTAAGTCTAAGTACTTCGGGGGCAAGACAACTCTTTTTTAATGCTTCAACTAAGGGTTTTTTACCTTTACTTTCCATCGTATAAGTAACCATCTCTCCTTTTAATTTATTTAACTCACAGTCATTTATAGTATCAACATTTATATTGTGAGTATGAAGTTTTGTTGGTTCTATTTCACAATCAAGAATTTTATTATGTCTTGACTTGAGACAAGCCCGAGTTTCATCACTTATACAATTTCTACGGATATCATTTAAAATTTTTAAAAAATTTGCATCTTTTTGTCTGTATTGTTCTTCTAAATAACAAATTTTTAAATCTAATTTTTTCCAAGTTTCTGATTTGTATGAAAAATGTGATTCTTTTTCTCCCATTCTAGATACTGGAGGAAGCTGAAAGAAATCTCCACAAAGAATAATCTGCATTCCACCAAAAGGAAGTTGGTTTCTTTTCAAATGTCTCGCAATTCTTTCTATAAGATCAAGACGAAAGTGATGAAGCATTGATATCTCATCAATTATTAAAACTGTCGTATTTTTAAATCTTTCGTAAATATATTTTTTACTTTCTAAATCCTCAAGGTCATATTCTGTAAGATCATCACGAATACCAAGTCCAGACCAAGAATGTATAGTTGTACCACCCATATGGGTTGCAGCAATACCTGTAGATGCAGTAATACCGACATCCACACCTTTTTGTTTGAGAAACTTAACATATTCATTTAAAAGGTGTGTCTTACCACTTCCTGCGGCACCAGTTATATAACAGTTATATCCCATTTTTAATATTTCTAAAGCTTCTTTTTGCAACATATTTATATATTCTATCATATT
>CAYZNH010000010.1:0-30528 GCA_964479775.1 uncultured Candidatus Saccharibacteria bacterium | reverse complement strand
TTCAAAAATACAAAAGGCGGGTCGCTTCGCGACCCGCCAATTGTATTAGTAAAATTGCCTTTATGCTGTTGACCTTTCTTGTTTCTTTTGCTATGATTCGTGATACGCGTTTTGTGCGTTTTTTAGTTGGCTATTAGTTAAAAACTAATGACTAAAGACACCAGAACAGCTAGTCGTTTTTATAAGTTCCCAGTTTATTGATAAGTAGTTTCAGTAAATGATGGGGTTAATTAATATATTAGCTGGTTTTATGGTCAGAGTAAGCTCTCGCGCACTCTGATTATAAAATCAGCAAAAAATAAATATATGGCAGAATTTTTAAGAGACAAACCACACGTAAACGTTGGTACAATTGGTCACATTGACCACGGAAAGACAACTTTGACTGCAGCTATAACTTATGTTCAGTCATTGAAAGGTTTAGCAAATCCTATTGCTTACGATCAAGTTGCTAAGGCATCTGAAAGCGCAGGTAGAAGAGATGCTACCAAGATTATTACTATTGCTATCTCTCACGTTGAATATTCATCAGACGCAAGACACTACGCTCACGTAGATTGTCCTGGTCACGCTGACTATGTAAAGAATATGATTACTGGTGCCGCTCAAATGGACGGTGCTATTCTTGTTGTTTCAGCAGTTGATGGTCCTATGCCACAAACTAGAGAACATATTCTTTTGGCTAAACAAGTTGGTGTGCCAAAGATAGTAGTTTTCTTAAATAAATGTGACTTAGTAGATGATGCAGATCTTTTAGATCTTGTTGAAGTTGAAGTTAGAGAACTTTTGACAAAATATGGTTTTGATGGAGATAACGCTCCTATCGTTAGAGGTTCAGCTACAGGTGCTCTTGCATGTAAGAGTGCAGATGAACCAGGTGCAAAATGTATTGCAGATCTTCTTACAGCTCTTGATACATATATTCCTATGCCAGAAAGAGATTTAGACAAGCCTTTCCTTATGCCTATAGAAGATATCTTCTCAATTGAAGGTAGAGGAACAGTTGTTACTGGAAGAATTGAAAGAGGTATGATTAAAGTAGGTGATGAAGTTGAAATCGTTGGAATTAGACCAACAGTTAAATCAACAGTTACAGGTATTGAAATGTTTAATAAACAACTTCAATCAGGTAATGCTGGAGATAATGCTGGTATTCTTCTAAGAGGTACAAAGAAAGAAGATGTTACAAGAGGACAGGTTCTTTGTAAACCAGGTACAACAACACCTCATACAGAATTTGAATCAGAAGTTTATATTTTGAAGAAAGAAGAAGGAGGAAGACATACACCATTCTTCTCAGGTTATAAACCACAGTTCTATATTAGAACAACAGACGTTACAGGAGACGTTACTTTAGCAGCAGGTGTTGAAATGGTTATGCCAGGAGATACAGTTACTTTCAAAGTTAAATTGGTTAACCCAGTTGCTCTTGAAGATAAAATGAGATTTGCTATAAGAGAAGGTGGAAAAACAGTCGGTTCAGGTGTTATTACAAAAGTTATTGCTTAATAAATTTTTGTTGGTAGGTTCAGGTTTTGTTCTTTTAAAAAGTATATGAAATTTGTAACCTATAAACCAGAAATTAATAATATGACTGTAACAAAGACAACAAAAAAGAATATGGGTACAAAAGCTGTAAAATTATCTGAAAAGATAGAAGGTTCTTCTATGTTAAGGATAAGAGTAAAAGCTTATGATAGTAAAATTCTCGATGCGTCAGTTAAACAAATAATTGAGACAGCATCTAGATTTGATGTTAAGGTGGTCGGACCAGTTCCACTTCCTACAGAAATTAAAAAATATACAGTCAATAGAGCTTCTTTCGTCTATAAAAATGCGCGAGAACAGTTTGAGATGAGAATACACAGAAGATTGATAGATATAATTAATCCATCAGCTAAAGTGGTAGAAGCGTTAACTAATGTAAGTTTACCTTCTGGAGTGAATATTGATGTAAAAATGGTCTAATAATAAATTGATATGATATTACAAACCGAGTTCTTTAAAAGAGACTCGGTTTGTAAAATCCTCTATCTTATAACAGCATGAAATTTATACTCGGTATTAAACAGAACATGACCCAAGTGTTCGATGAGAGTGGAAAAGTATATCCAGCAACAATATTGTCTGCTGGTCCTTTGACAGTTACTCAGATAAAAGATAAACAAACTGATGGCTATAATGCTGTTCAGGTTGGATTGGGAAGTAAGAGAGAAAAAAATATAAATAAGCCTTTGAAGGGTCATCTAAATGGACTTAATTCAAGATTTTTAAAAGAATTCTGTCTAGAAGATACATCTACTTATAAGGTTGGTGATAATATAGATATTTCTGTATTTTCAGCTGGTGATACTATTGAAGTATCAGCAATATCAAAAGGTAAGGGATATCAAAGCGTTATAAAGAGACATGGTTTCAAAGGACAACCAAGAAGTCATGGTCAAAAGCATTGTGAAAATGCTCCAGGTTCTATCGGTGGAGGTTTAAGAAATAGAGTTCCTAAGGGAATGAGAATGGCCGGAAGAATGGGGGGGGATAGAATAACAGTTAAAAATTTGAAAGTTCTTGGAGTCGACAAGGATAATAATCAACTTATCGTCAGTGGTGCTATACCAGGAAGAAGAGGTACACTGGTTGAGGTTCGTGGTTAATTTCTAATATACTAATATTATGGAAAAGAAAATTAAAAAAATAGAAAAGAAAACTACTAAACTTATGGAAGTATCTCCAGCTAAGGTATATAACCAAAATGGAAAAGAAGTTGGTGAAGTAAAATTATCTGACAAGATATTCGGACTTTCATGGAATGCAGACTTGATACATCAAGTTGTATATTCAATGTTATCTGCTTCAAGAAAAATCTATGCTCACACAAAAGATAGATCACAAGTAAGTGGAGGAGGTAAAAAACCATGGAAACAAAAAGGTTTAGGTAGAGCAAGACACGGTTCAACAAGATCACCTATATGGGTTGGTGGAGGTGTTGCTCATGGTCCAAATGGTTTAAAAAATTATGATAGAAAGGTAAACAAGAAAATGAAAGTAAAGGCTCTTTTTACAATTCTTTCAAAGAAACTTAGAGATGGAGAAATTGTCTTTATCGATAAGTTTGAAATAGCAAAACCGAAGACAACTGAAGCTATTTCTATATTGAAATCATTAAGCAAAATAGATACTTGTTCTGATATATATACTAAGAAAAATAACAGTGCAATTATTGCTATATCTGGTAAGAAAGAATCTGTTGAAAAAAGTTTTTCTAATATAGGAAATATATTTGTTGATGAGGTTAGAAATATAAACCCAGTAGATTTGTTAAATACAAAATACCTTGTTATTGAAAATCCAGAAGAGTCGATAAAGTTTATTGAAAATAAAATAGCTAAAGCTAAATAAATATCATGAAAAACTCAATCGACAAGAAGAATTTATTTGAGGTTGTAAGAAAACCAAGAATAACAGAAAAGGCTGGAATAAAAGCAGAATCAGAAAATGTTTATACTTTTGAAGTTACAAAAAGTGCAACAAAGAAAAGTATAAAAGATTCAATAGAACAAGTTTATAAGGTTAAACCAATTAAGATTAATATTGTTAATTTACCTGCAAAGAACGTTACTTCAAGAGGTAAGAAAGGTAAAAAACAATCTATAAAAAAGGCGGTCGTATATCTTAAGAAAGGGGATAAAATAGCATTTATATAATATGAAATTCTATAAACCAACATCAGCTGCTGTTAGAAATATGTCCACTGTTACTTACAGGGGAGTTATAACAACAAATAATCCAGAAAAATCTCTCACAAAAGGATATAAAGCTAAAGGAGGAAGAAATAACAGAGGAAGAATAACTGTAAGACATCAAGGAAGCGGAAATAAAAAACTTTTCAGAGACGTAGATTTTTCTTATGATAAGAAAGATATTCCAGCTGTTATAAAGTCTGTTGAATATGATCCATATAGAACAGGTTTTATCGGTCTAGCTTTTTACATTGATGGTGAAAAGAGATATGTTCTTTTACCAAAAGGTGTAAAAGTCGGTGATAAGTTCTTGGTATCAGAGGATGCAGAATTAAAAGTAGGTAACAGAGTTCCTTTGAAAAAAATTCCTGTAGGTTCTTTTGTTTACAATGTTGAAATAAAAGTCGGTGGTGGTGCAAAATTGTGTAGATCAGCGGGTAATTTTGGTCAAATAATTGCAAATGACGCTGGATATACTCATATCAAACTTCCATCAACAGAAATTAGAAAGGTTCCAGAAAATGCTTGGGCATGTATTGGAAATGTTTCTAATGATGAACAATGGCTTGTAAATATTGGTAAAGCAGGTAGATCAAGATGGCTTGGAATCAGACCAACAGTTAGAGCTTCTGCTATGAACCCAGTTGACCACCCATACGGTGGAGGAGAAGGAAGACAAGGAAGAGGTTTGAGATTTGCTAAAACTCTTTGGGGTAAGCATGTCGGAAAAGGACAAAAATCAAGAACTCCTAAAAAGTATTCCAATCATCTTATTGTTTCAAGAAGAAAGGTTGGAAAGGCAAAGGGTGATAAATAATCACACAATTAAAGAACCACCATATGGTGGTTTTTTAATTGTTCTTTACTTTTTATTAAAAAGGTGATAATATAGAATGATAAAGGCCAAAGATAGTAGGTTCCCATAAAATGGGTAGAAATCCTACCGAGGCTTGCCCGATATTTTGTTTTAACAAATGGCGGGTCAAACTCTATTAGTTAGAGGCCTTTTAAAAAGGTCGTTAAAAGTTTCTAGTTGTTAGGTTCTAGGTTTAAGAAAATTTTAAAATTTTCTTTACTAGAAACTATAAGCTATAACCTAAAAACTAAATTATGATTACAAAAGAAAAAAAGAAAGAATTAGTTGTTAAAATATCTAAAGCTCTTAAGAGTTCTAAGTCTGTTGTTTTTGTAAACTTTCAACATTTGACTGTTTCAGATGATATGGCTATGAGAAAATCTCTTAGAAAAGAGAATGTCGGATATTTGGTTGTAAGAAAGACTCTTGCAAAGATAGCATTGAAAGAAGCCGGTATTTCAGGTGAGATGCCAGAAATTACAGGCGAACTAGCTATGGTTTATGGAGATGATCTTACAGCTCCAGCAAGAGAATTTTATTCTTTTCAAAAGAAATACAAAGATAATGTAAAAATTATTGGTGGTATTTTTGAAGGTAAATATATGAGTTTAGAAGAGATGACAGAAATAGCAGCTATTCCTTCACAGAAAACTCTTTATGCTCAATTTGTTAATCTTATCAATTCGCCAATCCAAAGATTTGCGGTTGTGTTGGATCAAATTGCTAAAACAAAGACAGTATAAAGATTCGCTCGCAGAACGTTTAAAAAGCACGATATAAATTTTTTCGTCAAAAAATTTATTCTCTACTCACAGAATTTTTTACTAAAAATTCTGCTTCGTAAGGCTTTTAAAACGCTCAGCTTCGCTCGCTAGTGAGAATACAAATACAAAGACAAATTATTAAAAATTAATCAATAATTATTATGGAAGAAACAAAAGTAGAAGTTCCTGCAAAGTTTAAAGACTTAGTAGAAACAATAGAAAAGTTGTCAGTAATAGATCTTCATGAGCTTGTAAAAACTCTTGAAGCAAAGTTTGGAGTTTCAGCAGCTGCTGTTGCAGTAGCTGGACCTGCAGTAGCTGCAGCTTCGACAGAAGATGAAAAATCATCTTTTAAGGTTGAACTTACAGATGCTGGATCACAAAAGATTGCTGTTATTAAGGTTGTAAAGGAAGCTTTAGGACTTGGTCTTAAAGAAGCAAAAGATCTTATAGATGCAGCTCCTTCAGTTCTTAAGGAAGACATGAAGAAAGAGGATGCGGAGAAATTAAAGAAAGATGTAGAAGTTGCTGGTGGAAAGGTTACACTTAAATAAAAGTAATATAAAAGAGCGGTTTGCCTTTGGCAAACCGCTCTTTTAATTGTATTTTTATTTGTGTATAATACCTTTATAAATTATTAATTTAAAAGGTAACGGTGTCTTATTATGGAGATACTTTTATTTAAACAGAATGGATGTCTTAAGTATATTATTTGGAAGTGAATCTAGGATTAGAATGATGAGACTTTTTCTTTTTAATTCTGAAAATTGTTTTGATCTTTTTGACGTTTGTGAAAAATCAAAAATAAATTCTAAGGATGTAAAAAAGGAATTTTTAGTTTTAGAAAAATCAACTTTTATAAAGAGAAAAGATTTTTATAAAACAATAAAAAAAACAAAAAGGGGAAAAACTGAAGAAATTAAAAATAAAGTTCATGGTTATTGTTTAAATAAAGAATTTCAATATTTAACACCCATAAAACAATTATTAATTAATTCAAAGACATTTGAAGATAATGAATTAGTTAAAAGACTTACAAAAATAGGGAAGATTAAATTACTGGTCGTTTCTGGTGTATTTATAGATTATCAAGAGAGTAGGGTAGATATACTTATTGTCGGTAATAATTTAAATAAAGTAACTATGAATAAAGTTATCAAGAGTATAGAGGCTGAACTTGGTAAGGAGTTGGTATATGCTTTCTTTGAGACACAAGATTTTGAATATAGGTTTGAAATGTATGATAAATTAGTCAGAGATATTATAGATTATCCACATCAGGTGTTATTAAATAAATTATCTATACAGTTATAGTTTAAATTATCCACACAAGCCCTAAACAGGGTTTGTTTTTGTCTATCTATAAATGATATAATACAATGGTAAATAAGGTCGTTGATACCTTTAAAAAGGTTCAGCTTTTATTAGATTATTAATAATATAAATATTAATTTATGTTGATAGCTACATGGGGTGATGTCTTGTCTGCTTCTTTTAAGAATATATGGCTAGGCGTTGCAGATTTTTTACCAACATTCTTGGCTGCTATTGTAATAGCAATAGTCGGTTGGATAGTTGGTGCAATTTTTTATAAGCTTATAGTTCAGTTGATTAAACTTGCTAGAATAGATAGTGCTTTGAGATCAGCGGGAGTAGAAAAGTTTGTTGAAAAAGCAGGTTTAAAACTCGATGCTGGTGCTTTCTTGGGTGCTTTGGTCAAGTGGTTCTTTATAATAGTATTTTTGGTAGCAGCTCTTGATGTTTTGGGATTGAGTCAAGTAACTTCATTCCTTAAGGATGTTGTCTTGGGTTATTTACCACAAGTTATAGTTGCTGTTCTTATTGTTCTTGTTGCTGCTGTAGTTGCTGAAGCAATGCAAAAAGTTGTTGTTGGTACTGCAAAAGCTACAAATATGAAGTCAGCAAATTTTGCCGGTACTGTTACAAAATGGGCTATATGGATTTTTGCAATATTAGCTGCAATTATGCAGTTGGGTATTGCTGTTACATTCATTAATACACTTTTTACAGGTGTAATAATTGCTGTGTCTTTAGCTCTTGGTTTAGCTTTTGGTCTTGGTGGACAAGATGCTGCCGCTAAATATATAGAAAAATTGAGGGGTGATATCTCAGATAGATAATTTAGAAGAGAATATCGAATATCGAATATCGAGTATAGAATGTTGAATAAAAGCCAATTTTGCGAAGCAAAATTGGCTTTTATATTATATAAATTTTATTCAACATTCTATATTCGATATTCTTGCATATTATCTTGTTGACTTGTTTCAAAATGATATAATTAGAATAGGATTATTAGGGAACATTATCCGCTTAAAAAATTGTTAAGGGAGTCTAGCTTTTGATACACCTTGGTGTATCATCGAGGACACCCACCTAGATTAATCTAGGGTAATGTTTTCAGATAATCCTTAAAAGAATCCGCTTTTTGGCGGGTTTTTTTATTTAATTTGGATGTTATAATTAACTTATGTTTAAACAAAAAATTTTTATAGCTTCTTTTTTTACTTTAATAATTATCGCGGTGTTAAATTATTTTGGCAGTAGATTTTATTGGTATTGGGTATATAGATGGTTTGATATACCAATGCATATTTTGGGTGGCTTGTGGATTTCTTTGATTTCTTTATCTTTATATTCTTATTTTTATAATAATATATCAATAGTTAATTATAAATTAAAGGTTTTTTCAGTTGTTTTGTTCGCTGTTTTATCTATAGGAATCTCTTGGGAAATATTTGAGCTAGTAGGTGGAATAACTTATTTTTCTGATAATGGGTATTGGATAGATACTATTGCCGATATAATAAATGATTCCATTGGAGGTATGATTGGATATGTTTTTTTTATAAAAAGAAGAAAATGTTTAACAAATTTGGATTGTAATAAATAAAAAAATGAAATTAACTTTTTATGGGGGTACAGGATCGGTTACTGGAGCAAATTTTTTATTGGAATATAAAAATAAAAAAGTTTTAATAGATTGTGGTTTGATGCAGGGGACGAAGACCGCAAGTAGTTTTAATCGAGAAGATTTTCCATATAAGCCAGAAGATATTAGTTTTTTGTTGGTAACCCATGCGCATATAGATCATATTGGTAGAATACCTAAACTCGTTAAAGATGGTTTTAATGGAAAAATTTTAAGTACACACCCTACAAAAGAAATTGCTAAATTTTTGTTAGAAGATGAATTAAAACTAATAGATTCTGAATCTAGGAAAGAGGGGGTTTTACCTTTGTTTGAAAAAGAAGATGTAGAAAAAACTATCTCTTTATGGGAGACATTAGATTATCATGACAATAGAGTATTGTATGAAGATTTGAGTATTTTCCTAAAAGACTCTGGTCACATACTTGGTTCGTCTATTATAGAGATAAAATACGGAGACAAAAAGGTTGTCTTTACTGGTGACTTAGGTAATTCCCCATCATTACTTTTGAAAGATACTGAATTTGTTGATGATGCCGATTATTTAATAATGGAAAGTGTTTATGGTGATAGAAATCATGAACCTAAAGAAAGAAGAAGAATTCAGCTTAAAGAAGCTATTCTTGATACAATAAAAAATAAGAAGACACTTATAATCCCAGCTTTTTCCCTTGAAAGAAGCCAAATGATTATTTATGAAATGAATGATCTGTTTGAGAAAGAAAATGTTCCACAATTACCTGTCTTTTTAGATTCTCCATTAGCATCTAAAATAACAACTATTTATAAAAAGTATACTTCTTATTTTAAACAATCAATTCAGGATGAGATTAAGGGGGGCGATGATATTTTTTCTTTTCCAAAATTAAAGTTTACAGTTTTGGCCGAAGAGTCAGAAAGAATATCTTTAATACCCAATCCCAAAATAATTATTGCGGGTTCTGGTATGTCTAATGGTGGTAGAGTAGTACATCATGAGCGTGACCATGTGTCTGATTCTAGAGCAACTATTTTACTTGTGGGGTATCAATCGGTTGGAACTTTAGGAAGACAACTTGAAGATGGTGCAAAGACAGTAAAAATATATGGTGAAGAAATATCTGTTAGGGCAAAGATTTTAAAGATAAATGGCTATTCTTCACATAAAGATTCAGATAATCTAGTTGATTTTGTATTAAAAGCAAAAGAAAATGGAAAACTTAAAAAAGTTTTTACGGTTATGGGTGAGCCAAAATCTTCTTTATTTTTAATTCAAAGGATAAAAGATGAAATCGAAGTGGATGCAAAGTTGCCTGAGTATGGGGAAGTAATAGAGTTAAATTAAAATAAATACTAGTAAAAAACCGCCATCTGACGGTTTTTTAAACTATAACTATTTTTAGTATTTTATATGGAATAAAATTGTATTTGTATTTTTATTAGCGAGCCTATTTAACTTTTTCTACTATCTTCTTAAAAGTTTCTGGGTTTTCTTGAGCCAAATTAGAAAGTATTTTTCTATCTACTTCAATATTTGCCTTTTTAAGTGCCCCAATGAATTTGCTGTAAGTTGTCCCGTTTTCTCTAAGGAGTGCATTTATTCTTACGTTCCATAGTCTTCTCATATCACCCTTTTTATCTCTTCTGTGTGCAAAAGCATTTGCTCCTGCATGCATTATTGCGGTATTTGCTTCTGCTTCTTTATTTCTTCTATTTAAACGATATCCTTTTGTCATCTTAAGAACATTTTTTCTTGTTTTGTTCTTTAATGTACCTCTTTTAACTCTTGTCATTTTATTATTTTACTTAATTATAAATTAAAATTTTCCTGCTAGAAATCTTGCTTTTGCTTTATTGTTAAAAAGTATTTGCATAGATCTTTTTTTGTTTTGCTTTGAACTTCCACTTTCTTTTGCGTTGAAATGGTTTTGTCCAGCTTTTCTAGCAATTATTTTACCGTTTTTTGTTACTTTTAATCTTTTAGTAAATGATTTATTTGTTTTCATATTATTAAAATTATTTTTTTAATTTTTCTATTACTATCGTTAAACCTTTTGGACCTTTTTGTGATGGTTCTGCTATTTTATATTCTTCAGTAACCAGTTTTAACATTCTATCTAATCTTTCGTTTAAAAATTTATTATCTAAGTATTTTGATCTACCAGTAAGGAAAAGATTAAGTCTAACTCTATGACCTTCTTTTAGCCACTCAGAAGCTTTTTTAGCTTTGAGTTCTAGGTCGTGATCATCCGTACCTATTTTTACCTGTATACTTTTAACTTCGATATTTTGAATTTTGGATTTAGAATCCTTCAATTTCTTTTTCTCAGTATATTGGAACTTACCATAATCCATTATTTTTGCAATCGGAGGAATAGCATTTGGTGATATTTCTATCAAATCCAAATCCATCTCCTGTGCTTTTCTTAGGGCATCTCCTATAGACATTATTCCCAAGTTTTGACCATCATCTGTAATGACTCTAACTTCTGAAACTCTTATCTGGTGATTTATTCTTACTCTAATATTACTCAATGTTTTAATAATGTTTATGAAGTCTATTTATAGCATATTTTCTTTTTTCTGGCAACAAGATATTGATGTTAACATATAACATATTAGGCCAAGTAGTATTCCACCCAAAACATCAGAAAACCAGTGAACTGAAAGGTATAATCTACTGAAAATAACTAAAGAAAAAATACAAATTGATATTGTTGAGTAAAGGTATTTATAAAGTCTGTTTTTTATAAGAGAAGATATGATTATTATTGAAGATATTATAAAAATAGTTGATATTGTGGCGTGACCACTAGGGAAGCTGTAGCCGGTTTCTATTAAAAGATTGCTTAGTGGCCTAGCTCTTTCTGTTAAGTTTTTGATTATTTCTGGAAGTATTGTTCCTATTGCTGTAATTATTGTAAAAAGGTAAAATAAACCCTTCTTTTTTTTAGATATTAAAAAAAGTCCTAAAACTATATAAATTAATAGAGATTCATAAGTATTTCCAATTTTTGTGACCGAAAGCATTGTTTGATCTAAAGTAGGGGAATGTAAGGTGCTTGAGAAAGTTTGTATGGTCTTATCAAAAGATAATAAAGACTTGAAGTTTGTTATTACACCTAAAGAAATTATAAAAAATAATAATATTAAAATAATAGAAATTATTTTTTTGTTTTTGAGAGACATATGGATATTTTAACATGAAAAAAAATAGTTTAGGAAGAAAAAACCCACCAATGTAGGTTTTTCCTGTTGGTGGGTTTAAGGATAGTGAGGATAACTTCCATGATGTATTGGTCTTTCATGGCGGTTACGTCGTTTTTGAGGTCTTGTTGGACCAAGGTTTTTCATGCTTTCTTGAAAAGCTTTTACAGTTTGAAGTATATACCTCCTCAATGGAGATATTTCTTTTTTCATGAAGAACTCCTTTCTGTTTTTTATATTAACATAAAATTATTTTTTAGTAATTAGAACAAAGAAAAACCCACCAATGAAAAACGGTGAGTTTTTCTTTGGTGGGTGATTACCTGAGACGAATCCCAGATTCACGAACCGAACGGGTGAGGGATTTCTCGATGAGACGGGGGAGCTTTTCGAGAAACTTGTTCATGTGTTCCTGAATTTTCTCAAAGATCAACTCGCGTTTGGGGTTAAGATCTTCTGTATTTTCCTCACAAAGTTTGCTGAGCTTCACGAGGTACTCCCAAACTGTCAGAAGTTCTTTGAGGTCTTTTTTTGAAAGATTCACTCGAAGGTGGTTATACCATAATTTAATTCTTGTGCGATATTCACCAGTGATTCCTTTATGGTATGAAGTTTCGAAAAGATATTGATCAATATCAGATTTCAAAGTAAGTCCGGTATGTTTAACCTGATCACGATACTCGTCTGCCATACGCTTGATGTTCATCTGTAACTCCTTTCAAAGAGTGTTTGGTTTTTGTAGATAACTTTCTGTTTATAGAGTAGCAAGGGATTGGGAGGGTGTCAATGGGTAGAAAATGGATTGAAATTAAATATATATTATAATGATACTTATGATTATTCCAGATAAATTTGTTTATTTAGTAGCCTTAATAATACCTTGTTTAATCTGGTTTTTTCTTTTTGTTAGAAGAAAGGATTTAAGGAAAGAAATTATTTTTATAAGTTGTTTGATTGGTATACTTAGCGTTATAACATCTTATTCTTGGTGGACAGTAGATTGGTGGCGACCATTAACAATAACCAATACAGTTGTTGGTATCGAGGATTTTATCATGGGTTTTACTACTGGTGGAATTATGTCAGTTATTTATAATTTTATTTTTAGAAATAAATATAAAAAGGGAGTTGTTAGATGTAATTCTAAAGAGGCTTATCTTTTACTTATATTGATGGGAGGTTTAACTGCTTTTTTAATTAATATTATTAATATAACTTCTTTTTGGTCTAGTACAATGAGTATGTTTTTGTTTATTATTTTAATTTTATTTTTTAGAAAAGATCTATTTTTTGATTCATTGTTTTCAGGTATTTTAATGATGTTAATATCTTTTTCTTTTTATCTAGTTATTATTTTAGTTTCTGATACTTGGGTGAATAATACTTATCTTTATGGGCTGAGTGGACTAAGACTTTTAACTATTCCTATTGAGGAATTTATTTTTTGGTTTTTGACTGGTATGTGGGTAGGACCTTTTTATGAATATACATATGGAAAAAAACTGGAAATATAGATGTGAAATCTTTCTAAGTTACTAAGTTTTTTAAAATTATTAAATTATAAAAATATAAGGAGGAGATGGGTGAGAACCATGGATTATCACTTTCGGTTAGAAATAATTTTTTGTTGTCATTAAAAGGAGGAGATGGGAGGAATCGGTCACAAATCACTAAGTATTTTTGATGGGAACTCCATCAAAAATACAAAGTGTTTGCGACCCCGGCTCGTTTGTTTTTCTGCTGAAAAACATGACTGCGCCCGTTCGATTCCGCACGTTAGTGAAGCAGTTCACTAACTCCATCTCCACTAAAAAACAAAAAGCACTTCCCAAAAAGAAGTGCTAATGTTTTTAAAGTGGAGATGGTGAGAATCGAACTCACGTGCAAATGATTGTTCCTAATACTTCTACAAAGTCTAGTTTGTTTAGTTTCGCCCGAAAGCGAATTTAAAATTATAGACTATAAATAAACAAAACATCTATAATTCGATCCTCTAATTTTCTTTGTGCATTGAGAAAGTACACAATATATTCTGAAAATATAACACCCCAATCTACTTATCAGAAGTCGGTAGTTGAGACGTCGCTTAGGCTAAAGCGTAAGCGAAAGTAAGGTCCTTAGCACCAAAAAATGGTGATACGATACCAGCTACTTTTGAAGAAATGCTTTTTGCATTTACAATTCCTTGGTAGATTTAAGAGTTCACAAGGTTGCTCTACTTTGCGTAGGAAGAACGGGACCAATTGTCTAGGCCGATCATCCCCCTATGAAGTTGAAAGTTTCAAGTTTAAAAGTTTTTAAAGTGGAATACAGAATGTATTTACTTTATAACTTTACAAACTTTATGAACTTTCTACTTATTTAACAATGTTCTTCTTATCTCTCGGTCGGTTTCACGTTTCTTTATAGATTCGCGCTTATCTTTATTCTTTTTACCCCGAGCGATACCAAGCTCTACTTTTAGCTTGTGCCCAATATTATACACTGATAAAGCTACTATTGTCAAACCATTCTGATTTTCTATACCTTCAAGCTTTTTTATTTCTTTTTTGGTTAATAGAAGTTTTCTATTTCTTCTAGGGTCGTAGTCTTGGGGAGTATTTTTGGGTTGGAGGGGAGTAATACCTGCGCCTATAAGAAAAGCTTCATTTCCTCGAATAGTTGAATAAGCTCCATCTAGAGTTATTCGCCCAGCTTTTGTTGCTTTAACTTCAAAACCGAGTAACTCAATACCAGCCGTGATTTTTTCAAGGATTTCATAATTGAAATATGCTTTTCTGTTTTCTGCAAAATTTGCCATAAGTTGTATTTGTATAGTAACAAAATAATAGGGAATTGAGAAATTAAAATTTACAAAAATAAAACCCCACAGAGCTGTCTTGCGACAGATGCGGGGTTTTGGTAAGTGTTAACTTACCTTTCCGGTTTTACTCGGAGCTCATCGGCACGACGTTGACGAACCAGATCAACTTCGTGAGTGCCACGACTTGCTGTTTCGTCAGGTTGTTACCGACCAGGTTGAGGTCGATATCTGACTTCAGGGGAATCCCGTCTTTCAGTTGGTCTTTATACTTGGCCGTACCGGTAAGCGCCGCGAGTGTGTTGTCCATCGCGAAGAATGCCGCTTCGTCGTCTCCACCTTGGAAAACAGCCGCTTCGGTTGTTTTTTCAGGTTCATTGACTCGCACGTCGAACTGATATTCGGCTTGGCCGTTGGATTTCCGTTGCGGATCCTCGACCCATTTGATGTGGCCGGATAGGCGGTCGGTGATATCTTTTCCGTTCATACGATAGCTCAGCGTGACTCCGTTGAAGTACCACGCAGAGCGCTCATAGTCGAAAAGCATTTCGCCGTTCACCCGTGTCTCAGGGTAGCTTTTGACCGGACCTGCCGCCAAGACGAGATCGGAGTAGATCATCTTGTCATAATCCGTCACGACGATCTTTACCGTTTTTCCCTTGACTTGCTTGGTTAGCGTCAACGCTTGTTTCTTGATTTTTTCGGCAACACTTCCAGTTTTCGGAGGTCTGCCAGCTGCGGTACCACTGAACTTGCTTTCGAAACCTGCGGCTGCGCCGGAGGAGTCGATTGCCATTCTGAACGTACCACGGCCGTATTGGTAGATACCTTTCTTGTCGATCGGTACACCGCCAACGAACTTTCCGACAGCCTTCTTCTGACTGTGGTTTGCCGGATTGACGATCGAAGCCAGCAGATTGTAGTTGATCTGAGCTGCCTGCTTCTCGTTGCCGAGTCCTGCACTGTAGATGCCGGGGAGCTCCTCGATCTTCCCTTGGAAGCTGAGGAGATCTGTCACCATGATGTCGCAGAAGTACGAGTTTTTGATGCCCGGAAGCGGATTCCCAGCGTCATCCGTCTGGACTCGGCATTGGAAATCGATATTCATTTTACCCGTAACTGTGTTCGACTGGGCGAAGACCGCCGTCGAAAGCATGATACCCATGAGAAACATCATCATCTTCTTCATTCGTTTCTTCTCTTTCTGGCGCTTATTGCGCTTCAGTGTTTGTCTCTGTTCCAACGTTTCCTTGAATGTTTCGTAACGCCATTGCGAAGGAACCAACTGGACTTACCCATGCGTCAACCAAGACAGTAAAACCTATCATGCCATCTGCAAAGCATAGGTTTCCGAGATGTACATATCTCGTGATTAAAGCTGTGGCAAAAACTGTCGTAAACACGGATAGAGCCAGATCGATTTTGAAGGACCTGATCCCAATATCCATACTTTTGATAAATTCTGCCAACATTACAATCACGCAGGCAATAACTAGGGTTATCCCCAGAAAACTACCGGCTGACATGTCCATCTCAGTCATCTTCATTGTGAACCAAAAGACGGTTAACAATAAGACATATGGTACTTTAGACCAATTAATCTTTTTCTTTGCTTTCATACCTCCTCTTTAATTATCAGAGAACAAAAAACCAACCCACTCGGATTAGCTTATTCAATGACTCTAAATAGGAGTATAGCAGATATAAAATATTTGTCAAGTCTTATTTAAATCTTATTAATGTTTTGTAATATATGTCAAAAAAGGTTTATGAAATAGGGCTTATTTTATTATAGGTAATATTTTATGTTTATAAAATCATAAAATGGTGCTATATTAGATATATTATGTTAAAAAATAAACAACCTTTAAATAAAAAGCCAACAGATGGTAATAAAAAAATACCTGGTTTTAGTGGTGGACCAATGACTGTATTTAGTAAGATATTAAATGCGGTTTTGATTATTTTAATAATTTCTACTTTGTGGTCAATGTTCTTTACTGGTAATTCTAAAAAAGAACAGATTTCTCTTTCACAACTTTCAGAAGATATAACTCTTGGTATTGTAGATAAAGTGGAAGTAAGAGGGGATAATCTTTCAATTAGTTACTTATCTACAAGTACAGAAGCGAGCACTACTCCAATTATAAAAGAATCAAAGAAAGAAGAAGGGGTTGCAATCACACAAACATTAGCAAACTATCAAGTTCCTCAAGACAAACTTGCAAAAGTAAATATAGATATTTTAAGTGACAATGGTTTTAGTTATTGGTTTATTAATCTTGCACCTTTTCTTATTCCACTTATTCTCATAGGATTTTTTGTATGGATGCTTACAAAACAAATGAAAGGTGCTGGTATGCAAGCAATGTCTTTTGGTCAGTCGAAAGCTAGAATAATTTTGCCAAGCGATAAAAAACAAAGAGTAACTTTTGCAGATGTAGCTGGTGCTAAAGAAGCAAAAGAAGAACTTTCTGAAGTTGTAGATTTTTTGAAAAATCCTAAAAAATTCTTAGATATTGGAGCAAAGATTCCCAAAGGGCTTCTTCTTATGGGTGCTCCTGGTACAGGAAAAACTTTACTTGCAAGAGCAGTTGCTGGAGAAGCGGGCGTAGCCTTTTTCTCAATATCAGGTTCAGAATTTGTTGAAATGTTTGTAGGTGTCGGTGCATCTCGAGTACGTGATCTTTTTCAAATGGCAAAGAGAGCGGCTCCAGCGATCATCTTTATAGATGAGATAGATGCTGTTGGTAGAGCAAGAGGAGCTGGAACAGGAGGTGGAAATGATGAAAGAGAACAGACTTTAAACCAAATACTTGTTGAGATGGATGGTTTTGAGCCTAATGAAAAAGTTATAGTTATGGCAGCCACAAATAGACCAGACGTTCTTGACCCAGCACTTCTAAGACCAGGAAGATTTGATAGAAGGGTTGTTATAGATTTACCAGATAGGAATGATAGAGAAGCAATATTGAAAGTTCATGCGAGATCAAAACCTTTTGCTGAAGATGTAAATCTAAGAACTATTGCAGAGAGAACCCCAGGATTTTCTGGTGCTGATCTTTATTCTCTTATGAACGAAGCAGCTATACTTGCGGCTCGTGAGACTAGAAAAAAAGTTTCTCAATTTGATCTTGTTCGTTCAATAGAAAAAGTTATGATGGGGCCTGAGAGGAAGAGTCATTTACTTTCCATAAAAGAAAAAGAAATCACTGCATATCATGAAGCCGGACATGCGCTTGTTTCATCTATACTTCCTTATGCTGATCCAGTACATAAGATTTCTATCATCTCTCGTGGTAGAGCTGCAGGGTATACATTACATTTACCTTTTGAAGATAGAAAATTACAATCTAAAAAAGAATTTCTCGATGATATTGCCGTTACTCTCGGTGGTTATGTTACAGAAAAAATGATTTTTAACGATCTTACTACTGGTCCTTCAAACGATCTTCAAGTATCAACCGCACTCGCGAGGGATATGGTTACAAAATATGGAATGTCAGAAAAGATGGGACCAATTGCTCTTGAAGGAGGAAGAGCGCTTTTTGGTAGAGGAGTTGGTGATAAAGAATATTCAGATAAAGTTAATGAAGAGATAGATTTTGAGGTCTCAGAGATTATGAACAGTAATATGAGACGTGCAGAGAAAATAATTACTGAACACAGGGGTGCACTTGATGCTATAGCAAATAGACTTATAGAAACAGAAACTATTGAGAGGGAAGAGTTTGAAAAGATACTTGTAGCGAATGGAATAATGCCGAAGAAGAAGGAGGATATAGAGCACCAGAGTTAGTATATAGTATTTGGTATGCAGTATATAGTATAAGAAATACAAAACTAAAAGGATTTTCGCTTTGCGAAAATCCTTTTAGTTTTGTATTGTGCGCGTGCTAGGACTCGAACCTAGGACCACCGAGGTATAAGCTCGGCGCTCTACCAACTGAGCTACACGCGCATTTAACTTTGTAGATATTATCCTAAAAAACCATTTTTCGCAAGAAGGAATTTTCTGTAACTTAGCGAGCGAGTTTTCTATTTTTAAAACTATTTTTCTTAGTATTTTTGTATTTGTATTATTAACAGCGAACGAACTTATTTTCTGAACGAGTTAATGTAGTAAATTTAGAAAATTAATGAAGTTTTTAGAAAAATCAAATTGTTTGACGAATACAATGAGGAGTTTTTGATTTTTCGTATAAAGAACTGAATATAATTTTCAAATTTACGAAATGCTTTAGTGAAAAAAATATGTGAGTAAGCCTTTATTCGAAATGTATCTCACACTTCTTTCTATTACATAGTTTCTCTACTATAAGAGGGAATTTAGAAAGTGTTTCATCTTGTTCTAAAATATATTGAGCTTCTGCACGAGCAGCTTCTACCATTTTAATATTTTTAATAGCTTCCATTCCTATATCAGAGATACCCCATTGTTTACCTTCGGAAAGTCCACCAGCTCCTCTGAGCTTGAGGTCGTATTCTGCAAGTTCAAAACCATTTTTAGCTTGAGTGAGAGCACGAAGTCTATCTATAGTTTTCTCAGATTTAGTTTCTGCAAAAACATAACAATATGCTTGGTGGTTACTTCGGACTACTCTTCCACGAAGTTGATGGAGCTGAGCAAGACCGAATCTTTCTGCACCTTCAATAATAATTACTGTTGCATTAGGGACATTTACTCCAACTTCAACCACAGAGGTGGCAACGAGGATACGGATAATTCCTTTGGAAAAATCCGCCATGACATCTTCCTTCTCTTTTGGTGTCATCTTGCTATGAAGAATATCTATTTCATATTCTGGAAAAACTTTTTCTTTTATTCTTTTAGCTTCTTCTTTTACAGATTTTGCTTGAACAGAAGCTTCTTTGTTTGGATCTGGCTCATCTATTCTTGGGCAGATAATATAAAGTTGTCTTCCTTCTTTCATTTGCTCACGAATTTTTTCATAAATGTTTTCTCTTTTTCCAGGTAAAACTATTTCAGTAATAATTGGCTTTCTACCTGTAGGCATTTGGTCAAGAAGTGTAAGATCGAGGTCTCCGTATATTGTAAGTGCTAATGTTCTTGGTATCGGTGTGGCTGTCATCGAAAGTAAGTGCGGAGAGATTTTTTCTTTTCTAACAAGTTTTTGTCTTTGCGCCATTCCGAATCTATGCTGTTCGTCAATTACAACAAAAGCCAAATGTTTAAACTTAACTGTTTTTTGTATAAGAGAATGTGTACCTATAAGTATTGGAATTTCTCCGTTTTCTACCCATTTCAAAAGCTGAGTTCTTGAAATATCTGTCCATCCTGCAGGATTTACTTTTGAGGGAAATTTCTTACATCCAGAGCCAGTTATCAAACCAACATTTATTCCTAAATACGTAAAATATTTTATAAAAGATTCAAAATGTTGTTTTGCAAGTATTTCTGTAGGTGCCATATAAGCCACTTGTAATGTACCAAAATTTTGCCCACTTGGACGTGTGGTGACTACACCAAAGGCAGCTGCAGCTGCTACTGCTGTCTTACCCGAACCTACATCTCCCTCTAGTAAGCGAGACATTGGGTGACCTCTAGTGAAGTCCTGAAAGATCTCCCTGATAGCCTTTGTTTGGCCTTCTGTGGCCGTAAAAGGTAGTCTTTTCATAAAGCCGTCTATATTAGCTTGTGGTGTTTTTATAGTGAAAGCGGGTTCTTTTTGCCATTCTATACGAGTTTTTATTCTTTCAATTTGTATAAAAAAAACTTCTTCAAAAGCAAATCTTTTTCTCGCCATTAAAGCGTGGTCTTGTTTTTGTGGTTCATGTATCCAGATTAAAGCAGATTTTAATGGGGGAAGATTGTAAGTAGTTAAAATATATTCAGGTATAGTGTCTGATATTGAATCTAAAATTCCAGAAGCAAATATTTTTTTAACAGAATGATAAAACCAATTTGAAGTGATGCCTTTACTTTCAGGATAAACTGGATAAAGAGAGTGAACTTCTCCAACTTCTCCAAAAAGAGAATCACCGACTCCAATAGGAAGTTTACTTATAGTTTCTATTTTAGGGTTACTCATATAAAATTCACCCTTCCTATCCGAAACTTTTCCATCAGCACGGACAAACATTCCTTCAGAAATCATTTTTGCTATGTATGGTTGATGAAACCACACAGCTTTTATTTTTCCAGATTCATCTTCTATCCAAGCTTCAGACATTGGGATTTTACTTTTAAAACCTTTACTTGTTTTTAGTCCAGAAATTTTTCCGAAGATTACTGCTTTTTCACCAACAATTAAATTTCCAATATTTTTCTTTTGTGATGTATCTCCATAGCGAACAGGGAAGTGAAAGAGTAAATCTTCAATGGTTTTGAGACCAAGTTTTTTTATAGCTATTTTTTGTGGTTCTATTAGACGGAATTCTTTTTCAATAAGTGAATCTAGATTCATGAGAATATTCTAGCAGAAATATAGAGATAATAAAAAAAGGTGGGCCGTTTACGGCCCGCCCTCTGCACCAAAAACTAGTCCAGAACCCCATCACGTCTCAAGTATTCCTTGAGAGCTTCGAGTGAACCATCGGCAAGAAGATAAGTTCTTTCTTCGAGTTCTC
This sequence comes from uncultured Candidatus Saccharibacteria bacterium, assembly GCA_964479775.1. Lineage (GTDB taxonomy): Bacteria > Patescibacteriota > Minisyncoccia > Phycocordibacterales > GWA1-40-21 > Bog-1340. Next base: position 9,641 of record CAYZNH010000010.1, on the reverse strand, counting down.
CCTTCAACACTTCGATAGAAGAATTTTCCTCAACTCTCAGGCGAACACCTTCTATTTTAAGGATGATGAAGGTAAAACCAGGAAAGAATCCTTTTACAAGCCGAATTGATTTTTGCATTGTCTCAATCAAACGTGAAAAATGAATCATTCCTTCAAAGTTGCTTTCGACAATCATTCTCTGCATACATTCTCCTTTGTTGTTAACGTCTATTTTTTATTCTATATTTTAAGGGGTTTTTGTCAATGGTATATAAAGTAAAAAAGTATTATAATAATATCTATATTAGTAATTTAATTTATCATTAAAATGATTGCATTAACAACAATAGAAATTATTATTCGTCTTGCGGTAGCAGTGGGACTTGGTGCATTACTTGGTCTTGAAAGGACATTAGCAGGAAAAACTGCAGGTCTTCGAACTTATGCTATGGTTTCTCTTGGTTCTGGGTTGTTTGTTATTATTTCTCAGATTGTTTCTTCAAGTGTTGGGGGTTCTTTTGATCCATTAAGAATGGCAGCACAGGTTATTGCAGGTATAGGTTTTATTGGTGCTGGTTTGGTTATTTTTCAAGATCATAAAATTACTGGACTTACGACAGCTGCTGGTCTTTGGGTATCTGCTGGTGTTGGTATGGCTTCTGGTTTTGGTCTTTATGGAGTTGCTATAATAGCTACTATTTTTGTAATGTTAATTTTTACTATTATGTGGTTTGTTGAAAGTGCGTTGAGAAGATTCTCATATAAAAAAGATAGAGAGGATAGTATAAAATAATATTTTTAGGGGTAGAATAATACATAAGAATATGTTAATCTGTTTTTGTTGGATAGGTTAGTTAATTTTGATTTATTTTTTTAAGGAGACGTGTCGGAGTGGTCTAACGTACCTCTTTGCTAAAGAGGCAGGGTGTAAAAGCCCTCGCGAGTTCGAATCTCGCCGTCTCCGCATTTTGAAAAAAGAGCTACTTTTAGGGTAGTCTTTTTTCTTGTGCGGAGACGAGCAAGCAAAAGTATTTGCTTGCGTGCGAGATTCGAAGCCCGATTGAGCAGATTTTGTGGGTGATAGCGAAACAAAATCTCCAATCGGGATACTGATCCTGTAAGGATCGAAATTCTCGCCGTCTCCGCATTTAAAAATCCGCTGGAAACAGCGTGATTTTTTTTATGCGGAGACGAATGAGCAAACTGCTTTGCTCATGTGCGAGATTCGAAAGATTTTTCCATACGAGCTTTTGCGAGGAGGAAAAATACCTGGCTATGTAATAGCCGAATCTTGCTGTCTCTGTACGTAATAAAAAATCACCTCTTAAGGATGATTTTTTATTGTGCTTTGAATAAGTGTTTTATAGTTGAATTTCTCTACCATTTATTTAACCTTATAGAGAATATTTCCTTCTAAACTTTTTGATATTTGTAAAAAATTATCACATTTGAATTCTTTGGAATAAACAAAATCAATTTTATATTTTTTTACCATATTATTTTTTGTAGGACAGTCAGCTCTTATAAAATTTGAATAGGATAAAAATCTATTTGCTATGGTCGATGGTTTGGATTCAGATGGAAAGTTTCCAGTACTTGCACCTATAGTGAGTCCTTTCCATGCTATTGAGACAAATTTTTTATTTTTAATATTATCAAATATCTTTAAATCTTCATCTGTTAGGTATTTATTTGCGGGTGGTGCTGGGTTTACTTTACTTTCTTTATTATTATTTTTTATAACTAATCTTAATTTATCCCATCTATTAAGTTTCGTATAGAAGGGTATGAGTATTATAAAAATAGAAAATATTGATAAGATAATTATTTTTTCATACTTAGTTATATATTTTTTTATTTCTGTTTTATTAATTAAATATTCAATACCAAGAGCAGAGGTTATTGTTAAAAGTATGGACATAAAAACAACAACACGGGGATAGTCAATTATAAAAACTTTCATTGTTTGTGTATAACATAACCAAAAAATAGAACCAGTAAGAATTGGTAATATTAAACAGAAAATTTTGTTTTTGATAATTGAAAAAATACCTAATATACTAAATATTAGAGTCCATATTGGTAATATATAAAATATATTAAACATTGGAATACCAGGTTCGAGGTTTTTTCTAAAGATAAGATTATTTATTTTTTCTATTATATTATCGTTTCTTATATAGTCCAAAATTGTTGAGAATAATATTATTCCTATAATAATAAAAGATAGTAAAAATATAAAATCTTTTTTTGATATTATTTTTTCTTTACTTATATATAATGAAATTATTATTGGAATAATAAAAATTATAGATGGAGGATAAAATATTACAGATAATATTGATGATAAAAATAAGAGTTTTTTCTCTTTTTGTATAGTAGAAATAAGACCAACCAGCATAAATATTATTCCAAGATTCATTGGTATTAAATGCCAGAGGCCAGGGAGGTTTGCACCAACTGTAATATAGGGTAAGGACAGTATGGTTAGTGTTGAGGAAATATCTGAAATATTTAATTTTTTAATAAAAATAAAGGACAGTAGACTTATAATCAATGAGAAAAAAATAGATAGTGGTACAAAAGATGTAACTGGGTTTGTTTTTGATATTAAAAATATTTCTGATATAAAAGAAAAATATGGAAACATTGGGTTTGGAAAAGGCCTGTTTTTGTTTAGAGGGTTTACTATTGGTAAAGATTTATTTTCAATAGAATATTTTGATAACGAGATTGCAATCCACTCATCTGAAAAGTAAGGATATTTATTAAAAGATAATTTTGTTTGTTCAGATCCATTTATTGTATTTATTTTTCCTGTATATAAATAATGTGCAAATGATAAGTTTGCAAAAATTATCAGAAAAATTAAGAGTGTTGATATTTTTGGTTTTTTTATTTCTATTTTATATTTATTTTTTATAAAAATTAATATACTTATTATTGCTAGTATTATATTTAAAGATATTATGATAGGGTAGGAAAAAAGGTGCAATGACTGAGAGACCATAGAGATAGTAAGATGAAAAGTTGTAATTCCAGAAAATATCCATAAAAATCCCACGGTCTTATTTTTGAAGCCAAAAATAAGAATTAGCGGTATAATAGTGGTTACAATTCCCAAAAGTGTTGCTAACATAATTATAAATATATCATGAAAGAAGTAAAAGACATAAGTATAATAATACCTTGCCTTAATGAAGAAAAATCAATTTCTTTTTGTCTTGATGAAATCTTTGATACTGTTAAAAAATATGGATTAAGTGTTGAGGTTATTGTTGTGAACAATGCTTCTACAGATAGGACTTCTGAGATTGTTGAAGAATACTGTAAAAATAATAAAGATATAATTCTTGTAGAAGAAAAAACTATTGGTTATGGTAATGCTTATATGAGGGGTTTTTCTGTTTCTTCTGGAAAATATATTTTTATGGCAGATGGAGATGGTAGTTATGATTTTCGACAATTAAATTCTTTTATTGATAAATTAAAAGAGGGAAATGACATGGTAATAGGAAATAGATTTAATAAAGAAAATCAAGCATTACCAATGCCATGGTTACATAGGGTGATTGGAAATCCATTTTTATCTTTTCTTGTAAGGTTTTTCTTTAAGGCGAAAGTTCGTGATATACATTGTGGAATGAGGGCAATTTCAAAAAATGCTCTATCAAAAATAAATTTAAATACTGCTGGTATGGAATTTGCTTCTGAAATGATAATAAAAGCAGCAAAAACTAAACTTTCAATATCTGAGATCGATATAATATATAGAAAAAGGATTGGTGATTCTAAACTAAGGACTTTTAGAGATGGATGGCGACATCTTAGATTTATTTTACTATATTCGCCACTTTTACTTTTTCTTATCCCTGGTCTTTTAATATTTGCTTTAGGATTTGTTGGTATTTTATTATTTTATTTTTCAAATCCAAAGATTTTAGGATTACAATTTTATATTCACCCGATGTTTCTTTTTTCAGTAATGATGATATTGGGGTATCAACTAGTTTCTTTTGCTGGATTTGCAAAAGTATATGCGATTACACACCTTGGTGATTCAGATAAAATAGTAGAATCGCTTTTTAAAAAAATAACCATTGAAAAAGTTGGTTTTCTAGGATTATTGGTAGCTTTTTTAGGAATGGTTATTTATCTTTATATTTTTATAAAATGGATTTATACTGATGAAGGTTCATTAAATGAGACAAAAAATCTCATAATAGCTTTAACTGCACTTGTTTTAGGGACACAAACATTTTTCTCAGCGTTTATGTTTAGTGCCTTAGGTATAAAAGAAAAATAAAAAATGAATAGAACGGAAGTAATTCAGTCAACAATCGATAGAAATAAAGCAAAAATCTATTTAGAAATAGGTGTTGCAAAGGGTGTTAATTTTATAGATATAATAGCTCCTATTAAAATTGCTGTTGATCCTAATTTTAGATTACCTGAAAATTATCAAAAGAGAGTAAACGAAAGATTTTTTGAAACAGAAAGTGATAAATTTTTTGAAGAATATAAAGATATATTAGGTGATAAAAAACTTGATGTAGTTTTTATTGATGGTCTTCATACATATGAGCAGTCTTTAAAAGATGTTTTGAATTCTTTAAAACATTTAAATAAAAATGGGGTTATTATAATGCATGATTGTAATCCACAAACTGCAGCGGCTGCTCATAAAAATAAACAAGAAGCTGTTAGATTAAAACTTCCTGGTTGGCAGAGTGCTGCTTGGAACGGAGATGTTTACAAGACAATAATTAATCTCAGATCTTTTAGAAAGGATTTAAATATTTTTACTTTGGATTGTGACCATGGTTTGGGAATAATAACTAAAGGGGAAGCAGAAAATATGTTGAATTATAACGAAGACTCTATTAATAATATTGGTTATGATAAATTTAAAAAAGAGAGAAAAAAGCTGATTAATTTGAAAAAAATAATTGATTATAAGTATTTTTATAAAATAAGTATATATACTAAACTTAAACAGAGATTTCTTAGAATTAGTTCTTATATAAGGGGTATAAAATTTTATTTATTTAATAGTATAATAAAATATAAGTTTATAACATTATCAAAGATAAACGAGAAAGATATTTTATATATAAAGAGTTTGGGGATGAATATAGAGTATCTTTTGAAAGAGGTCAGTACAGAAGATAGGGATAAACTTATGCGTAAGGGTGATTCAGAATATATCTTAAAATCACAAAGGGCAATGATTAAAAATAGCCGTATTGATTTTATTAGTCCTTTTTCTGGTAAGATTTTATCTTCTACAGAGTCAATATATTTCTTAAAAAATGTTTTTTATAAATTTATAGATAAAGAAACTTTTTATTTAATCTTTTCTGGAATGGGTAGAAAATGTTCCATTTTTTTTCCAAAAAATAATCTAGTAATAAATTTATTTCAAAAAAAAGCCTCATATGTGCCTAGTAAAGAACTTTTAAATTATTTTAAGTTTCTCTGTCTAAAGGACCCATTTTTTTTGTTTAAAATAAATAAAAATAAAAAAAATATTATAGCTATAATAGATTTTTCAAGAAATATAGGACATCATCTTTGGGATAATCTTACTGGTTTAAATGATTTAATTGAAACTGGGAATATTAATTTTTGTAAGAAATTAATTATAGCTTGTCCAGAGCCATATGGTAAACTAGAAGAATTATTTCCTGAAATTCCAAGAGAAAAAATAGTAAGAAAAAATTTTATTAAACCAGATTTTTCTTTTAAGAATAGTGATTTTTATGTAAAAATAGGAGCTAGATTTTTAGAAGAAAGTTTGGTTGATAGGATTAAGAAATATAGTTTTGATAAAAGTTCTAAAGAAATGTTAGACAAAACTAAAGATTTTAAAGACAAACATTTTCCGATAGTTTGGGTTACTTTGAGAGTGGGGGTCAGGTCTTGGTTATCACAAGTAAGTGGTTTGGTTTCTATAATTAATAAGTTAAAAGAAGATTTTCCAAATATTGGAGTAATCATAAATGGGTTTGCTATACCCGAATTTAGTTTTTGTAAAAATAAAAATGAGAAGAAAATGATAGATGAAGAATTAAATATAGCGAGAAAGATAATCTCTAGTGTTCGAAGTGATATAAGTATTTTAAATGTTGTTGGATGTAAAATGTGTGAAAATATTGTTTGGTGTGATATTTCTGATTTTTATATCTCACCTTGGGGGGCACTATTGGTTAATTCTTTAACTATTTGTAATAAACCCGGAGTAATCCATTCAAATACAAACGTTTTGATAGAACAAAAAGAACATTATATCTTACAGAGAGCTGATTTAAAGATACCTTTATATATAGATTCTAAAAATGTGGTAGATTTTAAGATATTAAAAATATTTAAAAAGGTGATTGGTAAGAGAAAAACAACAGATAATTATGAATGTGATTGGATGGATATATATAAAAAAGCACTTTGTTTGTGTAGAACTATTGAAAATAATAAAAAGGAAAAATGAAAATAGTAATTTTAAATAATTCTCTAGATAATATCGGTGGGGCAGAGATTGTATCTTTAACTTTAGCCAGAGAACTTAACGCTGATTTATATACAACAAATATAGATATTGAAAAGATTAAAAAAGTCGGTTTTGTTGATGTATTGCCTAGGATTTTTTCTATAGGTAGAATTCCAAAGAAATCACCATTTAGACAACAGTTAGCACTTTTAAAGTTTAGATACCTCAATTTATCTAATAAATATGATTTTTTTATAATTTCTGGTGATTGGGCAATGTCTAGTGCTGTAAATAACCATCCAAATATCTGGTATGTTCATTCGCCTTTAAATGAATTGTGGCAGTTTAAAAATTTTGTGAGGAATGATATGTTAGATTTTTGGCAAAAACCCTTTTTTGATATATGGGTTTGGTTTAATAGAAAATTGACCATAAAGTATTCAAAATATGTAGATAATTGGGTATGTAATTCTGAAAATACAAAAAGAAGAATAAAGAGGTTTTATAATGAAGAGGCTGTAATCATAAACCCTCCAATTTATACATCAAAATATAATTATAAAGAAGATTGTGGATATTGGCTCTCTGTTAATAGAATGGTTCCACACAAGAGGATTGAGATTCAGATAGAGGCTTTTTCAAAAATGCCTAAGGAAAAACTTATTATTGTTGCAAGTTATGAAAAAGGAGTAAAACAGTTTGAAGAATATAAAAATAAAATAGAGAAAATTAAGCCTTCAAATGTTTTAATAAAATATTGGGTTACAGAAGAAGATTTGTTAGACCTTTATGCAAATTGTAGGGGTTTTATTGCTACGACCAGAGATGAAGATTTTGGTATGACTATTGTTGAAGCCATGTCGGCGGGGAAGACTGTTGTTTATTCAAACGATGGTGGTCATAAAGAAAGCGTATCTGGTGAAGCTGGTATCCCGATAGATAATATAAATGCTGATAAGCTTTGTGAGATTATTAGTGGAGTAAAAATACCATTAAATAAAAATTATGTTTCTATAGAAAGAGCAAAAAAATTTGATACGAGTGTTTTTGTTGAGAAAATTAAACAGGTTTTAGAAAAATATGAATAAAATAGAAACGGTTGTAATTATTCCAAATTATAATGGGGAACTTTTTTTAGAAAGTTGTCTATTTTCTGTATTTAATCAAAAATATCAAGATTTTGTTTTGGTTTTTGTTGATGATAAATCTTCAGATAACAGTGTTGTTTTTGTAGAAAATAATTTTCCTGGTGTGGATATTATTAAAAATGTAAAAAATATTGGTTTTACGAAATCTATAAATAAAGCAGTTTTATATTCAAGAGAAAAATATAATCCAAAGTATATCGCATTATTAAATAATGATACTAAAGTAGATATTTTGTGGCTAAGTAAATTAAAAGAAAAAATAGAGAGCCAAAAAAACATTGTCTCTGTAACATCAAATATGTTATTTATGGATAATCCATCTCTAATAAATAGTCAGGGTGGTAAATGTGATTTTATGTGTAATGGTTACGATATTAATTATAGTGTAAATATATCTGACATTAAAGAAATAAAAGAAAAAGTTTTAAGTCCATGTTTTGGTGCTTGTATTATAAAGACGGATGCTTTTGATAAAATTGGTTTGCTGGATGATAGGTATTTAGCTTATTGTGAAGACCTAGATTGGGGAATAAGGGCTAATATTTTGGGTCTCGGTATTTTATTTGAAAAAGACGCTATTGTTTATCATAAAGGTAGTGCCTCATATGGAAGTAATTTATTTAGAAAAACATATTTATGTAAGAGAAATTCTCTGTGTATAATGTTAAAAAATTATGAATTGGTAAATCTTTTAAGGGGTATTTTATTAATTGTTTTTTATTATCCAGTGTTTTTTATTGGAAGTCTTTTAAATTTAAAAATAAAAGATAGTAGATTTGTTTATGTATATGAAGATATAAGCCTATATAATAGATTGGTGCTTGGTCTAGCTCCATTTTTAGGAGTTTTATGGAATATTTGGAATATAAAAAAGACCCTTCAATTAAGAAAAAATATTCAAAAAAGAAGACTAACTAAAGACTGTGTAGTTTTTAGTTTATAGTTTTATAACTTCATTTATTAATCTTTCGTTTACAATTTTTTCTACATATTTTGAACAGTGTTCCGGTAATATTTTTTGTTCATCATTTAATTTCCAGTCAGTAAAATCATAGTTGTATTCTTTCATGTATTTTTCAAATACAGATTTAAGCAGTATAACATCTTCTTCTGTGAACCAGTCTCTCCAACTTCCATATCCTTTGGTTCTTGCTACACGATTAACATCTTTAGCCACTTCTGTTTTTTGTCTTAATTTTACTCCCAGATATCTTTCAAGATCGGAAATTTTGTTATCTATGATATTTTCATATTTAATTAAAAATAGTTTATTATCGCTATTTTTAAAAGGTATATGATCACTAAAATTTGTTTCTACAATAACTTTGATTTCTTCGTCACTTATTATCTCTTTTCCAGTATTAAAGGCCCTTCTTAACTTTAGTAATTCTGTTAAAGTTACTGATTTTGGGTCGTTTTCTTTTTGAATTAGTTTATTTAAGAAAAAATTGAATTTATCTTTATCCATATAAAATTTTGAATCTCTTATTGAATAAAGTAGACCACTAATTAATGTGTCTCTTGGGTCCCTTATTATAAGTATTTTCTTATCAAAACATTTCCAACTATCATAGTTAGCAATGGTATCCTTTTTGAGGATTATTTTAGATAGAACCCCAGTATTTTTATCTGATGGTTTTTCAATATATTCTTTTGGCTCAAATAATAGATCTGGTTTGTATGGTAGAGAATGTTTAATCTTATATAAAAGCATCGTTGTTCCTGTTTTTGCTGTGCCTATTATCAGAATTCTTTTATTTTTTTGTTTTTTATTTACAATTTTATTGTAAAAAGGGAGTATTGTATGATTTAAATATAATTTTATTTTTAATATTATTTTATTATAAATATAAGATAATATATATTTTGTAGATAATTTTATTTTATTGTGTTTAATCATGTTTTTTTGTTTCTTATTAATTTCTATAGCGTAGTTATATATTTCTAAGTCTATCTTATTGTTGTTTATTATTTTTTCATTCAAAAGATCATTTTCTGTTATATATTTTTTTGATATATTTTCTTTT
>CAYZNH010000009.1:0-31930 GCA_964479775.1 uncultured Candidatus Saccharibacteria bacterium | reverse complement strand
CATTGAGAGCTTTTGTAATCAAAAGATCCAATGAGTGGACAGTCTCTGTAAGAGAATCCGTCGCAACCCAGGTTAGTATTAATAGTTTTTGAGTTTTATTTTTCTATTATTTTATGCTATATTTGTTTAACCACGGGAGATTAGTTAAGTGGTATAACATTCCTCTCCAAAAGGAAGGTTGGGGGTTCGATTCCTCCATCTCCCGCAATTATTATTCTTTAAGTTTTTTCACCACAACTCTATTTGTTTTATCTAAAACTTTTTTATCAGTTGGGTCTAGCCAAATTATTTGTTTATTCCTCTTGAACCACGTTCTCTGTCTTTTTACAAACTGCCATATCTCTCTATTAAGATTATCTATCATTTCCTCTTTGGCTAAAACATTTTTCTTCTTCTCAGAAAAATGTTCGCCCGATTTACCTTTTGGTAAATTTAGTGTAATTTTCTTTTGCAAAAATAAAGCAGTATTTTTGTATTCAAGTCCAAAAGATTCAAGTCTCTTCCATGTTGTTCCTTCATCATGAATTCTTTGAATTTCTTTAATCATTCCTAATTTTATTCTTTTTGTTAATCTTAAGGCAATTCTATCTTTAAGTATTTGATCTTTTGTATCAAGTCCAATAAAGATAAAATCGTACTCACTTGGTTTCTCTATAACTACAGGAACGCTTCCAAGTTCTTTCGCAATCTCTAACGCTCTTATGAGGCGAACTTTATTATTTTTATCAATAGTTTTCGCTCTTTCTGGAGAATTTTTTTTTAATAATTCAAAAAGTTTTTCTGTAGATTTTTTTTCTAATTCTTTTCTATATTTTAAATTTAATTTAACTTCTGGAAGTATAATATTTTTTACTACACTATCTATATAGTATCCTGTACCACCACATATTATAGGAGTTTTTCCTTTTGAGATAATTTCTTTTATTTTTTTATCTGCGAGTTCTTTATATTTTGCCATAGAGAAAAAAGTACTTGGTTTAACTATATCAAGTAAATGATGGGGAATACCTGACATTTCTTTTTTAGTGATTTTACCACTTCCCAAATCCATACCTTTATAGACCTGTCTAGAATCAGCAGAGATTATTTCTCCGTTGTATTTTTTTGCTATATTGACGGCTAGGTCGCTTTTACCTGTGGCTGTAGGGCCGAGAACAACTATGATTTTGGGTTTCATAAGTAGATGGTAGCATAAAATAAAAAGAGTGGAATAGAAAAAACAGAAATGGGACTTGGCGACTACATCGCCAGGTACTTTTCCATCTCACTTTGTTCGATAAGGAAAAGTCTTTCAAGTCCCACACAAAAAGTATGCAGATACTTTTCTCTCTGGCACAAAATTAAAAACCCCAAATAAATGGGGATTAGTAATTTTGGGGACTTGGTCACAAGTTTTTTGTTCGCCGTCGCTTACAAAAACTTTCGATCCCGACTCACACCTATTTTTTGCTAAAAATAGACTTCGCCCCGCTTCGTGTGTTCCGTCTTTCAAGTCCCACCTCTGGCAAAGAAAAATTCCCATAAAGGGAATTTTTTGTGCCAGAGGTGGGACTTGAACCCACAAGCCCTTACGAGCGCTCGATTTTGAGTCGAGTTTGTTTACCAATTTCAACACTCTGGCAGTAGACAAATACTACACAATTTATGAACAAAAATCAATTTTTATTATTATGTTTTATTGTGTTAAAATACTTAAATAATAATTAATTTTAAAAGAAATGACACAATTTTACGGAGATGCAATATTTTGGGTAGAGGTTGATAAGATTAAGCCAAATCCATTTCAACCAAGAAAAGAATTTGACGAAGCAAGATTAAAAGATTTATCTGAATCCATAAGACAGTATGGTGTTTTACAACCACTTGTTGTAACAAGAAGAGAATATCAAAAAGAAGACGGTGGTCTTGCTGTTGAATATGAACTTATTTCTGGAGAAAGAAGACTTCGTGCTTCAAAATTAGCAAATGTATCACAGGTACCAGTTGTTATTCGTTCAAATGAAGAATCAAATCTTGTAAAACTTGAACTTGCTATTATTGAAAATCTACAGAGAGAAGATTTAAATTGTGTAGATAGAGCAAAAGCATTCCAGAGACTTGTTGATGAATTTGGTTTCAAACATGTTCAGATTGCTATGAAGATGGGTAAGAGTAGAGAATATGTTTCAAATAGTTTAAGGATACTTGCACTGCCAGAACACATGCTAAATGCAGTATCTGAAGGAAGATTATCTGAAGGTCATACTAGACCACTTCTTATGCTTACAGATAGAAAAGATGAACAAGAAACTCTTTTTAAAGAAATAATCTATAAGAAGATGACTGTTAGAGATGCTGAACTTGTTGCTAGGAAAATTGCTACAGAAAGAGCTAGAAAGAAAGATATTGTATTTGATCCAGAGATTGCGGTTTTTGAAGAAAAGTTTGCTGAGTCACTTGGTACAAGAGTTCATATTGAAAAGGGAGAAAAAGGAGGTAAAATTACTATAGATTTCTTTTCAAATGATGATGTAAGGGCAATACTTGATATGTTGGATTCACAGAAGAAAAGAAAGATAGATGAATTACTAAATAAACATATAGCAGATATCGGTGATATTAATTCTGTACCCAAGTTAGAAGAAACAGAAAAGGCTTTAATAGATGATAGAAGTGCTGAAGAAAAAAAAGTAGATGAAGAGAATGAAGAATTGTACTCGGTAAAGAATTTTAGTCTTTAAAAAACACAAAAAGTTTTATTGAAGCAAAAACATTTTGTGTTTATAATAGCGAGCGAGTATTCACATTCTAAAAGCCTTACGGAGATAAATTTGTAGCAACAAATTTATTGAGTAGAGAAAAACCACCGTGACTGGCGGTTGTTTTATCGTGCTTTTAGAAAGTGAGTACGAGTGAGTTTTTATTTTCTCTTTTGTTTCTCTAAATAATTATTAATATGTCTTTTTGCCATATTTGTTTTTACCATTTCAAGCCATTTTGTTGTTGGTTTGCTAGATTCTTTTGTTGTTATTTCTACAATATCGCTATTTTTAATCTCTGTATTTAAAGATATATTTTTTCCATTTATTTTTGCCATATTCGTATGAAGTCCTATATCAGAATGTATTGCAAAGGCAAAATCTAAAGCGGTTGAGCCGATAGGTAGATCCACAACCTCGCCCTTTGGTGTAAGAACAAAAATTCTTTCATTGAAAAAATCTGCTTTAAGATCATCTATAAATTCTTGTTTATCAGAATCAGTTTTTATACTTTTTTGTGATTCTGCTAGATCTTTTATCCAGAGTGGAATCTCTTCTTCTTTAGAGTTTGTTTTTGAATAGTTTATTACTTTTGGTAAAAGTTGCATAAACCAATTTGTATCTGTAGATTTTTCTTTATTGTCTTTATAAGAAAGGTGAGATGCAATACCAAATTCAGAATTGTGGTGCATTTCATTTGTACGTATTTGTATTTCAACAATAGAACCATCACCAGTAAAAATGGTTGTATGTAAACTTTGATAACCGTTTGGTTTAGGAAAGGCAATATAATCTTTAATCCTTCCCGGAAGTGGTCTCCACACACCATGAATAATACCAAGTACTCGATAGCAGTTTGCCACATTTTCAACACATATTCTCATTGCAAGAATATCATATATCTTTTCTATATCATTTTCGTGGGTTTGTAATTTTTTATATAAACTATATATACCTTTTTGTCTATAGTCTGTTTTTATACTGATTATATTTTCTCCGGCCAGAGCTTTTTTAACAGATTTAATAAATTTTTCAAGTCTAGGAATATTTTCTTCTTTTTTGTTTCTAAATAATTCTAGGGTTGATTCATATTGTTTTGGATAGACATATTTAAAAGATAAATCTTCGAGTTCACGAGATAACATTCTAATAGAAAGACGGTAGGCGAGCGGAGCATATATTTCGAGTGTCTCGAGAGCAATTCTTTTTTGTTTGTCTGGTCTTACATATTGAAGAGTTCTCATATTATGGAGTCTATCTGCAAGTTTTATAATAAGAACTCTAATATCTTGTGATACTGCCACTAAGAATTTTCTCAAGCTTTCTATGTGTCTTTCAGCCCCTCTGTATTTAACCTTTCCCAGTTTAGTAACTCCATTTATGAGAAATAGTATTTCATCTCCAAATTCTTTTTTAATTTCTTCTTCAGTAGCAACACCATCTTCTATAGAATCATGAAGAAAACCAGCAACTATGGTTGGTGCGTCCATTTTTAATTCAGCGAGAATTTTTGCGGTTTCAAAAACATGATTAAAATAAGGTTCACCAGATTTTCTTAGTTGCCCTTCGTGAGCCTTCAAAGCAAAATCATAAGCCCTTTCAATGAGTTTTTTGTCTTCTTCTTTTGGTGAATCTAATAAGGTTATAATTTCTTCTGAAACCATTTTATTAATATTTAGTATACATTATATATATTATATAGGATATAAAATAAAAGCAATAAGAAACAAATACAAAAAGGAGGGGGCGCAAAGCGCCCCCTCCTTTTTGTATTTTTAATTTGTTTTTAATTTCCAACTTGTCCGGTCTATTGTTCGGATAATTTTTAACGGAGATCGATTTGCGAAACCGTAATCAGTTGAACAAGGCGAGTTGTGTTTAGAAGTCCTCGGTGGAGGACACATATTCCGTAAAGAAAACCTGGTATTTAAAAACTAATCCTTCAACTAGTTTTTAAATTTTTTTTATCAGAACATCTATTTATTTTCAAGTTTATCAGGTCTATTATTTGGACAATTTTTATCGCTACATCTTTCTGGAATAGTTTTAGGTCACAAATATTTTTCTCGCCGTCGCTCGAAAAATTTCGCGACCCCGACTCGCTATTTTTATCTGCTGATAAAAATATGGCTCCGTCTCACCAAAACTAGTTGCGCACGAAAAGTAGATTTCGTGCTTCCATATCTTACTTTGTTATTTTATCGGGGCGATTGTTAGGACAATTTTTGTCTGAACATCTTTCGGGAATAGTTTTGGTGCCTTCCATCATCAAAGCTCCACAAGTAGGGCAAAGGTTTCCTGTCGGTTTGGTCTTTGTGATGTTTTTACACTTTGGATAGTTTGTACAACTAAAGAAAATTCCAAATCTTCCTCTTCGTTCTGACATCTCTCCATTTTTACACATAGGACATTTTACTCCAGTGGTGTTTACTGGTGCACCTTCACCTTTTTTAATATATTTACATTTTGGATAATTGGCACAAGCAATGAATCTTCCGAATCTTCCATCTCTTTCTACAAGTTTACCAACTTTACATTCAGGGCACATTTCTCCAGTTTCTTTTGGACCTTCAAGTTCTTCTCCTGTTATTTTTCTTGCACCAACACATTCAGGGAAGTTTTTACAACTCAAGAATTTACCACTTTTTGAAAGTTTTATAACCATTGGACCATCACATTTTGGACATTTAATACTTGGACCGGCTTCTCCAAGGTTAGTAACTTTTTCTATACCTCCTTTTGCTTTTACATCTTTTTGAAAAGGACTATAGAAATCTTTTAGGGTTTTTTCGTATTCTCTTTTACCATTTGAAATATCATCAAGCTTGTCTTCCATATCAGCTGTAAAAGTATCACTTATGTATTCGGCAAAATTGTCTTCCAAGAAATCACTAACTACTTCTCCTGTATCTGTAGGGAAGAGTGTTTTGTTTTGTTTTTCTACATAACCTCTAGTCTCAATGGTTTTCATAATAGAAGCATAAGTAGAAGGTCTACCGATACCTCTTTTTTCAAGTTCTTTAATAAGACCTGCTTCAGTATATCTTCCTAGTGGTTCTGTAAATTTCTCATGACTTCTGATATCAATTAAATCTAAAATATCACCCTCTTTTACTTTTGGTAATTCTACATCTTCACCGCGAGCTTCTGGGTCAGCTTTTAACCAGCCATCAAAAAGCATTCTTGAACCATTGATAGAAAAAGTAGGAACTTCGCCTTTTCCGATAACTGCAGTAATCTTTGATCTCAATATTTTTGCATCAGACATCTGACAAGCAACTGTTCTTTGCCATATCAAACGATAAAGTTCTTTTTGTTCATCTGTAAGACCTGCATTTTCTTTATTTACATCTGTTGGACGGACAGCCTCGTGAGCTTCTTGAGCGTTTTTGCTTTTTGTCACATATATGTTTCTTTTTGCATAATTATCCCCATACTTTTTACTTACAAGGACTCCAATCTGGTCTAGTGCGGTTGTGCTGAGGTTAGTACTGTCTGTTCTCATATAAGTAATAAAACCAGCTTCATAGAGCTTTTGTGCAGCCATCATTGTTTTTGAAGGTGCAAAGCCAAGCCTCGTGCTTGCTGTTTGTTGAAGTGTAGAAGTTGTAAAAGGAGCTTTTGGTGATCTTTTTGCTTCTGTTTCTGTAACACTTTTAATAGACCAAGTTTCTTTTTTGGCAGTATCAAGAATTTTTTCAACTTCTTTGATATCACGAGGTTCTTTATCACATCCGAGAGTTATTTTTATTTCATCCTTGGTTTTTGCTGTGCCCGTCGCGTTAGCGAGTAGGGTATCAGCTTCAATAGTCCAAAATTGTTCTGGTTTGAATGCACGGATTTCTCTTTCTCTTTCCATTATTATACGGAGAGCAGGGGACTGAACACGGCCAGCAGAAAGTCCATATCTTACTTTTTTCCAAATAAGACCAGATAGGTCATAACCTACAAGTCTGTCTAGAACCCTTCTTGCTTCTTGTGCTTTTCTTAAATTCTCATCTATCTCGCGAGGATTTTTGATAGCTTCTTTTATTGCATCTTTTGTAATTTCATAGAAGCAAACTCTTTTGGGATTTTTAAGACCGATAGCTTCTTTTATATGCCATGCGATAGCTTCTCCTTCTCGGTCAGGGTCAGTTGCGAGTAGCACATCTTCGGCTTTATTTGCTAATGATTTAAGTTCAGAAACAACTTTTTCTTTTCCAGGACTTATTTCATAATGGGGAATAAAACCACCAGGTATATTTATGGCGTCCTTGTTGCTTTTAGGTAAATCACGAATATGGCCGACACTTGCTCTCACGGTGTAAGCTCCTTCTAAATATTTTTCTATCGTCTTCGCTTTCGACGGAGACTCAACGATTAAAAGTTTCATTATTGCATAGTATTACATATAAATGCATATTCTTGCAAATTTATTTTATTTTGTTATTCTGATTTTAGAAAGAAAGGAGAAGCTCAAATGAAAGTTAAAACATGGGGTGAGATGTGGCATGAAGAACTACCTCGCTCAAGGGACAATCGCTGTCCGGAATGTGGAGATGGAACTTTGGGTAAACTAAATATTGAGTCTGTACAAAGGCATCTTGTTGGTCTTGATGATCGTGGTGCTTATAAAGTGACAGCTATTTTTAAGTGTCCTAAATGTGAAGTCTTATTTTGGTTTCATCTTGATGTAATTTTTGCAAGTTGGGTCCTTGAAGGCATGGAAGAAAAATAATAGCCACTGAAAAGTGGCTATTTTAATTAATAAAAAAGCGCTGAACCCAGAAAGGTAACAGCGCAGTAGGATGAGTAAACTTTTTTTGAGCGGGTCTGAACACATATCGTGAATGCCTGTGAGTTCAACTAAAGATCGTTCACTACGACCAGTAGTTATACCACACCCTAGAGCATGGCTGGTCAACAGGTGCAGTCACATTGGGTTGACACTTGGTCTTATACTAGAGCGTTACACAATAGCATTGAAGACGCCCAATCAAGGATTTTGTTCAAAAACCATTTTACATCCGGGGTATCTAGTCCCAGCATCTCAAAAATGCATTTACTTCTTTCCTAAGTAAATATTATTCCTTTGATAAATTAAGTCAAATTTTTTAAATAAAAAAAAGCGCCGTCACCCCGAAAGGTAACAGCGCAATTGAATTAGAGCGACTTTGAATTGTTCCAAACATTTTGTCCTGAATAAACAGTTGATGACCCTACCAGAGACCGTTATAGTTACGGCCGACGTTCACGTTTTGGCGTGAGGTTTTGATCTAAAGCTGTCTCAGAACAATAATTTAGATATTCAAAGAATTTATACCCCTCTCCTAAAATAAAGATTACTACTTACAAAAAATATGTCAAATGTTTTTGGGACATTAGATATCTAAGTAACTATGTTAAATGTATTTCCCCCATACTTTCCTTAATCAATCCCTTAATCTCCATTATTGAAAGTATTATATTTATTTTTGATATTGGCATTTTTGACTCTCGTATCAAATCATCTTTGGTCATTGACTCGGAAAGAATTTTTATTACAAGCATTTCATCCTCTGAACAATCTGCATATTTTAATTCAAGATTTTTTGGTTCCTCATCTATTTTAAAACCAAGTGCTTCTAAGATATCTTCACTTGAACGAATGGGTGTGGCTCCAAGGCGAATAAGCATGTTTGGTCCTTCAGAGTTTCTGGAGAAAATAGATCCAGGGACCGTAAGAACATCTCTGTTATATTCTGTTGCAAATTTTGATGTGATAAGTGTGCCGGATTTTGTTTCTGCTTCTATTACAAGTACTGCATGAGAGAGTCCAGCCATAATTCTATTTCTTTGTGGAAAGCTGTAAGGGGTCGCATGAAATTTTGGTTCAAATTCTGAAATCAAAGCTCCACCATTCTCTAAAATTTTTAATGCAAGATTTTTGTGTGTACTTGGATAAAGAACAGATTCATCTAAACCAGAACCGGGGACGGCGATTGTTTTTAATCCAATTTCAAGTGCGGTTCTGTGTGCAATACTGTCTATACCAAGAGCTAAGCCTGAAACTATTGCTATATCATAACCTCTAAGACCAGAAATAAGTGTTCTACAAACCTCTTCTCCATAGTTTGTATATTTTCTAGAACCAACAACACAAAGTAATTTTGTCTTTGTGTTTGGTAGTATTCCTTTTATATATAATTTTGGGGGAGAATCTGGAATTTCTTTTAACATTTCTGGAATGTTTTCTTCTTCAATAGTATTTAATTCAAAATCTTTTAAAGATGACATCTTATTGTTTATTTTATCAAATGTTGCTAATATTAAATAGCGATTTTTACGAGATTTCGCATTTATTAATAGAGTAATTATCCTAAACCAAAATATATCTAAATAAAATATTAATTTTATAAGATAAAAGATTTTGGTCGGACAAGAAAAAATGTTAGATATAAAATTCATAAGAGAAAACAAAGAACTCATTACAGAAGGTGCTAGAAAAAAGCATTTGAAGTTTGATGTAGAGCCTTTAATAAAAGCAGATGATTCTAGAAAGAAACTTCTTTCATCTATAGAAGAAAAAAGAGCTGAGCAAAATCTCGTAAGTTCCAGATTACCCCAAATCGCAGACCAAGAAGCAAAAAATGTTCTTTTTGTTGAAATGAAAAAACTTAAGGAAGAATTACAAAAAGAAGAAGAAGAACTTAAAGAAATTATGAAGGAGTGGCAGTTGCTTATGCTTGCTGTTCCAAATATTCCAGATATCTCTGTTCCAGAAGGTGATACAGATGAAGAAAATAAGGAAGTAAATGTTTGGGGAGAAATTCCGAAGTTTGATTTTCCTATAAAAGATCATATTGAAATAATGGAAAGACTTGGTCTTGTTGATCTTGAAACTGGTACTAAAGTTGCTGGTTTCCGAGGATATTTTTTGAAAAATGAAGCCGCTGAGATGGAATTTGCTATTTGGCAACTTGCACTTGAAATATTTAGAGAAAAACATCCAGAGTATTCTTTTATGGTTGTTCCATCACTTGTTAAAAGGGAAACACTTTTAGGTACTGGATATCTTCCACAAGGTGAAGATGAAATATATAGAACTCAAGATGTAGATTATTTAGCTGGTACAGCTGAAGTTGCAACTATGTCTTATTATGCAGACAAAACCTTGAAAAAAGAAGATTTACCCAAAAAGATGTTGGCTTTTTCTCCATGTTTTAGAAGAGAAGCGGGAAGTTATAGTAAAGATACAAAAGGAATAATGAGAGTTCATGAATTTTATAAATTTGAACAAGTTATACTTTGTGAAGCATCACATGAGACTAGTGTAAAACATCACGAAGAACTTTTAGAGAATGCAGAATCTATATTACAAGCATTAGAAATACCTTATCATGTTGTTGCAAATTGTGGAGGAGATCTTGGTCTTGGACAAGTAAAGAAATATGATATTGAAGCCTGGGTTCCATCACAAGGTAAATATAGAGAAACACACTCATGTTCTTACTTTCATGATTTTCAAGCAAGAAGATTAAATATTAGGTATAAAGATGAAGATGGTAAAATGAAGTTTGTACATTCATTAAATAATACCGCTATTGCTACACCAAGGGTACTTATTCAATTAATTGAAAATAATCAGCAAGTAGACGGAAGTGTAAAGATTCCAGAAAGGCTTAGAAAATATATGGGCGGAAAAGAATATATCGGAAAGAAAAACTAAATAATAAAAAAACGGGTTTATCCCCGTTTTTTTATTATTTAGTTTTAGTGTTATAATTTTAGTAATGTCACGGTCTAAAATAGGTTCAACATTAAATAAAAAAAGAAAAATAACTTTACTTAAAAAAGTATTTTTTATTTTTATAGTGATGCTGTTTTTGTTTTCATTATTTATATTATCTTTGACTAATAAAAAAATAAGAATAAAAGAAAATATTAAAATTATTGGAAATTCATCAGTGTCTTCTGAAGATATATTAAAAATCGTTAATAGAGAATTAGATCAAAAATATTTGTTTTTGATACCAACAGATAATTTTTTCTTTTTGAGAAGAAATAAAATAAAAGAATCTATTTACAATGATTTTAAAAAAATTAAAAAAATTAATATTGATTTGGATGGTTTTACTTTTTTAAATTTAGATATCAAAGAGAGAATCTCGGACGGTTTGTGGTGTGATGGAACACCAGAGAGATATAAAAATTGTTATTTTATGGATGATGAAGGTTTTGTTTTTGCTATGGCACCAAATTTTACTAATAATATTTTTATAAAATATTATGGATTTATTTTAAAAGACAATCCGATAGGAGAGAACTATTTTTATCCTGATAGATTTGAAAAAATAAAAATTTTTATGTCTGAAATTAAGAAACTTGGTTTTAATCCAAAATTTTTTGTCGTGATAGATGAACATCAATATGAAATTATTCTTTCTGAAGATGTAAAAATAGTATTTGATGATAAAGAAGATTTATTAAAAAATATTTTGAAACTTTCTGTTTTACTAGAAAATAATTATATTAAAACCGACATTGATTTTATATCAAAAATTAATCATATAGATTTAAGATATGGTAACAAGGTACACTATGATTTTAAGTAAAAATGTTATAATTTAAATATGTTATGAAAAACAAATTGGATTATAAAAATAAAGAAAATGGTTTTACTCTCATTGAGCTCTTGATGGTGATATCTATTATTACACTTTTATCCAGTATCTTTTTAAGTTATCTCGGCTCAGCTCGTGCGAAATCTCGTGATTCGGTTAGACTTTCAGATATGAAACAAATAGGTACGGCGGCTAATCTTTATTATGAAGATAAGGGTATACTTCCTACAAGCGTTAGTGATTTGGTACCTACTTATCTGTCTTCGGAACCGAAAGATCCTAAAAGTGGACAATCTTATTCTTTTGAAAAAGTTGGTGATAAAAATGCTTATGTTGTAAGTACGGAATATGAGACTCAGTTTAGATTAAATGATGGAGAACCTCAGCAAGTTGGTATAACAATTGGGGATATAGATATAATAGCTTTATGTCTCATAGCAAGAAGTAGTGGTCTGAATTATCCAAATTGTAATGATAGTAACGATTCAAATGATCAGATTGTTGGTGTAACTAGTGGACATAGGGGTAGTGGCGGAACCGTTGATCCATCAGAAGAGCCTGTAGTAGGTTTAGAGTGGTCTGATGAAATGGGTATAATGGATTGGGATTTGGCCAATGAGACATGTCTAAATCTTGGTTGGAGGTTACCTACAATTGATGAACTCTTAATTGCTTTAAACAATCAGTTTACAGACGGGGGTTCTAATCCAGGTGGTTTTGTATTAGATGTAACCTACTGGTCGAGTAAAGATTTTACTCCGGAAGGTTATCCAGACACCGCACAGGGTGGTGGAACTATCATGGGTTCAGTATATACTTTTGCTGATTATAAATATTATCAAGACCACGTTCGTTGTGTTCGTTAATATTAGAGAGTGAATATTTATTTTATAAAAGTCTTACAAAAATAATTGTATTTGTATTATTACTAGCGAGCGAGTATTCACTTTCTAAAAGCCTTACGGAAATAAATTTGTAGCAACAAATTTATTGAGTAGAGAAAAAGTGCCGTGACTGACGGAAGTTTTATCGTGCTTTTAGAAAGTGAACGCGAGCGAGCTTATATTAGACCATCCGGATCAACATTCACCAAAAAATTTGGAGTTAAACTCTTTAATTTCTCTAAAAGATTTCTATTTGGCCATTCTCCATTTTTAATTTTAATTATTCCATTTACACCAAACTTACCTTTTTCTTGTGGTATAAAAGCTGGAAAAATATCTATTTCATAAGGTTCTATATTTTTTTGTAAACTTTCTACAAGTTCCATTGTTTCTTTTTTTGTTCCTGATATAGATATTTTTATAAGAGTTGAAAAAGGTGGGTAATTGAGTGTTTTTCTGTCATCTATTTCTTCTTTAAAGAAGTCTATTAAGTTTCCTCTTATAGCATAATCGAAAACTTTTTGTGATACATCTCGTGTTTGTATTATTAAGTTTCTATCAGTAATTGCACGCATTTTGAGAAGAATATTTAAAACTCTTTCATTTATTCTAAAATCGGGAATAGAGAAAAAAGAATCCATAGAAACAACAGCAGAGTTTTCTACTTTTTCTGTAAGGTATAAAAGAGCCATTTCTGTACCTATGAGGATTCCTTGTGGTGAATTATAAAATTTTTCTGCTACCTGTAGAGCTTTTTTGTGTGTTGGGGTAATATCCGCATCTATTCTATAAACTTTACAGTTTGGGTTTAATTCTTTGACTTTTTCTTCAACCATTTCAGAACCAATACCGAGGGTTGTAAGTCTCCACCCTCCACAGTTTGAACATTTCTCAAGAGCACTTCTTCTCTCGCCACACCTATGACAAAGGAAAAAGTTTTCTGCAGGGGACTTGTGAAGTACTGTGTGAGCTCCACAAGAGTTACATTTAACTATGTTTCCACAGTCTGCACATACTGTAGAGGGAGAGAGACCACGCCTAGCTGTAAAAATAAATAAATGCTCATTGTTCTCAATACTTTCTTTAATTTTATTCTCTAATCTTTCACTAAAAATTCTAAATTCTCTTTTTGTTTCCTTTTTTTCTTGGCTTGTATTTTCGATCTCTTCTTTTTTAATCTTCATATCTACTATCTCTTGTGAAGAAGTGGTGAGTGAACGGAATTTTAGTGGGGCTATTTCTATTATTTCTCCATTTTTATATCTCCATATAGTTTCTGCTCTTAAGAGTAAATCACCAAAAATTATTTTTGCTTTTATTTTTTGAGCAAAAGTCTCGGCAAAATTCCTTATATCTATATATGGTCTAGTTTGGGTTTTATATGATCTAGAATTTTCTTTATCTAATATGATAGTACTGATTTCTTGTTTGGGTATAGCAAGAAAACCTCCAGTCGCTACTATAAGGAGGGGATGCTTTTCCTCAAGAATTTTATTCACATTTTCTATGATTTCTTTTTTACTCATAGAACTATGCAGTATAAAAGTATAAGGTTCTATGCCTTTTTGAAGTTTCTCTGTAGCTTTTTTAATATCTTGTATGGTTGGTAAACAGAAAAAAACAGAATATCCTTTGGCAAATTCTTCTCTGATGATACTTTTATAGTGTGTGTATCTATCTTCATCGTTTGATTGAATAGCAAATCTTTCTGCGTTTATTGGGTTTGGATTAACAGAGTTATCCTCTTTGGGTGTTTTTAGTTCTTCAGCATTTTCAAAAAGTATTTTTGGAACAATAGAGCTGAGTACTGCTCCACAAGACCCGACATAATATTCTGATATTTTATTGCATGTTTCTATAAATTCTTTATTTAATAGATTAAAAGATTTTAATTTCTCTACTTTTTTAAGAGCGAAAGGGGAGTTTTTGATTTCCGATTTCATATCTTCAACTTCCTTTGCAGAAATCACAAGTGCAGGGATAACTCTTTTTCTTAGTGGAACTTTAATTATTGAGCCAACAGAAATATCACTTCCAGTAAAATATGAAAGAGTTTCACTTGTTATTCCTCTAG
Source organism: uncultured Candidatus Saccharibacteria bacterium (assembly GCA_964479775.1). Classification (GTDB taxonomy): domain Bacteria; phylum Patescibacteriota; class Minisyncoccia; order Phycocordibacterales; family GWA1-40-21; genus Bog-1340. The sequence continues at coordinate 17,649 of CAYZNH010000009.1, read as the reverse complement.
ATATAGGTATTACCTCTAAAACTCGCATTATGTTTATCCGAGAAGATTTTTGCTGATGAAAAAGTGTTGATGTTAAATAATATTCTATTAAATTATTACCTGTAATATTTAAGATAACTTCTTTTTAGAATAAAAGTTTTTCAACACGTCAGCAAAAACCTTAACGGATTAATAATGACAGAAATAGGGCTTTTTTTCAAGGTATGTATTCTCTGTCATTCCCGTTCAGGCGGGAATCCAATTTTTGTATAGGTATTGTCTTTGCGAGGTAATCCGTCGCAAACCAGGTTGTATTCAATTGATCATGGACTCCTGTCTTCACGGGAATGACACAACATATAGTTGCATTATTTTACAGGGGGGGGTAAAATTAGAGTATTAATAATTAATATTAATTTTATGGAAAAAATACCACAAAATCAAACAGATGTTCCAGTAGCTGAAGCAAAAGCTGAAGAATTAAAATTGGAATGGGGCTTAGAGCTAGGAAGGATGTCCTGGATTGATGCTCAAAAAGAAATTACCAAATTAAATAAAAAGCTGGAAAAAGGAGAAAAGCTCTGGAGATTACCGACAAAAGATGAATTGTTAGCTGAATTTGAGAGAACTGATTCAGTTGATTTTAAACATAGTCATTATTGGTCATCGAGTGATGATAGTTTGTATGGTTATTCGAATGATAATGCTTGGAATATTAGAATGAGTGATGGTGACGCACATTATGAAAGTAAGGAATTTTCTGAAGGTCTTGTTCGTTGTGTTCGTTAATTTTCGGAGATTAGATATTGAGAAAAATTATTTTAGAAACCAACCACTTTTAAGTGGTTGGTTTTGTTACTAAAAAAAAGATCCAGTTTTTCAATGGGATGAGAATACAAATACGAACCTGGATTGCCACGTCGGAGTACCTCCTCGCAATGACATACGTAAAAGGAATTGTATTTTGCATTCATATTAGCGAGCGAAGCTGAGCATTTTGAAAATCTTACGGAGCAGAATTTTTAGCAAAAAATTCAGCGAGTAGAGAAAAAGTTCCGCGACGGCGGAACTTTTATCGTGTTTTCAAAATGCTCTGCGAGCGAGCCTCTAATCTTTAAAGACTTTTATTTTTCCCCCTATAGAATTTAATCTTTTTGCTATTTCTTCATAACCTCTATTTATACTGTAAACATTTCTTAATGTTGATTTTCCTTTAGCTCCAAGCATTGCAATAAGTATTATAGCAGCAGGGCGAAGTGCAGGAGGACAGATTATCTCTGTCGGTCTAAGAATAGTTTTTCCGTTTACATAAAAACGATGTGGATCAGCAAGTATAGTATCTGCACCAAGTTTATCGAGTTCTTTATAATGTATTGCACGTTTTTCATATACCCAGTCATGTATCATTGTTTGTCCTTCTGCTTGTGTGGCTATAACAGCAAAGAAGGGAAGGTTATCTATATTTAATCCTGGATAAGGTCTCGATTCTATTTTATCTTCCAGGGCTTTTAGTTTTGAAGAAAAGGTTTGTAGGTCTACAAGTTTTGTTCTTCCATTTAATGCTTTATATTTTTTTAATATTTTAAATTTAAAACCCATTTTTTTGAGTTTGAGTAATTCTATCTCAAGAAAATCTATAGGGCATCTTTCAATTTTAATCCCAGAGTTAGTAACTGCTGATACGGCAATAAAAAACATACTATCAATAGGATCTTCAGCTAAATAATAAGAAATATTTTTATTAATTTCTTTTACACCATGAACTGTAAGGGCGGTTGTGCCTATTCCATCTATTTTTACTCCGAGGTCTTCAAGAAAGAAACATAAGTCTTGAACCTGATAGTTTGCAGAAGCAAATTTAATAATGGTTGTGCCGGGGATAAGTGCAGCTGCCATGATTGCATTTTCCGTAACGGTATCTCCAGATTCATATAAAGCAAACTCGGCTGGCTTCAAATATTCATTTGATATTTCGTAACTTTTTGATTTAGTTTCTATTTTAAGACCAAAATTTTCTAATGCGAAAAAATGAGGGGTGACAGTACGGGCTCCAAGCTTACATCCACCAGACTGTGGTAGAGAAAACTTTTTAAACATATGCATAAGAGGTCCAATAAGCATTATTATACTTCTTGTTTTTTCTGCAGATTCTTTATTTATTTTTTTGAGGTCTATTTTTTTTGTTTCTATTTCTAAGTCACTCCTATTCCATTTTATAGAAACTCCGATACTTTCAAGAACCTCAATCATTCTATAAACCTCTTCAATTTTAGGAACGTTCTTTAGAGTTGTTTTTCCTTTGTTCATTAGGGAAGCTGGGATTATCCCCATAGCTCCATTTTTGGAAGTTTTTGTAACTATTGTTCCAGAGAGTTTGTTTCCACCTTCAATTTCAAAATTCATAGCACCCTTTGAGACGGTGACTATTTCGCTGCCTAGTGCAACACTTATTTTTTCTATCATCTCGGTTGTAAGATTTTGTTCACCATTCTCAATACGAGCAATAACACTTTGTGTGGTATCCATTTTTTCAGCAAATTCTGATTGTGTTAAACCTTTTCTCTCTCTAATTTCAGTTATAAGTTTTCCTATTTGTGTAAGTTTTTCCATAATATTATTGATTAAAATGTTTAAAATTTAAGTCAATATATTATAGCATATATGCTATAAAAAAAGCCACCCATTTTCCAGGGTGGCTTTGTGAGAGTAAATTATTTGCCTTTTGGCTTACTTTTTCTCAAGATAACTATGGGTTGCGGATTAGAAATCGGAGACCGCTCATGGATTCTATATTGACTGTCGTGTATCGATATCCAGAGCTCATTGTTTCGGATTGAGACGCTGAGACTGTAAGGGATTTGAAGTTTACCCTCTGATGCCAGTAACTCGATCGTCTGGTGTAATTCTTGAGTGATAGCAAGAAAATGTTTTTCAACAATCTTCCTTGCTGTGCTAAAAATTTCGCCGTGAGGAGTTATTTTCCCTTCCACTTTTCCAACCTTAACAATTTTGGGTTTTTTCTCTGTCGGTCTAAGTACTCTTTTGATTTTTACTTCAAAAGGGTTGGTTCCCAAAGAAGTTACCCTTAAAGTTAGACCCTCAGTTATTTCTTCAAGGGCTTCTTTAAATTGTTTATTTATCAGTTCTTCTTGAAAAGAATGGTCTTTGTCGAGTATTCGTTCAACACGGTCTTTGTCAGGACTCATTGTTCTCTCCTTGTTAGTGATCAGTTCCTTTCTCATTAAACTCCTTTTGAATTTAAAATCAAGTCATTGGTTTGCAAATAGCTAAAAAAGAGCTAATATAGGATTATAAATTAAATAGTTGTAATGTCTATATTTACCAGAAAAATAGGAATAGATTTAGGAACAGCAAATACTTTGGTGTTTGTACCTGGAAGAGGAGTGGTTCTTTTTGAACCCTCTGTTGTTGCTATATCAGAACAAGATAATAAAATCTTGGCTGTAGGTAATGAAGCAAAAGATATGATAGGAAAGACTCCGGATAGTATTGTCGCTTCTCGTCCTATGAAAGATGGGGTTATTGCAGATTATCGTGTTACAGAAGCAATGCTTAGATATTTTATAGACAAAGCTCTTGGTAAATGGAATATTTTTAAACCAGAAGTTATGGTCTCTGTTCCTGCTGGTGTTACATCTACAGAAAGAAGAGCTGTTGTGGAAGCGGCTATAAGAGCTGGTGCAAAAAATGCTTATGTTGTTAAGGAACCTATTCTCGCTGCTATTGGTGCTGGTATTCCTATTTATGAACCGATGGGACATATGGTCGTAGATATTGGAGGGGGTACTACAGACGTTGCTGTTATCTCTCTTGGAGGTATTGTATCTTCGACTTCTGTAAAATGTGCGGGTAATAAAATAGATGCTGCAATAGCAGACTATATAAAGAAAACTTTTAACCTTGCTATTGGAGATAAAACAGCAGAAGAAATAAAAATAAAAGTTGGTAGTGCTGTGCCACTTGAAGAAGAACTTTCTCTTACAATAAAAGGTAGAGACTTTTTGACTGGTCTTCCTCGTTCAACAGAAATAAAAACAAATGAAATTGTAAAAGCTATAGCAAAAGAATTGAAAGATATGATAAAAGCTATTAAAGATGTCTTACAAGAGACTCCTCCAGAGCTCGCTGCTGATATTATTGATAAAGGGATTATTATGACAGGAGGTTCATCACAACTTAGAAATTTACCAGAACTTGTTTTTAGAAGAACTGGTGTGAAGGCTGTTATGGCAAAAGATCCATTATACTGTGTTGCTAAGGGGACAGGTATTGCACTCGAACATTTGGAGACTTATAAGAAGACTATTATTTCGAAACGTTAAAAAAAAGAGAAAAAAGCGATTTTGCTTCGCAAAATCGCTTTTTTTATTATTTCTTGTATTATTATATTGTGAAAAGTAATTTAAATATTGATAAAGATTTTTTACACCATGCTTATTGTATAGAGGGTGATTCTTCTTGTATTTTATCTGAATTAGAGAATTTTTTAATTAATGAATTGAAGTTTTCTATACATGGTAATCAGGATTTTTGGTATGGTGAATATGATACTTTGGATATTGAAGATAGTAGAAAGTTAAAAGAATTACACCAAAATAAACCATCAAATCAAGATAAAAAGATTTTTGTTATAAATACAAATTTTATTACAGAAAAAGCACAAAATGCACTGTTAAAAATTTTTGAGGAACCTGTTGGTAATACTCATTTCTTTTTGATTATTCCTTCTACACAAAATATTTTACCGACACTAAAATCAAGGATGATTATCCTTGAACACAGTGGTGAAGATAATAAAAGAAAAGATGCAAAAAAGTTTTTAGAATCATCTGTCGGTGAAAGATTAGAAATAATCAAACAGATCATTGAAAGTGTCTCTGATGAAGAAAAAAGTAAAATTGAAATTATAAAATTTATAGGTGATTTGGAAGTTGAATTAAAAAACAAGAAAGACAATAAAGAATATTTTGATATTTTAGAAAAAATAGAAAATGTTAGACAATATGCGACTGATCCATCCCCAAGCTTGAAAATGCTTTTAGAATATTTAGCTATAACTATACCTATTTTATAAAAATAAAAATTTGTTATAATAGGTCAGTAAATTAATAAATAAAAACATGACGTACGATTTTAAAATTTTAAAAGAAAAAGCTAAAGGTGTAGAAGAATGGCTTAAGAAAGAATATATGGGGTTAAGAACTGGGGTTGCTAGTGCATCTATTTTGGACGGTATTTCTATAGATGCTTATGGTTCTAAAATGCCTTTAAATCAAGTTGCAAATATTGGTACAGAAGATGCAAGAACTATAAGGATAACTCCTTGGGATAAAACTCAGTCAAAAGCAATAGAGAAAGCTATTACAGTAGCTGACCTTGGTGTTTCTGTTGGTGCCGATGATAAAGGGGTTAGAGTATCTTTTCCAGAACTCACTACAGAAAGAAGAGGTCTAATTATTAAAACCGCTAAGCAAAAGCTTGAGGATGCAAGAGTAAATCTTCGTGGTGTTAGAGAAGATGTCTGGGGTGATATTCAAGATAAAGAAAAAGATGGTGAACTTACTGAAGATGAAAGAATTAGATATAAAAAAGAGATGCAAAGTATAATAGATGAATCCAATATAAATCTTGAAGTTTTATTTGATAAGAAAGACAAAGAGATAAATTCATAAATAAAAAGAGGAGTTCGCTATAGCGAACTCCTCTTTTTATTTATGAATTTAAACCACTGTTTTATTTTCTTTTGACTTTAAGCACTTTTAACATTAAAATGATTGAATGACTATCATACTTTTTTTAGTAATTCTCGCCGTTTTGGTATTTGTACATGAGCTCGGGCACTTTGTAGCTGCTAAAGCTTTCGGCATAAGAGTAGATGAGTTTGCTATTGGCTTTCCTCCTAAAATATTTGGATGGCAAAAAGGTGAGACAAAATATTCTTTAAATCTTATTCCTTTTGGTGGTTATGTAAAAATATTTGGTGAAAATCCTGATGATGAATCTTTGGTAGGATCTGATAGCTCTAGAAGTTTTGTAAATGCAAAAAGATGGAAGCAGGCGATAGTATTACTTGCTGGTATTTTTATGAATTTGGTTTTTGCTTGGATTTTGATATCTATATCTTTTAATATTGGGCTTACTTCATCTATTACTGATGAATATAGAGATGAAGCAAAAGATGTTTCTGTGATGATATTGTCTGTTCAAGAAAAATCTCCAGCAGAAAAAGCTGGTATAAAGGGTGGTGATCATATTCTCAGTATAAAGTCGGGTGATGTTTTTCAAGTATCTCCAAGTGTAGAATTTATACAAAAGACAATAGCAGAATCTAAAGATAAAATAATTATAGAATATAAGAGAAATTCTGCGACGGGTACTGTTGAGGTTATCTCTCAAAATGGAGTTGTAGAAGGTAAAAAGGCGATAGGGATTTCTATGGGGATGGTTGGTACGGTTGAGTTTGGTTTTTTTCGATCTTTTTATGAGGGAGCAAAACTTACGGGAATAGAAACTAAAAATATCACTGTAGGTTTGTATACTTTTATAGTATCTTTATTTAAAGGACAGAGTAATATTTTTGCACAAGTTGCTGGTCCCATAGGTATTGCGGGTATGGTGGGCGAGGCAAGGACAATAGGTATATCTTATCTGTTTGGTTTTATTGCAATGATTTCTATAAATTTAGCCATGCTTAATCTTGTTCCTTTTCCCGCACTTGATGGGGGAAGGGTTTTATTTGTAGGTATTGAGGCAATTATAAGAAGAAGGATAAAACCAGCGATTTTAAATTGGACAAATGGTATTGGTTTTCTACTTTTAATCTTGCTTATGATTTTTGTTACTTATAAGGATATTCTCAGATTATTTAAGTAGAAAGTTTGTTAAGTTCATAAAGTTTAAAGTAATACAAATACGAAGAGGGGTTTCGCAAAGCGAAACCCCTCTTTTTGTGTCATTCCCGTGCAGACGGGAATCTAGGATTATTATAATCATCTACGCTATAGCGTAGATGATTATAATATAAAACCCCGTACAACTTTTTATTTTTATAATTTTTTACATAAGTTACATTTATATAGTTATTATGTGAGAAACTTAGTAATTAAAAAAGTTTAACGGGGTCTAACAAAATATATTCGTTAGTACTCATTATTTTGTAAGAAAAGAAAAACCCACCGAAGCAGGTCTTTCCTGTTGGTGGGTTAGTAATCTCGTCTACCGCATGTGGGTTACAGCGAAGCCGCCAAGTCCGTTGAAGGAAGTGGGGTTCCAGTTACACTCACGTGCTGTGACATGCAGAGCACACGAGCGAACACCGATTCTTAGTTCGGGTTGTTCCCCTTGCCGTCCAGGGTTTTCCTTGCTTGAGACGAACACTTTGCCTGAATCGTTCGTTCGTACAACAAGGTTCCCATCGTCAAACAGAGTTCTCATCTGCTTTTCCTTTCAGTTGTTGTGTTTTATTAACCGAAAAAAGCCCAGAACTCATCGCCACCGTAAACACCGGCGATAATGAGACAACTGAGAAGACCAATACCAAACAAGACCCATTCTGATTTCATACTGTTCCTTTTTTGCGTTTTTGAAAAACTCTTGAATCTATATAGAGTATATCATATATAAAGTATTTGTCAAGTTTTAATTAAACTTTCTTTTTAACTATATTTAATGTAATATTCTGATATGAGACAATCAATGTTGCTTAGTAAGACCCGTAAAGAAGGGCCTAAAGACGAAGTGTCAAAAAACGCAAATCTCCTTATTCGTGCTGGTTTCGTAAGTAAAGAAATGGCTGGAGTTTATTCTTATTTACCACTCGGTCTTCGTGTGATGCAAAAAGTAGAAGATATTATTCGTGACGAGATGAATAAAATCGGTGGTACAGAAATGAAAACTTCTATCATACAAAGTAAAGATGTTTGGGAGAAAACAAACAGATGGAATGATGAAGTTGTAGACAATTGGTTTAAAACTAAATTAAAAAATGGAACTGAAGTTGGTCTTTCTTTTACTAATGAAGAAGCTTACGCAAATATTTTGAAGCAATATATTTCTTCTTATAAAGATTTACCTATATATCCCTATGATTTTAAAAATATTTTTAGAAATGAAGCTAGAAGTAAATCTGGAATGTTGAGAGGAAGAGAATTTTATTGGAAAGCATTGTATTCATTTTCAAAAAATGACACCGAACACAATGAATTCTATGAAAAGTCTAAAGTTGCTTATCAAAATGTTTTCAATAGGGTTGGTATAGGGCATTTAACTTACATTACTTTTGCCTCCGGTGGAACTTTTTCAAAGTTTTCACATGAATTTCAAGCAATAACTGATGCGGGTGAAGATACTATTTATCTTGATGAAAAGAAGAAAATCGCAATAAATAAAGAAGTTTATAATGATGAAGTTTTGAAAGAACTTGGTATAGATAAAAAAGATATTGTAGAGAAAAAAGCTATCGAAGTTGGAAATATATTTTCTCTTGGTACAAGATTTTCAGAACCTTTTGATTTGAAATATAAAAATGAAAAAGGAGAAGAAAAGTTTGTTGTTATGGGAAGTTATGGTATAGGTTTAGGCAGACTTGTCGGGACTGTTGTAGAAATACTTTCAGATGACAAGGGTATTGTTTGGCCTGTATCGATCGCTCCATTTAAAGTTCATTTGGTTGAGATTACATCAAATAACTCAAAGGTAAAAGATACTGCCGAATATATTTATAAAAAACTTACTGAAGAAGGAATAGAGGTATTGTATGATGATAGAGATACCCGTGCGGGGGAAAAGTTTAATGATTCAGATTTGATAGGTATTCCGCTTAGAGTTGTAGTAAGTGAAAAAGGAATAGAAGCTGGTAGTTTTGAAATAAAAGAAAGAAAAGATGGAAAGATTTCTATTATGGATGAGGGTGAGATGACTGAATTTGTAAAGAGGTATGGATAGGATTTAACCCCAGTCAAATACGTTACGAAAATAATAAAAAAGATGGGGATTGAATGTTTGTTGTAAAAGTATTAGTTTTGTTTATAATCGAATAGAATTTGACGGGGTGATGGTTTTTATAGTCGCTCCGCTCGTTAAAAATCATCATGTTTGAAGACACCATTAAAAAAATAAATAAATATCTCTCAAATGACATAGGAATAGATTTGGGTACTGCTAACACCCTTGTTTATTTGGCTGGAAAAGGGATTATCGTGAATGAACCATCTGTTGTGGCTTTGAATCAAAAGACGGGTAGAGTAGTTGCCGTTGGTACACAAGCAAAAGAAATGCTTGGAAGAACCCCTCCGCATATTGTAGCCGTAAGACCTTTGGTAGATGGAGTCATTTCAGACTTTGAAGTTACTGAAGAAATGATTGCAAATTTAATTAGAAAAGCCGAGGAGTTTTCTCCTAAAATGCTTGGACCAAGAGTAGTTGTCGGTGTACCTTCTGGGGTTACAAATGTTGAGATTAGAGCAGTTAGAGATGCAACAAAAAATGCTGGTGCTAGAGAAGTTTATATAATAGAAGAGCCTATGGCAGGAGCTATTGGTATTCGTTTGCCAATCAATGATCCGGTTGGAAGTATGGTTATAGATATTGGTGGCGGAACGACAGACATAGCAGTTATTTCTTTGGGAGGAATTGTTAGATCTAAAAATTTAAGGGTTGCTGGAGATAAATTAAATAATGATATTATTTCTTATATAAGAAGTGAGTTTAAAATTTTAATAGGTGAGAAAACAGCTGAAAATATTAAAATTGCTATAGGTGCTGTCATATCAGAGGAACCACTAGAAGCTTCAATAAAAGGAAGGGATTTAATAACAGGTCTTCCTAGAGAAGTTATTATTACTGATTCTGATATTAGAGAAGCAATGTCTTCTTCAATAGAAAGTCTTGTGGAAGCGACAAAAGAAGTATTAGAAACAACACCACCAGAGATTCTTGCCGATGTTATGCAGAGAGGCATATCCTTGTTTGGTGGAGGGGCTTTAATAAAAGGTTTGGATTTACTTTTATCTGAACATTTAAAAATTCCAGTAAGAATTGCAGATGATCCACTAACAGCTGTAGCAAGGGGTGCGGGTATTGTTTTGGAAAATTTAGATTTGTATAATGAAGCATTAATACAAAATGAAGATGAATTACCACCAAAGAAATAATTTTACTTCAGTTAAAAAAGATAATAACAAAACAAATAAAAAAAGTGTTTTATTTGTTTTTTTATTTATTTTGTTTATTTTTATTTTTTTTTATAAAAATTTACTTTTTGGAATAGGCCAACCTTTTTGGTTTTTAAAAAGAAACATAAGTTCTTTTTTGAATTATAATACTGAGGTTTTAAAATCTAAAAAAACCTTGATAAAAGAAAATGAGGAATTAAAGAAACAATTATTATTAGATAAAAACGAAAAGATAATCATTGATCTTGTTAAGAAAGAGAACGAAGAATTAAAAAATATTTTTGGTAGAAGTAATAAACTTAATGACCTTGTTTTATCAAATGTATTGATTAAACCATTTCTTTCTGCGTATGATACTTTGATTATTGATGTTGGACGCGATAGTGGTGTTGAGGTGAATAATAAAGTTATAGCGGATGGTAATGTTCATATCGGATATATTTCAGAGGTTTATAAAAATACATCCAAGGTGGTTTTGTACTCATCTTCTGGAGAAAAAACCCCAGTTCTTATTGGTGATAATAATATAGAGAAAGAGGCTTTGGGTTTAGGGTCTGGTAATTTTATTGTTGAGGTGCCAAGAGAACTAGATATAAAAGAAAGTGATATTGTTATATTACCAATAATTTCTCATAATATTTTTGGTTTGGTTGAAAAGATTGAGTTTAAGACAACAGACGTCTTTCAAAAAGTTTTATTTAAGAGCCCTATAAATATTTTTGAACTCAAGTGGGTTGAAGTTATTATTGAAAAATAAAATGTATAGATTTTTATTTAATTTTTTTCTATTTATAATAATTTTTTTGTTCCCATCTTATTTGTCTTTTTTGTTTATAATTATTGCTATTTTTATTTTTAGAAACTTTTTTGAAGCAATCTTTTTTGCTCTTTCTCTTGATTTGTTATATGGAGCAAAAAATATATTATTAGTAAATAACAATTCTTCATACGATCTTTTTGTCGGCTTATTATATTCATATAGATTTCTATTTTTATCAATTGTCTTTATATTAATCATTTATCAACTTAAAAAGGTTTTAAAATTTTATCCAAGATAATTTATGTTTAGAAAAATACGTTTATTTAATAAAAATAAATATTCAAACAGGATAAAAGAAATAGATCCTGATGAAATTTTTATTGATTCAGAAAATTTACCAAATTTTGATGTTAATCAGTTTGAGGGTAGAATAGAAAAACCAATTTCTCAATCGACATTTTGGATTTTCTCTTCTTTTTTTCTAATTGTTGTAATGGTTTTTTTATATAAATCATGGAGTCTTCAGATTATTAACGGAGGTAGTTACTATGATAGGAGTGAAAACAATAGACTTAATAATACTTTGGTTTTTTCTAGAAGGGGGATTATTGTTGATAGGAAGGATAGAGATTTAGCATGGAATATTATAAGTGAAGATAGTCTTGAGTATTCTCTAAGAAAATATTCTACATCTTCTGGTTTGTCACATGTACTTGGTTATATAAAATATCCACAGAAGGATAAATATGGTTTTTATTATAATGATGATTTTGATGCAAAAGATGGTGTTGAAAAATTCTATAATGATATATTGGCAGGAGAAAATGGTTTGAGAATCGTTGAAGTAAACGCATTGAATGAAATAAAATCAGAAAGTGTGATTAGACCACCAAAAGATGGAAAGGATTTAAAATTATCTATCGATTCAAAACTACAATCCAAATTACATGATTCCATTTTAGATTTAGCGGGAAGAGTTGGTTTTGTTGGGGGGGCGGGAGTTATTATGGATGTTAATAGCGGAGAAATATTGGCTCTTACTAGTTATCCAGAATATAGTTCACAAGTAATGACTGATGGTGATGATAAAAAAATAATTAATAATTATTTAAAAGATATAAACAATCCTTTTGTTGATAGGGTTACTGATGGTTTGTATACTCCCGGGTCTATTATTAAACCGTTTATGGCAATAGCTGCTTTGTGTGAAAAAATTATAGATCAATATGATAATATTTATAGTGCTGGTTATATTTCTATTCCCAATAAATATAATCCTTTAAACCCAACTGTTTTTAAAGATTGGAAAGCTCATGGATATGTAGATATGAGGAAGGCGATTGCCGTATCATCTGATGTGTATTTTTATGAAATTGGTGGCGGATATGAAAATCAAAAAGGACTTGGTATAGAAAATATTAAAAAATATATGACTAGTTTTGGTTTCGGTAATCAAATACCAAATAATGAATTTTTTGCAGGAAAAGATGGTGTTGTTCCTGATCCAGAATGGAAAAAAGAAAATTTTGATGGAGAGGAATGGTTGGTTGGAAATACATATCATACTTCAATCGGACAATATGGATTTCAGGTTACTCCAATACAAGTTGTAAGAGCTGTGGCTAGTATTGCAAATAATGGAAAATTAGTTCAACCCACTATTTTGTATGAAGAGAAAAATAAAAATACGACAGAACTATCTTACGATAAAGATTTTTATCAGGTTGTAAGAGAGGGGATGAAAATGTCTGTAGAGGAAGGAACTGCTCTGGGGCTTAGAAATGATTATGTAAAAATAGGAGCAAAAACTGGTACAGCAGAACTCGGTTCCAAGAAACAATTTGTTAATTCTTGGGTTGTTGGTTTTTTCCCTTATAATAATCCAAAGTATGCTTTTGCGGTAATAATGGAAAAAGGTCCTGTGACAAACACTCTTGGGGGGGTATTTGTTATGAGACAAATTTTTGATTGGATGAATATTTATACTCCAGAATATTTAGAATAGTTGTAGTTTATAGTTTAAAAATAAAGGCGGATTTTGGCTTTGCCAAAATCCGCCTTTATTTTAAGCTTTATTTAATATATAAAAATATTACTAAATAATACTTGACAAATATTCTATATATGCTATACTTAGTATAGAAATAGTTAAGTCACTTTACAGAAAAGGATTTACCGGACAGTTTGCCGGTTTTGAATTTTTTGTGTTGGTGATTTTAAAAAAATCGGAGGTTGGAGATGAAGAAAGAATACGTCGTTTGTCGTTTTACCAAGAAGGATCGTCGTGATCGTCCCGGACAGCAACTTCAGTGTTATCTCGGTAACCGAGATGTTGGGAAGCTTTACGTCATTGACTACAAAATGTCACTGATTCCGGAAAATGCTGTCAAGGAAGGCGTCCCGTATTATTGCGGGATTAGTCAGATCTTGACTCAGAATGATCGTGTTGCGGTCATTACCGTTGTGGTTCTTGAGGAGATTGATTTTTCCAAGGGGGCATTTGAGGTCAATCGGGTTCGTGACCAGTGGCAGTGCAGATTGACGAGCGATAACAACGTATCATATACGTTCGTTATCGACACCGTTTGTAAGAAGGTACCGGTCACGACGGGAGAGTTCTGGACGTTCACCCTTAACAAGGTGGTGTCGGTGCTCGAGGACTCGGTGATCATGTCGGTCATCCTCGACGAACCGATCATCTCTGAACGCGCCAAACGTCGGCGCGAAAAGAAAGAAAATGGGCAAGCTGCCTAGGTCTTAAATGACCAACATAAGAACCTACTAACATAAGTCGAAAGATTTTGTGAAAGTAGGTTCTTTTTATTTTTTGACTTCTACCTATAAAATTGTTACAATTCTTATTGATTAAAAGAAATGCTATCTTAAAAGATGGTTTAAAATAAATAAAACATGGAAGAAAAAAGAGAGTATCTCACGAAACAGAAATATGATGAGTTGGTTGTTGAATTAAAAGAATTGAAAAATATTAAGAGAAAAGAGGTTGCAGAAGCTTTAGATTATGCAAGAGGTTTGGGTGATCTTTCTGAAAACGCAGAGTACCATGAAGCAAGAGCTCAACAGGCAGCAGTTGAAGAGAGAATTTCTAAGGTAGATTTAATACTTAAAAATGCTTCAGTTGTTGAAGATAGACACGGAGACCATGTCATGATTGGAAGTACTGTTGTGGTAGAAAAAAATGATGGTACAAAAAGAACCTTTATGATTGTTGGGTCTGCAGAGTCAGATATGAATTCAGGAAAAATATCAAATAGATCACCGATAGGTGCAGCTGTTTTAGGTAAAAAGAAAGGTGATTCATTTTCTTTTACTTCACCTGCTGGAATTATGTCTTATAAAGTTATAGAAGTTAAATAAAATGGCTTCAATAGAAGAAATTAGAAACACTAGAATAGAAAAAGCAAAAATACTTAAAGATAAGGGGATAAATCCTTATCCAGCTTCTTCTACTATTGATTACTATATTTCTGATGTTTTAAAAGATTTTGAAGAAATTTCTAAAAAAGAAAAAGTCCATTTGGTTGGTAGAATAATGTCCATAAGAGGACAGGGTGGTTTAATGTTTTTTAATTTTAATGATGGAACGGGTCTATTTCAAGGACTTTTGAAAAAAGATGAAATGGATGAAAAAGTTTTTGATTTATTTAATGATACTGTAGATATCGGAGACTTTGTTGAAATTTGTGGTGGATTATTTATTACAAAGAGAGGTGAAAAAACCATAAAAGTGGAATCTTGGAGAATGCTATCTAAGAGTTTAAGGCCCTTACCAGAAAAGTGGCATGGCTTACAAGATGAAGAGGAGAGGTTTAGAAAGAGATATCTTGATATTATTTCAAACGAAGAAGTTAAAAATCTTTTATTAAAAAAGTCGGTATTTTGGAGTTCAATGAGAAAGTTTCTTTCAGAAAGAAATTTTATGGAAGTAGATACTCCAACACTTGAAAATACTGCGGGTGGTGCTGAAGCAAAACCTTTTATAACACATTACAATGCTTATAATATGGAGGTTTTTTTAAGAATTTCTCCAGAGTTGTGGCTTAAAAGACTTATGGTTGCTGGTTTTCCAAAAGTATTTGAAATTGGTAAGGTTTTTAGAAATGAAGGAGTAGACGCTGAACATTTGCAAGATTATATGCATATGGAATTTTATTGGGCTTATGCTGATTACAATATCGGTATGAAGTTTATAGAAGAAATGTATAAGTTTGTTGCAGAAAAAACTTTTGGAACCTTAGAATTTAAAATCAGGGGTTTTGATGTTAATCTTGGTGGTGAGTGGAAGAGATATGACTATGTTGAGACAATAGAAAAAATGACTGGTATCAATATTTTGAAATCTAGTCTTTCAGATATAGAAAATAAGCTTAGAGAATTAAAAGTTGAGTATGACAGAAAAGGTTTTAACCTAAATAGAGCGATAGATACTCTTTGGAAATATTGTAGAAAACAAATAGGTGGTCCTGGTTTTCTTGTAAATGTTCCTGTTATGATGGAACCTTTAGCGAAGAGAATGGAGAAAAATGAAAGTCTTGTAGAAAGATTTCAGGTTATTATTGCTGGATCTGAGCTTGGAAAAGGCTTTAGTGAATTGAATGACCCGATTGATCAGATGGGAAGATTTACAGAACAAGCAAAATTAAGAAAAGAGGGTGATGAGGAAGCTCAAATGATGGATGGTGAATTTGTTGAAGCACTTGAGTATGGTATGCCACCGACTTTTGGTTTTGGATTATCAGAAAGATTGTTTAGTTTTCTTGCAGATAAACCAATTAGAGAGTGTCAAAATTTTCCTTTTATGAAGCCAAAAGATTTTTAGAGGTTCGTTAGTGAAAAGAAAGGAAACTGTCGTCGATCACGGCAGTTTTTCTTTATTTAATAAGTTTGTTGCTGCAAACTTATTTTTGTAAAGGCTTGTTTGATAATATATTTTCTCTGTTTGTCGTTATTACTTTTCTTAAATTTACTAAGATGTAATATCTCACTCTTAGTGAAAGTATAAAAATATTATCGCACCGTGAAATAATTTTAAAAAATTAATATTTTTGTTCTCTAATAAAAATAAAAAACTGTTGATAACTGAAATTAAAAATATTTTGTTTTCATAAAATTTAAAATAGCTTTGTTTTTAGCCATAATACAACATAAGAAAAATATTTTCTTATGTTGTATTATGTTTGATTATGTTGATTTGTGGGATGAAGTGCTATAAAATATATAGTAAGTGGGAAAAGGTGGTATAAAATTATTTTATCATTTTTTCTCAAAAATAGACCATTATGCTTATTGGAGAATACACACATACATTAGATGAAAAAAAAAGAGTTTCTTTGCCTGTTAAATTCAGAAAAGAGATGGGTAAAAAAATTATTGTTACAGCCGGTTTGGATAATTGTCTCTGGGTTTTTACTTTAAAACAGTGGGAGAAGATTTCAGAAAAATTAAGTGAATTTTCAATGTTACAAGCAGACAACAGAAGTTTTAATAGATATATGTTTGGTTCGGCTACAGAAGTAGAAGTAGACTCAATCGGGAGGATTCTTTTGCCAGATTTTTTAATTATAAGAGCAAACCTAAAGAGTAAGATAGCTGTTGTTGGGGTTCAGGATAGAGTTGAAATTTGGAATGAAAATTCTTGGAGAGATTATAAGAATGTTGTTGAAAAACAAGCCGATCAATTGGCAGAAAAGTTGGGTCAAGCAGGAGCACTTTAAGAAGATGCATATCTAGTGGTGAGTTTTGACATCGTTTTTTTAAAAAAAGGAATAATAACAGAAAAGACACAAAAAAGTATGAATGATAATAATTTAAAAAAACAAGAAGAAAATTCAATGTCAAAATCTATTACTGGACACAAGACCGTTCTTTTAAACGAATCAATAGAAAATCTTAACCTTAAACATGGTTCTATTTATTTTGATGGAACTTTAGGTGGTGCAGGACATACTTCGAAGGTTTGTTCTGAATTTTCTGGAAAGGTTAGAGTTATTTCTACAGATAGAGATTCTGATGCTATCAAAAGAGCAGAAGAAAAGTTATCAAAATTAAATTGTAAGTATGATTTAGTTTTATCTGATTATAGAAATATCAAAAAAGTTTTATCTGATCTTAAGGTTTCTGGTGTAGACGCAATACTTCTTGATTTGGGTCTTTCTTCAGATCAATTGGATACTTCAGGAAGGGGTTTTTCTTTTAAAAATAATGAACCACTTTTAATGACTTTTTCTACAGGAAATGACGTAGTTACAGCACAAAATATTTTGAATACTTGGAGTGAGGAAACTTTGGCAGATGTTATATATGCATATTCAGATGAAAGATTTTCTAGAAGAATAGCAAAAGCGATAGTTTTAAATAGGAAAGTAAAACCAATACAAACAACAAATGAGCTTGTAGAAATAATCAGAAATGCAGTCCCAGCATCTTACAGAAATGGAAAGATAAACTGCGCAACAAAAACATTTCAAGCTCTAAGAATTGTTGTAAACGATGAAATAGGTGCTTTGAGACAAGGTTTAGTAGATGGTTGGGAATCATTAAATGTTGGTGGAAGAATGGCAATTATTTCTTTTCATAGTATAGAAGACAGGGAAGTAAAGAATTTTTTTAGAGATAAAGTTAAGAATGGTGATGGTAGATTGATAAATAGAAAACCAATAATCCCAAGTAATGAAGAAATAATGGAAAATTCAAGATCTA
>CAYZNH010000008.1:0-32714 GCA_964479775.1 uncultured Candidatus Saccharibacteria bacterium | reverse complement strand
AAGATCTAGAAGTGCGAAGTTGAGAGTAATAGAAAAAAATAATTAAAATAAGTCGAAATAAAATATTAGTTTAAAATTTAAAATGGAATGGTAGCAAGAATAATACAAAACCAAATAGAAAAAATTGAATATAGAGAAAAAAGTATATTTTGGATTTTTTTCTCTGTGTTTATATTTTTATTAGTATCTTACGGTTTTATGGTAAATAATACTATAGTTAATGCTGTTGCAAAACAAAAGACTGAAAAGGATATTGTTGTGCTAAATTCGGAAGTTAATTCCATAGAATCAAAATATTTAGTTTTAAAAAATAATATAACTGTTGATTTGGCTTTATCAAAAGGTTTTGCTGTAAATGATAATGTTAAATATGTTATAAATTCTGTTTCTGAATCAAAAGTTTCTTTGTCTATAAATGAAAATTAATTCTCTTCAAAATAGAGTCAGGTTAGTTTTTTTTGTCTTTTTAGCTTTTGTTTTTTTGATAATTATTAGACTGTATTTTTTACAAGTAGTTAATGGTCAAGCTTTTAGTGAGAGAGCAGATAGACAATATGTTAGTGCCACCGTGGATACTTTTGATAGAGGATCTATTTTTTTGAAAAATAAAGAGGGTGTTTTGTTTTCTGCCGCAACTTTAAAATCTGGTTATATTTTAGCTTTAAATAATAATGAAATATCTACTAATACAGAAGAATATTATAAAAAATTATCAAATATAATAGATTTAGATTCTTCATCTTTTTATTCAAAGATTTCAAAGAAGAATGATCCATACGAAGAGATAAAAAGACATGTTTCTGACGAACAAATTAAAGATATAAAGGAATTAAAATTACCGGGAATTATAATAGAAAAAGAAAAGTGGAGATATTATCCCGGTGATGACCTCGCTTCTAGGGTTGTTGGAATTGTTGGATATAATGGAGATAACTTAGAAGGTAGATACGGTCTCGAAAAATATTATGAGGATGTCTTAAAGAGAAGTGATAGTAATCTTTATGTAAATACATTTGCTGAAATATTTTCAAATATAAATAAAAATATTAATAATAATAAAGAGAGGGAGGGTGATATAGTCACTACTATAGATCCAGAAGTTCAGGGATATGTAGAAAATGTTGTAGAGGAGATACACAGAAAGTGGAATTCAAAAATAACTGGTTCTATTGTGATAGATCCAAAAACCGGAGAGATATATTCCATGTCTGTTTATCCAACTTTTAATCCAAATGATTTTAAAAACGAGAGTGATGTTGGTGTTTTTTCAAATCCATTGGTAAGTAATGCTTATGAAATGGGTTCAATTATTAAACCACTTACTGTGGCGGCCGGTCTTGATACTGGTGATATTACTGCTAAAACTATTTATGATGATAAGGGGTTTTTAGAGATTGATGGTAGGACTATATATAATTTTGATAAAAAGGGTAGAGGTGTGGTTGATATGCAGTCTGTTTTAAATAATTCTCTTAATACTGGAGTGGCTTTTGTTATGGATAGAATGGGTAAAGAAAAGTTTACTGAATATTTTAAAAAATATGGTATAGGTTCTGAGACAGGTATAGATTTACCAAATGAGGCTTCTGGTAATATAGATAATATTTTAGATAATTTAAGTAATAAAAAGAAAATTGAATATGTAACGGCCTCTTTTGGTCAGGGTATTTCAATGACACCAATAATTACTGTTAGAGCTCTGTCTGTTCTTGCAAACGGTGGAAAACTTATAATACCGCATGTCGTTGAAAAAATAGATTATAAGGTTGGTTTATCAAAGGATATTTCTTATATAAATGAAGCAAAACAGATTCTTAAAAAAGAAACATCCGAAGAAATATCTAGAATGTTAACTAAGGTGGTAGATGAAGCGTTGGCAGGCGGTACAATGAAAATTAATAATTATAGTATTGCAGCAAAAACTGGTACAGCACAGATTGCTAGACCATCAAGTGAAGGGGGGGGATACTATCCAGATAAATGGTTACATTCTTTTTTCGGATATTTTCCGGCATATAATCCTAGATTTCTTGTTTTTCTTTATACTGTTGAACCAAAAAATATTGATTATGCATCAAAGACACTAACTAATCCATTCTTTGATATAGTTAAATATTTAATAAATTATTATGAAATTCCACCAGATAGAACTTAAAAATAAAAAGATTCAGGGTGCAAGATTCTAGGTTTGCTTTTTTGTGTTAGTATCAATTTGTGGGGTTATTAATTAATTATTACAATAAATGAAAAGTTTTTTTAAAAAAATAATATCTTCAATAATCCAATATGAAGCAAGGATTATACTGAAAAAATATAAACCAAAGATAATAGCTGTCACTGGTAATGTGGGTAAGACGTCCGCCAAGGATGCTATATTTTCTGTTATGTCTTCTACTTTTTATATCAGAAAGAGTGAAAAAAGCTTTAATAGTGATATAGGAATCCCCCTAACCATTCTTGGTTGTAATAATGCTTGGAGTAATCCAATTTTGTGGATTAGAAATATTATTATTGGATTGTTTCCAATTATTTTTAAAGTTGATTATCCAGATTGGTTGGTTCTTGAAGTCGGCGCAGATAGACCCGGAGATATTAAACAAATTACCAAATGGCTTAAACCAGATATAGTTGTTGTTACAGCTTTTGCAAAAGTTCCAGTACATATAGAGTTTTTTGAAAATAGAGATGAAGTTGTTAGAGAAAAAAGATATTTAGTGCAGGCTTTAAAAAGAGATGGTTTGCTTGTAATAAATGGAGATGATGAAGATGCACTGAGGATGAAAGAAGATATAAAATGTAAAACCTTAGTTTATGGTACAGATAGTATTTCTGATTTGATTGCTACAAATATAAAAATTCAATATTCAGAAAATAATTTTGTTGATGGTATGTCTTTTAAGATTAATCATAAGGATGATAGCGTACCTGTCTATATAAAAGGATCACTCGGAATACAAAATATTTATTCTTCTTTATCTGCTATTGCTGTTGGTTTTTCTCAGGGTATTAATCTTGTAAGGTCTGGTGAGGCACTATTGGGTCATGAATCACCAAAGGGAAGAATGAAAATCATTGGTGGTATAAAAGAAACAGTGATTATTGATGATACTTATAATTCATCTCCTATAGCCGTAAGATCTGCACTTACGACTATTAAAGAGATAGAAACATCTGGTAGAAAAATTGTTGTATTAGGAGATATGCTTGAGCTAGGAAAATATTCTTCTGAAGAACATTATGAAATTGGTAGTTTATCTGGAAAAATAGCAGATATACTGATAACTATTGGTATAAGATCAAGAAAAATAGCAGAGGGGGCACTTTCAAGTGGAATGGATGAAAAAAAAATATTTCAATATGAATCATCTTTAGATGCTGGAAAATTTTTACAAGAAATTATTCTTAAAAATGATGTGATATTAATAAAGGGTTCACAATCTATGAGAATGGAAAAAACAGTTCTTGAAATAATGTCAGAACCTTATAAAGCAAAAGATTTACTTGTAAGACAGGAGGAAGAGTGGCTAAATAAGTAAATAAGTTAAAAGTTTATAGAAAACAGAGGATTTTCGCTTTGCGAAAATCCTCTGTTTTCTAAGAAAAAACCGCCTTGTCGAAGGGCGGTTTGTTTATTATGTGCGTTCCGGAAGAGTGATCTCTTCGGTTGCTGTAATATCGGACAAACTTATGGAGCACTCCTCGGTGTTCTCTGGAAAGATAAGTCCAGCACATTTAATTTTTTGGAATTTAAAATGTTTTTTCACCCAACTGCCACTGAAAGAAATATCCCCAACAACAGTTACAGATCTTAGGGTGACACCACCATCACAAATGGCATTCTCGGCAATGAAGGAAACGAGTGCACGACCCTCCAAAACGATTTCTTGATCTTCGGGAAAATCGATTCCAGAAATGTCTGGGGTGTTTGTGTTTTTGACATAATCCAAGAAATCTTGAATATTCGGACAAGGGATTAATTCTTCTATATTTGTTAATTCTGGATATTTCTTGTTTAAAAAATCACGAAAACTCATGTTGAACTCCTTTTTGTGTACCAGCACTTTGCTAATACTTCTTTTTTTATAGTACATTTATATATCATATTTGTCAAATATTAAAACCCCACAATCTTGTAGAAAATGGGGTTTATTTTTTTGATATATTATAAGTAAGAAACAAAATTGCTATCAGAAGCAAAAATAATAAAAGACTTGCGTGTATTTGATATTTTTTAATTTTTTTGTTTTTTAAGAAAACAAGAAAATGTGTATATAAACTACAGCTTATCATCCAAAGAATTGGACAAATGACTATGGCTATTGGAAAATTCTTATGCATTTTTACTCCTTTCTATAAGAGAACTCTCTGGTTTCAAATTATAGCATGTTTTTTATAAATATTGTATTATAAAAACGATAGGAAAATATAAACTTATTAAAATAATAAAAAAAGGAGATATCTATTTTAATGATATAAATAAAATATAATGACCGAAGAAATAAAAGTTGAAAATTTTGAGAGGATTCCTTTGAAAAATAGATTACATTTTCAACTTATCCTTATGAAGATGATGCTCGGAGAGAACTCTACTCATGAAGCACAAAATAGTTGGGCAGAAAAATATAGTGTGTTGGTGAGTAAAATTATTGATGATGTTAACAATAGTTTTATAAGAGAATTGATTATGAAAGACACCTCTGATGAATACAGAGAAGCTTCTGAAATTTTAATAAGAATACTTGAGGGTGAGGAGAAGGGAAAGGCGGCATAATATCAAGGCAATGTCTTGATATTTAGACATTTAGCTTATTCATTTGGATAGAGGTGGTGTTTGATTAAATTAATTTTAAAAAAATTCAATTAATTTGTCCCTAAGTCTTTTATAACAATTAATTTCCTGTGTTCCAATAGATCCATGTAAAATATCATATTCACATTCCAATCTTTTAATTTTTCCATCTATCAAATCTTTATGCATTTTTTTATTTCTATCAAATAAATCAACTCTTGATTGCATTGATTTTCTTTGAATGGGCATTTGATCTTCTTTAATTGGTAATGGATATCTACCTGCCCAAACGGAACATATTTTTAAAATATTTAAATAAAATTTTTCTGGTTCAGTCAAAACAATTTTTGCTTTTTTTGCTAACGTTATTAAATCATGGCTTTGTATTTCCTTCATAATTTCGGGTGTAATATTTGTAATATTAAATGATTTTTTTATGTCTTTTATAATTAAACCCTTAAATATAGATTCAAAACCATAAGCCCAAAGCATTCTTTGAACACGATAATTAAAAAAAAATCTTTTTGCGGTGTTTTCAGAAAACAAACTAATAAGACCATCTTTTTTATCAAAAATATTTTGATTTTTTAAATTTTCAAATTCATCTAAAATCTCAGCACTATAAAATAGATTATTGGCTTCATTTAGCCATAATTCTGGTTTTTCTAAACATATATATTTCTCAAACTCATAATCATCTTTTTTGTTACTATAAATAGTTTCCATATTCCTACAAGATATTTATACATGTAATATTTTGTGACTCCACGGAGAATCGAACTCCGATTCCAGCCTTGAGAAGGCCGTGTCCTAACCGTTAGACGATGGAGCCATATTAAATTTTTTAAAAACGAATCGAACCCCGAATTTTCCTCCTTACAGGAGCTGTACACTTTTCACATTTTGATTACAAAATATTCAAAGTCTTGCAGAAGTGAAAACTTTCACTTCTTCACCTCTCAAAGGCCTGTCCTACCGTTAAGACGATAAGGCCAATAATCAGTATTTTAATATACAGTATATTGTATATAGTATAAGAAAAATTAATTCCAAATACCAAAACAATATAACAGTTTTTGGTGGTTTGGGCAATAAAAAAACCGAAGGTTACTCTTGCGAGATATCTTCGGTTTAAATCGTTCTATCAACGGCGACGAGGCCAATGATGAGGACGATATTGATAGGAATTACCGAGTATTATTCCAGGAAGTAAATCCTGTACAATACAAGGTTCCTTGGGTTGGGTCAGAAGGGTATCTGATGTGTTTTCCTTATTTACTTTTGTTGTCTGTGTTACAGAAACTTCAGTAAAAATTTGTGGAAACATCGTACCTTTTTCTTCCTCTAACCTTTGTCTATGAACTTTTGCTTGTCTTGCTAAACTAGCATGACTTGCAATCTCGCTCAGAATTATGTGTTTTTCAGAAGCTGATAGGTTCAGTCTTCTGTCATGACACACTCTCCATAAGCAAGTTGGTGGTTTTAGTCCTGTCTTTACTCTTTCTTCTCGCACCGCCTGTATAAGGTCTTGTGTGGAGTTAAAAGGGTAGATCTTAACTGCTGGCATCTGAAGTCTCCTTCTGATGAGGTTAAAAACATGATTCTACCTATACCAACTATCTATTGTTTATTATATAAAATTCTTAAACATTTGTCAAATAATGAAAAGTATGTTGTAAAACAAGAGCGGTTTGCCGTAGGCAAACCGCTCTTGTTTTTGTATCTTTAAATTATTTAACTAATGACTCTATAGCTTCTTTTACCATCATTCCATCAGCTTTTCCCTTCAAGTCTTTCATTATTGTTCCCATAAATTGTCCAAGTTTTGCTTTGTTGATTTCTCCAGCTTCAGAAATTTTTGTTTTTACAAAAACTTCTACTTCTTCTTTGCTCATAAGTTGTGGTAAGAAAGCTTCGAGTATTTTCATTTCAGCTTCTTCATTTTCTGCCAAGTCTGCGCGTCCTCCTTTTGTAAACTGTTCGATTGAATCTTTTCTTTGTTTTACAAGTCTTCTAATTATTGCGATAACATCTTCGTCAGAAATCTCATCTTCAGTAACTTTCTTTGCAACCATTTCATTCATGAAGGTTGATGTTATGTTTCTAAGAACTGTGAGTTTGAGTTGATCCTTATTTATCATCGCTTCTTTTATTTGGTCTTTGATTTGTTTGTGTAACATGTTGTTTAAAATTTAAAATTCATATTTTATGAATCTATAAATAATATTACCATATTTAAATATTATTGGTATAATATATTTATATGAACACAACATTAATTATTTTCTTGTCCGTTTTTTCTGTTTTATTAGCTTCTGTTTTGATATTGTTTTTGTTTGTATTACTTAAAAAAAATAACTCAGAAAAAAAGACCGAAGATGGTGTTGGACTTAAACTTATTCTTGAACAAATAAATGAACTTAATAGAACAGTAGATAATAAAATTGGAGAAAATTCTAAAAGAATGCATGATTCTCTTGAAAAACAGTCTAGTGAATCTTTTAAAATTATTCGTGATATTACAGAAAAGCTTACAAGGCTCGATGAGACAAACAAACAAGTTGTTTCTTTTACAGACCAGCTTCAATCTTTGCAAGATATTTTAAAAAATCCTAAACAAAGAGGAATACTAGGAGAATATTATTTAGAGACTTTGCTTAAAAATGTTCTACCTACAGGAAGTTATCAAATGCAGTTTCCTTTTGCCGATGGAACCATTGTAGATGCTGTTGTATTTGTTAAAGATAAAATAATACCAATTGACTCAAAATTTTCTCTTGAAAATTATAATCGTTTAGTAGAAGAAAAGAATCCTATAGAAAAAGAAAAATTAGAGAAACTTTTTAAAGAAGATTTAAAGAGAAGAATTGATGAAACTTCAAAATATGTAAAACCGGGTGAGGGAACCATGGATTTTGCTTTTATGTTTATTCCACACGAAGCTATATACTATGATCTACTTATCTCTCAAGTTGGTACAGTGAAAGTTAATACTAGAGATTTGGTTGAATATGCATTCAAAGAAAAACACGTTATTATTGTTTCTCCGACATCGTTTCTTGCTTATTTACAAACTGTATTGCAGGGTCTTAAGGCTCTTCAAATTGAAGAAAAGGCAAAAGATATAAAGAAAAATGTAGAAAATTTACAAAAACATCTTAGAAGTTATCAAGAGTATCAAGAAAAACTTGGTAATGCACTTTCTACTACTGTAAGTCATTTTAATAATTCAAATAAAGAATTTAAAAAGATCGATAAAGATGTGGTAAAAATTACAGACGTGGAATCTGATTTAGAAATTATAGAGCTTGCAAAACCAGAAAAGGAAGATGAATAGAGACGCAGAATAATTGCGGACAATACGCAGATAAACGCGGAAAAAAATAGAACCTGTTATAAAGGTTTTAATTGTTATATTTGTTCTAGTTATTATAACTAGAAAATTTATTTACATTTTATGTAAAGTAAAACCACCATAGCCGAAGCGAAGGTGGTTTTGTATTTGAGAGACTTACATGATACACCAAATAAATAAGATAACTCCGACAAGGAAGAATATCATTCCTATAATTATCTCAAAATTTCTTTGACAGAACCAGCGAAGATTATCCATTTAGCCTCCTTTGGCTGGATTATTCTGTTTATATAATATCAGTTTTTTAGAAAAAAGAAAATCACTCAAAGCTAAGGCATTGAGTGATTGTTTTTTGTTTTATGAGACACGTGGTGTAAAGCCGAATAATACTGCGAGTGTGATAATTATGAGCATTACAGCAAAACCAAGTTCCGGGTGTCTTTTGCAAAACTCACAAAAACACTTCATGAGATTCTCCTTTGACGGTTTTAAAGAAAAGCCGCAACGATAAGCGGTATTGCGATTACTAAGATCCCAGCAATTAACCATTTTGTCATTTTGAGAGCATCCTTCAAAAAGAGAACGAAATCAGACGAAGTTTTTAACTTCTACAAATCTGATAACCCTATTTGTATTATATCATTTATATAAATTGAGTCAATGTTAGTAAAAACTTTATTTATAAAGCTGATTGTTGTATTATTAAAAATACTTATTCCGTTAGAAATTTTTGAGTATTTTAAAATAGTAATTAAATTAATATGAAAAACAAAGAGAATAAAAAAACAGGTAATGAAAATAGAATTTCTTTTGGGATGAACAAAAACCAAAAAATTGATAAATATAATCACATAAGGATTGAAAAAAAATGGCAAAAAATTTGGGATAAAAATAAAGTAAATAAGGTTATCGAAAATAGTAAAAAACCAAAATGTTTTGTTTTGGATATGTTTCCTTATCCATCAGGTGATGGTCTCCATGTTGGTCATCCAAGAGGTTATATAGCTACGGATGTTTATTCTAGATTCAAGAAAATGAATGGATATAACATCCTTCATCCTATGGGTTGGGATGCTTTTGGTTTGCCTGCCGAAAATTATGCTATCAAAAATAAAGTAAGTCCTGAGGTGGCAATGAAGAAAAATATAAAGAGATTTAAAAGTCAGTTGCAAATGATTGGTTTGAATTATGATTGGACTAGAGAAGTAAGTACGATTGACCCTAAATACTATAAATGGACTCAATGGATATTTTTACAGCTTTTCAAAAAAGGTTTAGCTTATGAATCATATGCTCCGATAAACTGGTGCCCATCTTGTAAGACTGGTCTTGCAAACGAAGATCTTGATGGTGATAAATGTGAGAGGTGTGGAACTGTTATAGAAAAGAAACCTATGAGACAATGGGTTCTTAAAATTAGAAATTATGCAGATAGATTACTTGAAGATATGGATGAACTTGAGTGGCCAGAACATGTAAAAGAATTACAAAGAAATTGGATTGGAAGATCAGAGGGTGCAGAGATAACTTTTAAACTTAGAAATTTAGAACAAAAGATAACTGTTTTTACTACAAGACCAGATACTTTGTTTGGCTTATCTTATGTTGTCTTAGCTCCAGAAAATTCTCTAGTTGATGAATTAAAACCCTATATAAAAAACTGGTCTGATGTAGAAAAATACAGGCAAGAAATAAAAGGAAAATCAGAAATAGATAGAACATCGGAAGGTAAGGAAAAAACTGGTGTAGAGTTAAAAGGTATAAAAGCGATTAATCCTGTAGATTCTAAAGAAGTTCCTGTTTTTATTTCTGATTACGTTCTTGCAAACTATGGTACTGGTGCTGTTATGGCCGTTCCTGCTCACGATGATCGTGATTATACTTTTGCAAAGAAATACGATTTACCTATAACAGAAGTTATTATTCCTGAAAGGATAGATAAGAGAAATCCTCCGGTTGATGGAAAGAAAGTTGTTGAAAGAAGAAATGTTCATGTAATTGTAAAAAATCCTAAGACAGGAATGTATTTGGGATTGAAATGGAAACAACACAATTGGACAACTTTTCCTATGGGGGGAGTTGAAGAAGAGGAAACTGTTTTAGAAGCAGCAAAGAGAGAATTGTTTGAAGAAACAGGATACAAAAATGTAAAAGGCGGGGTTGTCCTTGGTGGTCAAGTAAAGGCGGAATATTTTGCAGCACATAAAGATCAAAATAGAGTCTCTTATACAAGTGCTGTTTATTTTGAATTGTTAAATGAAGAAAAAGAAAATATAAGTGCAGACGAAGATAAAAATCATGAAGTTATTTGGCTTTCTGAAAAAGATATTCATTCTGACTTAATGACTCATGCTGAGATGGATATATGGCTTGAGAGGTTAGAAAAAGGTGACTGTGCTTATACTGAATCTGGTGTGATGATAAATTCAGAACAATTCAATGGAAGAAAAAATACGGAGATAATGAAAGAAATTACAGAATTTGCTAAAGGTAAAATGACAAAGACATATAAAATTCAAGATTGGGTATTTTCAAGACAGAGGTATTGGGGTGAACCTATTCCAGTAGTTCATTGTGAGAAATGTGGGGTAGTTTCTGTACCAGAAAAAGATTTACCTCTTAAACTTCCAAAAGTTAAATTCTATGAACCATCAGGAACAGGAGAATCTCCTCTTGCAAAAATGGATAAATGGGTAAATACAAAATGTCCTAGGTGTTTGGGTAAAGCAAAGAGAGAAACTAATACCATGCCTCAGTGGGCTGGATCATCTTGGTATTACTTGAGATATATGGATCCAAAGAATAATAAGATTCTTGTAGATAAAAAGGTTGAAAAATATTGGGCGCCAGTTGATGTATATGTTGGTGGAACAGAACACTCTACAAGACATTTGATATATGCTCGTTTTTGGCATAAATTTCTTTACGATATTGGTATTGTAAGTACAAAAGAACCATTTAAAAAATTAAAGAATCAAGGAATGATTCTTGGTTCAGATAATAGAAAGATGAGTAAGAGATGGGGAAATGTTGTAAATCCAGATGAAGTTGTAAAAAATGTTGGTGCGGATACCTTGAGGGTCTATGAATCTTTTATGGGGCCATTTGAACAAGAAATTGCTTGGAGTACAGATAGTATGGTTGGGTCTAGAAGATTTTTGGAAAAAGTATGGAAGCTACAGTCTAAAGTAGATAAGAAGTTTGTAGACAGCGAAGAAATAGAAATTCTTATAAATAAGACTATTAAAAAAGTTGGAGAAGACATAGAAACATTTAATACAAACACAGCTATATCTTCTATGATGATTCTTTCAAATAAACTTGAAGAGCAAGAAAAAATTAGTGAAAAGGTATATTTAAATTTTATAAAAATTCTTTCACCTTTTGCTCCACATTTTACAGAAGAAATCTTTTCTAATTTTAAAGGGAAAAAACTTATAGTTGAAGAAACGTGGCCAAAATATGACGAAAATAGACTTGTTTCTTCAACAGTTAAAATAGTTGTTCAGGTAAATGGTAAGTTAAGGGCAACAATCGAAGTAAAAAATGATTCTGAACAAAGTATTATTGAAGAAGAGGTTTTAAAAAATATAGAAGTAAATAAATGGATAGATGGTAAAGAAATTAAGAAAAAAATATTTATAAAAAATAAGATAATTAATTTTGTTGTATAATTATACAATTGTCTAGTCTGGTTATAAAAAAATAGATTTTATCTGTTGTCTATATTCACACCGCGTAAATAAGGTTTTTTAAAAAAATAAGAAACCTTATTTTTCAATACTTTTTATTAAATTACGAAAAAAAGTATAAGTGTTGACTTATTTTGTATGAAGTGCTAATATGTTCTACAAGACATTTGTCAATATTAGTCTTATTAATATAAATATAGTATGACAACAACATTAGGTTTCAAACCAAAACAGGTAGTTAAGAAGTTACTTCTTGCATTACCAGAAAGATCAAGAGATATAATAACAAAAAGATATGGCTTAGGAGATAACCCTGAGCAAATGACACTTGATGCCATCGGAAAAAACTATGGTATTACAAGAGAGAGGGTTAGACAGATTGAAAATCACGCTCTTAATGTTATTAGAAAATCTAAAAATTATTTAGAAGAAAAATTTGCTTTTGATGAATTGGAAAAATCTATATCAACTTTAGGTGGAATTGTTGTTGAACAAGACTTATTAGACAGTATTACAAAAGATAAAAGTACACAAAGCCAATTGAATTTTATTTTGGTTGTTGGACATCCTTTTAAAAAAATAAAAGAAGACGATGATTTTAAACACAGATGGTTCATAGATGATAATCTTGCTGATAAAGTTCATAATTCTCTTAAAAAATTATACGAAAATTTAAAAGATAATGATTTGATTTCTGAACAAGAAATGGTAAAAACATTTCTTGATTACATTGAAGATGTTTCTGAACAGTATAGAAATGAAGAAATAGCAAAAAGATGGTTATCTTTATCAAAAAAGATATCAAAGAATCCATTAGGAGAATGGGGTAAGTCTGAGTCTTCAAATATAAATACAAAAGGTATGAGAGATTATGCTTACCTCGTTATAAGAAAGCATGGATCACCTATACATTTTAGAGAAGTTGCTAAAGCAATAACAAATGTATTTAATAAAAAAGCTCATGTTGCTACAACTCACAATGAACTTATAAAAGATTCTAGATTTGTTCTTGTCGGTAGAGGCTTATATGCACTTTCAGAATGGGGTTATATGAACGGTGTTGTTAAAGATGTTATAAAGAAGCTTATCGAGAAAAACGGTCCTATGACCAAACAAGAGGTGGTTGAGAAGGTTATGAAAGAGAGATATGTTAAAGAGAACACCATTATCATAAACTTACAAAACAAGAAATATTTTAAGAAAAATAAAGACGGTAAGTACGAAATAATTAAATAATATAAAACAAAAGACATACACAGTTGTGTATGTCTTTTGTTTTATAAATATTGTTTGATATAATAATGTAATAAAAATATGGAAGATACTTTTAATTCTTTGTTATTAGCATTTCATAATTCTGGTAGATACTTACTGATTCTTTTTCCTATAGTAATGCCTTTTGTATTATTTTATGTTTTTTGGATTGTCAGATTTAGATGGCTTACAATGAAGTTTGTTGAATCACAAAAAACCTGTCTTTTACAAATCAAATTACCAAAGGAAATAACCAAATCCCCAGCAGCGATGGAAATATTTTTTGCACAACTTACCCCTGGTGGTGCTGGTGGATATGCAGAAGCATTTTTGGTTGGTAAAACTAGACCGTGGTTTTCTTGTGAATTGGTATCTGTTGAAGGTGAGGTTAGGTTTTATGTATGGTGTAGTCAGGCAAAATTTAAAAATATGATCGAAGCACAACTTTATGCTCAATATCCAAATATTGAAATATATGAAGTAGATGATTATACGAAGGGTCTTATTTTTGATACAGATAAATATAATTATTACAGTGTTCAGTTCGCTCTTGCTAAAGCAGATCCACTTCCTATTAAAACTTATATAGATTATGGTTTAGATAAGGATCAAAAAGATGAATATAAGATAGATCCAATGACTTCTGTGTTGGAATATTTGGGTTCTATGAAAAAAGGTGAATATAGTTGGATACAAATATTATTTCAAAGACAAGAGGATTTAAGTATTAAACTCGGTACTTTTATGAAGGGAAAGGAACTTAAAGAACAAATCAAAGAAGAAATAAAAAAGATAAGAGAGGAAACCATGTTTGAGTCTAAAAATAAAGATGAGGTTGTTAAATTTCCCAATCCAACTAAAGGGCAAAATGAAAAGATTGCTGCTATAGAGAGAACAACATCTAAACCCGCGTTTGAGTGTATGATAAGAGCTTTATATATAGCAGAAAAAGAGTCTTTTAATCCCATAAACATTGCTGGTATTTTAGGCGGATTCAAGCAATATAATTCTGGTTCTTTAAATAATTTTAAGCCAGGAACATTATCTGATGTTAGTGACTTGAGAAATGATTTCGGTGCTATTTTACCGTTTTTTAAAAAAATGAATGAAAAAAAGATTCATGATATTAAAAAAAGCATGTTTTATGCTTATAAATTAAGATCATATTTCCAATACCCATATAAAAATTATGGTGACAAAAAGCCTTTTGTTCTAACAACAGAAGAACTTGCGACCATTTTTCATTTCCCAAGCGGAATGGTTTCTCAAACTCCTACATTAAAGAGAGTTGGTTCAAAGAAGTCAGAGGCTCCATCAAATTTGCCTATATAAAATGGAAGAGAACCTTACTGATAAAAATTGTTTATATAAAATAAAATCTTATATTTTAGAAAGGTATAAGATTTTTGTTTGTATTTGTTTATTATTTATTTTTATCTTTCTATTTAATTTATTTTTTTTATCAGCACCAAAAGATTTTCCTATAAATAGTTTTTATATCTTAGAGAAAGGACAATTTTTATCTGGTGTTTCTGGTGATTTGGTTGATAGAAAAATTATTAAAAACAATTTTTTGTTTAAGGTTACAGTATATTTGATGACTTTCGGTAAGGGTAAAATAATCGAAGGAAATTATGGTCTATATGAGAAACAGGGCCTGATAAAAATCGCTAGTAGGATTGTTAATGGTGAGACAAATATTTTACCTATAAAGATAACTATTCCAGAGGGGTTAAATTCTATGGAAATATCTGATTTTTTTTCTGAGAAAATTTTAACTTTTAAAAAAGATGTTTTTTTAGATATTGTTAATAAACAAAAACTTGAAGGATATTTATTTCCAGACACATATTTATTGTTTCCAGATTCAAATGAATCAGAGATTATAAAAATAATGAACGATAATTTTAAAAATAAAATATCGATAATAGAATCTGATATAAAAAGATCTGGTAAAAAACTAGAAGATATTATTAAAATGGCTTCTATTGTAGAAGAAGAAGCAAGAATGTCAGACACAAGAAAGACCGTTGCCGGTATTTTGTGGTATCGATTATCTATAGGAATGCCGTTACAAGTTGATTCTTCTTTTAAATATATAAATGGTAAGACAACAGAAACTCTGTCTTTAGATGATTTGAAGATAGATTCTCCATATAACTCATATTTATATAAAGGTTTACCTCCAACACCTATATCTAACCCAGGTTTAAGTTCAATAAAAGATACTATAAACCCAACGAATACTAAATATTTATATTTTTTAACTGATAAAGAGGGAAATATGTATTATGCTTTTACACACAATGAACATGTTGCAAACAAGAATAAATATTTAAGATAAAAAACATATACGCTGTGGCGTATATGTTTTTTAAAAGTATCTTTAAAATATTTTTTAAAAAGGAAGAGTAAAGGTCATTGCACTATTTTCTTTTTTATCCCAATTTGAAGTGTCTATTTTTATTTCTTTTATATCTTTACCGTCTATATATTTAAGATGTCCATTTTTAAGTGCATATTCATAAATATCTTTTGTGATTCTTACATCTTCTATACAATATTTAATAACGTCTTCATATCTACCTTGTTTCCACCAATCTATTGCATCTGAACCGTGCCCGGTTTTATTTCTTCCTAATGTAGCTTCGGCTATATAATCCATCTTAATCCTTCTTCCTAAAGACTTTCTTATTTCTGATAATAGATCTAAGCTTGTTATTTTTGTTAAATCACCAGGATAATAATTATTTAATATTGGTATATCAAAACTATCACTGTTGTATCCTATTAATAAATCAGTTTTCTCAAGGATCGGCCACAAATCTTTTAGTTGGTCTTTCGTATAGCTAGAATATTTTTCTGTTTCTGAGTCATAAATACAAACTATATTCATATTTGGAAAAATTTGTTTTGAACCATCATTAATAATTATTCCATCTGTTTCGATGTCAAAGATTACTTTTCTCATTTATATTTTATTTTATATTTTCTATTATCTTATCTTCATCGACTTCTGTTTCTTTTCCAATAGAAAGATTTTTTATCTTGAATTTACCGGTTTTTACTTCTTCTTCTCCAATACAAATTATATAAGGAATTTTGTTTTTATCTGCATATTTGATTTGATCTCCTATCTTTTTGAATGAATAATCCACAGTTGTCTTTATGTTTGATTCTCTTATTTTTTGAGCCAAATCCTGAGCATAGCCTACAGAATTTTCATTCATAACACATATATGTAAATCTGAAGAATTTTTAATTTCTGGTAGTAAATTATATGTTTCTAATATATCTTTTATAACAACATCTCCCATACCAAAACCCACTGCGGGGACTTTTTCTTTGTTAAAAATTGCTAAAAGTTCATCATATCTACCACCACCAAAGACAGCTCTTCTGTTTTCTGGGTTTTTATCAAAAACTTCAAATATCATTCCTGTATAATAATCAAAACCTCTCATTAAATCTTGAGAAAACACAACATTTTTAATACCTAGATTTTCAAGTTTTTTAATAATTTCTTTTGTCTCAATTATACCTTCTTGTGTTGTTGCGTTTTGAGGAAGTTTGGAAATAAATTCTTCGAAGTTTTTTGTATTTAATAACTCTATAAAATCAGAACTTTTCTCTGATAACAATTCTTTTATTGTTGTATTAAAGACCTCTTCTGGTATTTTATTTTTTTTATCAATTATTTTCGCTATTTTATATGATATTTCCTCTGGTAAATTAAAAACATCATTTAATATAAAATTAACAATTTTTCTATTGTTAATTCTTATTTCAAAATCAGATTCTTTTAAACCAAAATTTTGCATCACTTTTGATGCAATGGAAATAATTTCTACATCAGCATTAATATTTTTAACTCCAAAAATATCTACATTTAATTGCCAGTGTTCTCTGGTCCTGCCCCTTTGTGGTTTTTCATATCTAAAAAGGTTTGGTATAGAATACCATCTTAATGGAAAAGAAAACTCTTTTAACTTTGCAGCAATCATTCTTGCTACGGTCGGTGTCATCTCTGGTCTTAATGAAACTTCTCTGTCACCTTTATCTTTAAAAGTATAGGTTTGTTCATTTACTATTTCTTCCCCAGATTTTACTCTATATAGTTCTGCTGATTCTAGAACTGACGATCCATATTCGCTATATCCAAAACTTTCGGTGGTTTTTTTCATTATACTGAATATATAATTTTGTATCGCCATGTCTTTGGGATAGAAATCTCTAACCCCCTTATATGGTTCTGTACTTATTTTTATATCCTTTTGTGGCATTGTATTTTTAAAATTATATTTTATAAAAAACCAGTAAAATTGTTGTCTAATATTGATTAGTATGTAATATTGTATATTAAATATGACTTCAAAACAAGGAATACTAAAATTATATAAAAATAGAGGAGAAACACCACTTGAATGTATTTTAAGGTTTAAAAAAGATAATCCTAGGTATAGAGATATAAAAATGACTTATGCGGGGAGACTTGATCCGCTTGCTGAGGGGTTACTTCTTGTTCTTTATGGTGATGAATGTAAAAATAAAGATAAATATTTAAATTTAGATAAGGTCTATGAATTAGATGTGTTATTCGGTTTTTCCACAGATACTTACGATTTATTGGGGTTAGTTAATAAAGAATTAAGTTATAAAAGTATTAAAGACGAAGAAATTATTAAGATAATAAAAAGTTTCTTGGGTAAGTTTTCTCAAAAATATCCATTATATTCTTCAAAGACCATAAACGGTGAATCACTTTTTTCTTTGGCTAGAAAAAAACAGATAGATAATAAAGAAATACCAGAAAAAGAAGTAAGTATTAAAAAAATACAAATAATTGAAAGTTCTTATATATCTAAAGAGAAACTCGATAAAAAAATAAAAAAATCAGTCTCTTTAGTTACAGGAGATTTTAGACAAAAAGATATTTTGTTGTGTTGGAAAGAAAATATAAAAGTTAATCAAAATAAAAAATATAAAATTATTTCTATGAAAATTTCTTGTACCAGTGGTACATATATGAGGAGTTTGGCTAATTCTATCGGTGTTCTAATAAACATTCCATCTTTAGCTTTTGGAATCAAGAGATTAAGGGTTGGTAAATACTCTATAAATAAGTAACTTGATTGCTCATTTGTTAGATGTTATACTTCTTGAAGCAGTAAAATTAATTCTCGTAGGTTTAAGTGTTTCTTAGCCGTTTGAGATTTGGGTCGTTCTGCGATTTAAAAATATTTTGCAAAACAAATGGCAAAGAAATTGTATGTAGGAAATCTTCCTTACACTGCAAATGACACTGAACTTAAAGATTTTTTCTCTAAGTCAGGTGAAGTTGAAGCAGCTACAGTCATGATTGATAAAATGACTGGTAGATCAAGGGGGTTCGGTTTTGTTACTATGCCTAATGATGAAGAAGCAGAAAGTGCTATCAATTCATTAAACGGTGTTGAAATGGGTGGAAGAAAGCTCACAGTTAACGAAGCTAAACCATTGGAAAACAGACCTTTTAAACCAAGAAGATAAGAGGTTGAGGTTTTATAGATATTAGATAAAAAACCGTCATTAATTTGGCGGTTTTTTGATTGCTTTTATTTAATATATATTGTATATTATTATAAGTTGTTCTTGAGAATAAAACTTAGGCCGAGTGGTCTTTTTTTATTCTTTTTAAAAAGAGGGAGTAGTATAAATGCTAAAAGATGTTGTTATTCATTCGATCGGCTCTCATCCAGTTACATTTGGAAAATTTCCGAGTATTGTACCACACCGTTTTTATCATCTTGAGGATGTCGGGATGTGTGGTATCAATATGCCTCTTGTTTTCATTTTGAAAGCAAGAGAATCAAAACCAGATACTCATCTGGTTCATGCAATTCGCAAAATCAACCAAATTCCTGCCACGATTGAAGTACTCAGTGCTCTTAACCAGCTTGGTTTTGATAATTTGCGTGCTTTGATCTATGATAAGCGTGATCTTTGGAATGATGAAGAAAATATTTCTCTGGCTTGTCTTGGAAGTATT
Organism: uncultured Candidatus Saccharibacteria bacterium; assembly: GCA_964479775.1. GTDB lineage: Bacteria > Patescibacteriota > Minisyncoccia > Phycocordibacterales > GWA1-40-21 > Bog-1340. The sequence goes on along the minus strand of CAYZNH010000008.1, from coordinate 13,596 downwards.
TGTGTTATTGATGGAAAGAATATGGGAATTGTTTTTCATATTAGTTCTACAAGGACCGATATTGAATACTTTTCGGCTAGAAATGGTCAAAAGAGTTTACCTGAGAAGTGGATTTACCCCTCAATTATGAGAGTCGCTTAGTCTCTTATAAAAAACCGCCACAGCTTTTGCTGGGCGGTTTTATCTTATATATTTCTAGAAGCTTTTGATCTTTCGTTTTTTGTAAGAAGTTTTTTTCTTAATCTTACGTTTTTGGGTGTTATTTCTAAATATTCATCACCTTGCATTATTTCTAGTCCTTTTTCTATATCCAATTTTAATGGCGGAACAAGATAAAGGGCTTCATCATTTCCAGAAGTTCTCATGTTTGTAAGTTGTTTGTTTTTTGTTGGGTTTACTTCCAAATCTTCTCCATTTAAAACATGTCCAATGACCATACCTTCATATATTTCTATTGCTGGGTCAATATAAAGTATTCCTCTTTCTTGTAAATTCCAAAGTGAGAAGGCCATTGTTTTTCCTGTAACCATAGAGGTCATTGATCCAAATTCTTGTTTTTGTATACTTCCTGCATGTGGTTTGAAATCTATAAATCTTGAACAAAGTATTCCAAGCCCTTTTGTGTCTACAACAAATATACCTCTATATCCTAAAAGTCCTCTTGTTGGTACTTCAAAAATCATTCTAACTTGATTGTCTTTTACTTTCATATCTTTCATAATACCTCTTCTTTTTCCAAGTTTTTCTATAACTGTACCTTGAAATTCTTCTGGTACATCTATTGTTGCTTCTTCATATGGTTCGCAATCTATACCATCAATGTTTTTAATAATAGCTTGAGGTTGAGAAACCTGAAGTTCAAAACCCTCTCTTCTCATGTTTTCTATAAGTATAGCAATATGTAATTCACCTCTACCGTAAACAGTAATAGGGTCTGTATCAAAATCAACCTTAAGACCGACGTTTATTTCCATTTCTTTTTCTAATCTCTCTCTTATTTGTCTTCCTGTAACAAATTTACCTTCACGTCCTGCAAAAGGAGAATCATTAACTAAAAAACTTAGGGAGATTGTTGGTTCGTCTATGTTTATAGATGGTAAAGGAGATTGTTCTGTTTTTTCACAGATTGTTTCTCCAATATAAGCATCAGAAATACCTGCAACCATAACAATATCTCCTGCGGTTGCTTCTTCAACACCTTCTTTTTTAACACCTCTAAAAGTATAGAGTTTTGTTATCCTTGCTTGTCTTGTTTCGTTGTTTGGTTTTTTAATACAAATTGTTTGTCCATCTTTTACTTTTCCATCATATATTCTAGCTACGGCTATTCTACCCAAAAAATTATCATAAGCTAAGTTAAATATTTGAGCTGAAAATGGAGCTTCTATGTCTGTTTTTGCTGGAGGGACTTTTTCAAGTATTGTATCTAAGAGTGGGGTTAAATCTTTTTGTTCATCTGTAGATTTCATCATTGCAACACCGGTTCTACCTATTGCGAAAACAGTAGGAAAATCTATTTGTTCATCATTTGCACCTAGCTCCATAAAGAGTTCGAGAACCTCCTCATGGACTTCATCTGGTCTTGCGGCTGGTTTATCTATTTTGTTTATAACTACGATTGGTTTGAGACCAAGCTCTAGAGATTTTTTAAGAACGAATCTTGTTTGTGGCATAGGACCTTCTTGTGCATCTACTACAAGAAGAACTGTATCTATAGAACGTAGAACACGCTCAACTTCAGAACCGAAGTCTGCGTGACCGGGAGTATCAACAATATTAATTTTTGTATCTTTATAGAAAATAGATGTGTTTTTTGCATATATAGTAATACCACGCTCTTGTTCAAGCTTGTTACTGTCCATACTTACTCCTTCTTCAACCATACCGGTTTGTCTAAGTATTGCATCTGTAAGAGTTGTTTTACCGTGGTCAACGTGTGCGATTATTGCTATATTACGTATTTGCATTTTATTTTTATAATTTAAAAAGCGCCGAAGCGCGAATTCAGATATTATTTATACCAAAAAAAGTCAAAAAAGTCAAAACTGTAATAAAAATTGTCTAGTTTAAAAAGTTTTTCTTTGATATAATTAATTTGTTAAAATTTTTATTGATGTGTTGAAAATAGAGAACAGATAGATATACGTTTTTAGATATATCTAGATAATAAAATTTGTAATCATTTAACACCAACACATTTTCGTCAATAAAAATTTTCTCGGGTAAATGGGAAAAGAAATTGAAAATATTAAAAAATATGTCCGTGCAGCAAATTATCTATCTACTTCGCAAATATATTTGCAAGATAATTTTTTATTAAAAGATGAACTCTCCTTTAAAGATATAAAAACTAGACTACTCGGACACTGGGGAACTTGTCCTGGTATAAATTTTGTTTATGGTTGTTTGAATAATCTTATAAAAAAGACAGATGCAAATATGATGTTTGTTCTTGGTCCCGGACACGGTTTTCCTGCGATACAGTCAAATGTCTTTCTCGAGGGGACTCTTGGTAGATACTATAAAGAAGCTCAAATCAATAAAGATGGAATTGCATATATATCAAAGAATTTTAGTTGGCCTTATGGTTTTCCAAGTCATTCAAGTCCAGCCACACCAGGTGTAATTCTTGAGGGTGGAGAGCTTGGATATTCTCTATCTACTTCTTATGGTGCTGTTTTAGATAATCCAGATTTGATAGTATCTTGTTTGGTTGGTGATGGTGAAGCAGAGACTGCTTCAATGGCCACTTCATGGCATTTAAACAAATTTATTGATCCTGCAAAAAATGGTGCTGTTTTACCGATACTTCATTTAAATGGTTATAAAATTTCTGGACCTACGATTTTTGGTAGAATGAAAAATTCTGATTTAGAATCATTGTTTTATGGTTATGGTTATGAACCGATCATCGTTGAGGGAGATAATGATAAAGTTTATAAGAAAATGATAAAAGCTTTAGATGTCTCTTATAAAATAATTAGAAAAATTCAAAAAGATGCTAGAAAAAATATTGGAAAAAATAGAGAATATTTTTATAGATTTCCGATGATTGTTTTAAAAACCCCAAAGGGCTGGACTGGTATAAAAGAATTAAATGGAAAAAAGATAGAAGGTAATTGTTTATCACACCAGGTTGTCGGTAAGGATGCAAAAACAAATGAAATAGAACTAAAAGCTATTGAAAGTTGGTTAAAATCTTATAAATTTGAACAACTTTTTGATGAAGAAAAAGGTTTTTCAAAAGATATAATAGACAATTTACCAAAAGAGGAATTAAGAATGGGTAATAACCAAATTGCTTTTGGTATAAAGAGAGATGATAAAAGCAGAGATTTGATACTTCCCAATGTAAATAATTTTAAAACTGAAATAGAAACTCCATGTTCAAGCTTTGTTGGTTCTATGAAGAAAATAGGCGAATATCTTTCTGAAATTGTAAAATTAAATCAAGATAAGAGAAATTTCAGATTATTTTCTCCAGATGAAACTTATTCAAATAGATTACAAGATATTTTCTTGAATACAAAAAGAGCTTTTGCTGGGAAGATAGAAAAATGGGATGATGATATGTCATCAGATGGTAGAGTTATAGAAATGCTTTCTGAAAATTCTCTTCAGGGGCTTACACAGGGATATACTTTAACTGGTAGGTTTTCTTTTTTTACTTCTTATGAAGCATTTATTCCAATAGTTTCTAGTATGGCGGATCAGTATAGTAAGTTTTTGAAAGTTGCCAGAAAGACAGAGTGGAGGGGGGATGTACCATCATTTAATTATTTACTTACATCAACAGGTTGGAGACAAGAACACAATGGTTTTTCTCATCAGAATCCTGGTTTTATAGATGGATTATTACAAAAGCATCATGATTTTATAAATGTATATTTTCCAGCTGATGCAAATGAAGCTGTTCTTATAACTGAGAAATGTTTATCTTCAAAAAATGAAATAAATATTATTGTTGCAGAAAAAACCATAGAACCGGTTTGGTTGAATTTTGAGCAAGCGAAGAAAGAGGTAGAAAATGGTATGTCCATTTGGAATTTTGCTAGTGATGAGAATCCAGATGTTGTGTTCTGTAGTTGTGGACAGTATCTAATAAAAGAAGCTCTTGCTGGACTTAAAATATTAAAAACAGAATTTCCAGAAGTAAAAGCTAGATTTGTAAATATTGTTGAATTATCTCCAAACACATTAGGGCATTCGAATAAAATTTCTGAATCTGATTTTGAAAAATATTTTACAAAAGATAAACCAGTATTATTTAATTTTCACGGATATCCAGAGACCCTCAAACAAATACTTTTTGATTATCAAAATAATTTAAATAGACTTTCTGTTTTTGGTTATATGGAAAGCGGTTCAACAACAACTCCACTTGATTTACATATAAGAAATAAAACGGATAGATATAATTTATTTATCGAAGCTGTAAAAAGATTGCTTGATAATAAAGTTGTTTCTAAAGAAAGGGCTGAAGAAAAGATTAAAGAATATGAAGAAAAAATAAATAAGCACAAAGAATATATTATGGAAGTTGGTGATGACCCAGAAGATATTTTAAATTGGAAATGGCTTGCCCGCTAAAATTTTTGCTAATGTTTGTTAAAAATTTAAAAATACTTAGAAAATGAAAAATTTAATTGTAAATACAGGAAGTGCTTCAAAAAAATATGCTGTTTATGAGGGTGTTAAGGAAATAGCTTTTATTCATATTGAAATGGGTGAAGGTGGTTTTGTTTCTAATATAAAAATTGCAAATAATATTGAGAGAAATAAGATTACCAAAAAAGACTGGGACAATTCTTTAAATTATTTGGTAGAAACTTTAAAGAATAAAAATATTCTTTCAGGAAAAGAAGATATAACTAAAGTTGGCATAAGAGTTGTTGCTCCGGGCTTATCATTTCAAAAGAATTGTTTTATAGATGATAAATATCTTAAAGCTATGAAAGATGCTGAAAGTAAAGCACCTCTTCATATGGGAATGATTCTTGAAGAAATAAAGAAAATTAAAAAGTTTTTCGGTAAAAAAATTCCTTTTGTTGGTGTATCTGATTCTACTTTTCATAATCAAATGCCGGACAAAGCTAAACTTTATGCAATTCCTTTAAAAGATGCTAGAAAGTATGAAATATATAGATATGGTTATCATGGTATATCGCTTGAATCTATAGTTAATAAACTTAGAGAGAAAAAGGAATTACCAGAGAATTTAATAGTTTGTCACATTGGAGGAGGAGTTAGTATTACGGCTATTAAAAATGGTGTGGGGATAGATACTACTATGGGTTTTACACCTCTTGAAGGGGTAATTATGGCGAATAGAGTGGGTGATATAGACTCTGGTGCCGTTATATATTTATCTGAGAAATTAAGGCTTAATAATAAGAAATTAAAAACTTATTTAAATAAAGAATGTGGTCTTTTGGGTATTTCTGGAGGTTTAAGTGCCGATGTTAGAGATTTGTTAAAAGCAGATGAAGAAGGTGATATAGATGCAAAAAATGCATTAGATTCATATGCTTATAGAGTACAAAAACAAATAGGTGCTTATGCTGTGGTCTTAGGAGGACTCGACATGATAGTCTTCTCTGCGACGGTTGGGGAGAGATCTTTTAAAATGAGAAGAAGGATTTGTGATGGTCTAAAGATTTTAGGAGTTGAACTTGATGAATGTGTAAACAATACAACCGAAGGCGTTGAAGCAAAAATAAGTTCAAATAATTCAAAGGTTAATGTTAGAGTTGTGAAGACGGATGAAATGAGAGTTATTGCAGAAGAGACAGAAAAGGTGAAGGGAATATAAAATTTGTATTTTTAAAAACTTAATAAACAAAAAAGTTTCGCAAAGCAAAACTTTTTTGTTTATTAGTATTTTCTTACAACCCCTTTTACTATTGCAGCTATTTTTAATTCTTGAGTTGGATATATTGGTTTGTATTTTTTGTTTGCTGGTTCAAGCCAAGATTTGCCAGATTTTTTCCTAAGGTATTTCATAGTCCAACCGCCATCTACATAAGCAATAACTATATCACCGTCTTTTGGTTCACCTCGCCTTTCAACTATAACAAGGTCTCCTTCTTTTATACCCTCATCTATCATAGAGTCGCCTTTGACTTCCAATAAGTATGTGGACTTTTTGTCTTCTATAAGATACTCATCTATATTTAGTGTATCTGTAAGGGCTTCTTCTGTGGAGGTAGGGAAGCCGGCTTCTACTAAACCGAGCATTGGTACCTCGTCAAAACTTTTGTTTGGTATAAGTCTTCCTGTTGAATCTTTTGATACTACACCTTCTTCTATAAGTTTATTGATAAGCTTATGTACGGCATTTTTTGACTTGAAACCAACAAGAGACATAATCTCTGTGTACACAGGCATTCTCTTGTTTTTCTGATAGAAGTTTATTATTTTGTTTTTGTATTCTTCAAACATTTTAAAGTATAAAGGTCGCTACTCTGTTGAATGATCTTTGCATCCAAGTTGAATGAAATCTAGATAATCTGTGTAAATCTGAAAGTCTATACAACAAGAATCTATGTCTTAAAGCTTCTCTTTTGTAGGGGAGTCCTTTGAGTATTTTCATATCTATAATATCATTAAGCTTTTTAAGCTCCTCTCTTATTGTTTTTTCTAAAGTTATTTTGCTCATATTTTTAAGTTAAATTACTTTGTTTTATAACTCGACTTTTCTCAAATCTCTTATACTTGTATTATAAGTGAACGATAGTTCACCAGTCAACTGTTGATAACTTTTAAAAAATAAAAATAACTTAATGTAAATAACTATCTAATTTAATCCTTATTTTTTAAGGATCAAATCAATCCACTCAACTTCTCTAAGAATATATTTCTTCATATATATGATTTGATATTTTGTTTCTTTTGATATTTTTTCTAAATTATTCTCTGAATAGTAGTAGAAGTATCTATTACCGAACTTGTCATTCTTTATAACTTCTTTATATTTTTTACTGTATTTTAATGAGATATAAATGACCCCATTCTTATTTAGTTTCTTGTATATTTTGTCTAATATTTTTTTAAAAGAAATTTTATTTAAATGAAGAAAAGAAGCAAAAGCGAAAACAATATCTATGTTTTTAGGTATCACAAACCTCTCCATGTCAGTAACTATAAAATTTGTTTTTGGTAAAAATTCTTTAGAGAGTTTTATCATTTCTTCTGAAAAATCTATCCCGATATAATTCTTTGTATATTTAAGTATTTGTTTTGCATCTCTACCATTACCACAACCAATTTCTAAAACGTTTAAACTTTTAGGGTCTTTAAATAAAGAAAAAGCGGTTTTAATATTTTCTATTCTTGGACCAATTTGATTAAATTTTTTGACCAGTTCAGTGGCTCCTTTTTCGTATGCTTTTTTCGTCTCTAATTTTTTATTCATATGATTATTTAATTATATAGATGTTTTTTATATTTGGAAATGATAAAATAGAGACATGGAAAATAAACAAACTGATTTTGATGTAGATTATGAAGAAACAGAAAATTCTGTTTTTAAAAAGAAAAAACCAAAGAAAATATGGGTTCGTGGTAGAAATTATTTTAAAATATCGATATATTTAGGTCTATTTCTTGTTCTTTTTACTTTATTTTTTGTTTATTTTACTAGAGACTGGTTTGGTATTTCTAGTCAACCAAAGAGTCTTTTTAGTATAATTCAGGGGGGGGATCAGTATGATTGTGGTGATAAGAGTGATGATGTTATTTCACTAAAACCGACTCAAGATATTTCTGAAATAGAAAAAACAACTAAAAACTTGATTGTTTTAAATGAACAACTTAAAAAAGAGAGAGTTGAATTAGAGAGAGAAAAAACTAGCGTGACCGATGGTTTAAGTTTAAGTTTATACAAAAATAAGGTAGAGGATTATAATGATAGATTAGAAAAATATAAAACTGATTTAGCTTCAAACCAAAAAGAAATAGATAATTACAATAATAAAGTGAAAGAGTATTCTGATTTTTTGAAGGGGAATTGTACGTTGGTAAAATAAAAAATAAATTAAGGTGAGACCTTGAGAATTATAAAAAGGTGTCTCCTTGTTTTATTTTTTATTTAATTCAACCTGGATTCCCGTTTGCACGGGAATGACAATACAGATACAAACCTGGATTGCCACAGGTGATTACGCCTTCGCAATGACAATACTAAAAAAAGAATAAAGAAAAAGGCGATGTCTGGAGTACAGACATCGCCCGTTTGTTACCTAACTTTTTAATTTGATAGGACAAGAATATTACTTCACCAATACAACAGTATAACCTCGATTATGCCAGCCGTTACGGAGACAACGAAAGTTATCATCCCAACGACAACCATGTCGATAGAGAAATCGAACATAGAGACTACCGGCCGCGTTACGGTAGACCGTTCCCCAAAAGAAGATTGCCTCACTTTTCCACGCTGAGGGAATAAGGAGTGGGTTCTTAAGGTAGAAATCGAGAAGATTGGCATTCATCACTGGTTGACCTTCAAGCTCTTTACGGAGATCGTGTCCCATGATTGTGCCATCTTCTTGTTTTTGGGAAAGATATAATCCTAATTTTGCAGGATCATATTTCCATTGTCCACCCTTTTTATGTTCAACCACTTCCCAGTGTTTTGAGGGAATGAAAGGGTAAGCGTCAAGGTCAATCAGATATTCCTTCGGTCTGATTTCAGAATGACCTTCGAGGACATCTCGGATAGATCCGAGGTCTTTATATTGCCCGAGAAGTGTGAGGTGTTTTGCTAAAAAACCAGCCTTTTCCAAACGTTCCATCAACTGATGGACTTGACCTTCAACATAAGAAGACATGTCTTCCTCCTTTTCGGCACATGTGCCTTTTGCTTGATTTACCACAGTGGTAGTCATAGCCAAAAAATTTTAATTTCTCTCTGTCATCCCGTTGAAGAACGGGATCCATTAATAAAATAAAACTTTGTATTCCCGCCTACGCGGGAATTACAATACAAAAGAATTAAAAGCTTTTGGCTATGACTAACTGCGATAGGTAAGTAGTTTATAAAAGAACTGTATTATCTATAATTATACACCCGATTGTATTGTATGTCAAGCTTGGTCAAGGTTTAACCTTGACCAAAATAAAATACAAAAGGCGGGCCGTAAACGGCCCGCCTTTTGTATTAATTAAAAATTATAAAAACAAAAACCGAGGAGGCACCTTTTTGTAGATTCAAGGTCTCACCTCGGTTAATTTGTTTTTAAAAACTATTTCTTACCTTTAACTTTTTCTCTGACAACAGCTTGTGCTGCTGCTAATCTTGCGATTGGAACTCTGAAAGGTGAGCAAGAAACATAAGTAAAACCTTCTCTGTGACAGAATTCAACTGTCTTTGGTTCACCACCGTGTTCACCACAGATACCGATCTTCAAATCTTTCTTTACGCTTCTTCCTTTCTTTATAGCAATTCTTATAAGTTCACCAATACCTTCTTGATCTAGTACTTCAAAAGGATCATTTGCAAAAATATCTTTTGCAACATATTCCTTAAGGAATTTACCAGCATCGTCTCTTGAAAGTCCAGCTCCCATTTGAGTAAGGTCGTTTGTACCGAATGAGAAGAATTCTGCACCAGCTTCAACTATCTTATCTGCAATCAAAGCTGCTCTTGGAACTTCAATCATAGTACCGATCTTGTAAGTCATCTTCAATTTTGATTCTTTTATCTTTCTATCAACTATTTCAACTATTCTATCTTTCAAAATAGTATATTCTTTTGTTGTAGCAACGATAGGAATCATTATTTCTGGAACAACTCCTTTAACTTTCTTTCCATTAACACCCTTTGTAACCTCTATAGCTGCGTCAATTATAGCTTCTGCTTGCATATCGTATATTTCAGGATATGTAATAGCTAGACGACAACCTCTGTGTCCAAGCATTGGGTTGAATTCGTGTAAGTCTTCGATTTTTGCATTCAAAGTCTTTACATCAACTTTCATTTCTTTTGAAAGTTCTTCTATATCTTTCTTTTCCTTTGGTAAGAATTCGTGAAGTGGAGCATCAAGAAGTCTAACTGTGACGGCATTTCCTTCCATGGCTCTAAATAGTCCAGCAAAGTCACCTTTTTGATAAGGATAAATCTTTGCGAGAGCTTTCTTTCTAGCTTCTAGGTTATCTGCAAGGATCATTTCTCTAACAGCCTTTATTCTTTCTCCTTCGAAGAACATGTGTTCTGTTCTGCAAAGACCGATTCCTTCAGCACCGAATTTTCTAGCTACTTCAGCGTCGTGTGGAGTATCAGCGTTTGTTCTAACACCAATTTTTCTATACTTATCTGACCATGACATAAGTGTTGCGAAGTTTCCTGTTAATTGAGGATCTTGTGTATTTAGTTTACCTGCGTAAACTTTTCCTGTAGAACCATCAAGAGAAATAGAATTTCCTTCTTTAAGAACTATACCTTTTGCTTTTATTGTAAGAGTTTTTGCTTTTTCATCTATAACAATATCTGAACAACCGGCAACACAACAAGTACCCATTCCTCTTGCAACAACAGCCGCGTGTGAAGTCATACCACCACGGGCCGTAAGAATACCTTTTGAACAGTGCATACCATCGATATCTTCTGGAGATGTTTCTGTTCTAACAAGTATAACCGCTAAACCTGACTTTGATTTTTCAAAAGCTTCTGTTGCTGTAAACACAATTTCTCCAACAGCTGCTCCAGGTGATGCAGGAAGTCCTTGTGTAATTACTTCAGCTTTATTTACTGAAATAGGGTCAAGTTGCTTGTGTAATAATTGATTTAGCTGATTAGGGTCAATTCTTAATATAGCTGTTTCTAAAGTTATAAGCTTTTCTTTAACCATATCTACAGCAATACGAACAGAAGCCGCTGCTGTTCTTTTACCACTTCTTGCTTGTAATATGTAAAGTTTACCTTGTTGAATTGTAAACTCCATATCTTGCATATCTTTATAGTGTTTTTCAACTTTATTACATACTGTAACAAGTTCCTTATAAAGTTTAGTGTTTTGTTTTTCTAATGCTGAAACAGGAAGAGGTGTTCTGATACCAGCAACAACGTCTTCTCCTTGAGCATTCATCAAATATTCACCGTAGAATTTTGCTTCTCCAGTAGATGGGTTTCTTGTAAAGCAAACACCTGTACCTGAGTCATCTCCTAAGTTACCGAAGACCATTGCTTGAATATTTACAGCTGTACCGATAAGACCCTTAATATTATTTATTTCTCTATATCTTATGGCTCTATAGTTATTCCATGAATTGAACACAGCATTTATAGCCATATACATTTGTTTAACTGGCTCTTGAGGGAAATCTACACCCTTTACTTTTTTAATGATTGCTTTGTATTTTGTAACAATTTCTTTCAAATCTTCTGCTGTAAGGTCTGTATCGAATTTTGCACTCTTTGTATCTTTTACAGATTCCAAAATATGTTCAAATTCTGCATGTTCAACTTCCATAACAACATCTCCAAACATTTGGATAAGTCTTCTATATGAGTCCCAAGCAAATCTTTCATTACCTGTTTTTGTAGCAAGACCAACAACTGACTTGTCGTTTAAACCAAGGTTTAAAATTGTATCCATCATACCAGGCATAGAAGCTGCTGCACCTGAACGAACAGAAACGAGTAGGGGATCATTTGCGTCTCCAAGCTTCTTTCCCATTTTCTTTTCTAATTCTGCAAGCTTGATATCTGCTTGTCTTTTAACTTCAGCATCTATTTTCTTTCCTACTTTGTAGTAAAGATCACAAGCTTCGGTTGATATAGTAAAACCAGGTGGAACATTTATACCAAGAGTTTTCATCTCAGCAAGGTTTGCACCCTTACCACCCAAAATTTCTTTCATACTTCTATCTCCTTCTTCAAAGGCGTAGACGTATTTCTTGTTTTTGGCCATAAAAATATTTATGATTAATTAACGATTATTAATAAAAATTAAACAATTAAAAACAACCATTCGGTGTTTTTACTTACCTTCGCAACTTTTTCGAAGTTATGGCGGTATTATATAATAGTTTTTTAAAAAAAAATATTGACAATAAGGAGTGGGTATTATGGATTGCTTCGCTTTGCTCGCAAAGACAGAAGGGAGAATTTGCGAAGCAAATTCTCCCTTCTGTCTCGTACTGTATTTTCCGTCTTTGCGAGCAAAGCGAAGTAATCCAGGTTAGTTATTCTGTATTTGACATGGTATTTAAACGGGTGTATAATATAAATATAGGTTCTTTAATAAAATGCTTTTAAAAAAGTAGTCATAGCCAAAAGTTTTTAATTTAGTTTTTTGTATTGTCATTCCCGTGCAGACGGGAATCCAGTATTTTTTAATTAACCTGGATCCCCGCATTCGCGAGGATGACACGATACCAAATTGAAATTTTTTGGCTATGACTACCACAACGGTTAGTCAAGCAAAACAGTCTGTCTTAGGGCGGACGAAACAGAAAAAAGGAGATTGTCATGAGAACTATACTCACTGGCGATCAGGTGTTGATGCTTGGTGCAAAGTTAGCGGAGCTTAATCGTCAAGTCTTTCTTCAGAGGGAATACGGATTTGATCCTGAAAAGCTTAATGCTTTTTTGCAGAGGGCTATTGAAGGAAGGTGGAGTGAAGCTACTCCACGTTGGATTGAAAAGAATAGTGTTCTTTATTTTACTCTCACCTCAAGTGGCAAGACAGGTGAGGAATGGGTCGATTACCTTGAGAGTAAAGGTATTTTTGTTGATGACTACATTAGAAGTGTACTTCGTCATAAGAACTTCAGACCGACTAAAGCAGGTACACTTCATAATATATCGATTATCAGGGGAGATTTATTTTCTGATGAGAATCGTACTATGAAGTCTGTTTGTAATTATGCCAAGGGTTTTGAAGTGATTGGTCCTTGTGTAGAGGTTGCCTGTCTTATCCGTGAGAGTTTCACTGATAAAGAAATTGGGGAAATGGGTCTCAGACGAATTATCACTATGCATGAGCCTATTCCCGACTTCAATGGTAATCCTTGTGTACTCGGTGCGAGTATTTATGAACGTAATTGGATCAATACTTACCCCGTTACTTTTGACCGCGTGTGGAATCGTGATAGTGGGTTTGCTTTTGCGACCGAAAAAGCGTTTGTGGCTTGATTAGTAATCCTGAAAAGGGTGACTAAAAATGGCGGTGGTCTGTTTACAGACCACCGCCTTTTCTTTTTGATCTTGCAAGATCATGTCGCGCAACTGTCCATTGAAGCGCGACGCAAACTAATAGATTATATCCATATATATTTTATAATTATTTAACCTGGATTGCGACGTTATCACTCGCAATGACAGAAAAACACAATACGAAACATAAGAGGGGAATTTTGCGAAGCAAAATTCCCCTCTGTCATTGCGAGGAAGTACTCTGACGTCGCAATCCAGGTTTATTAAATAGTATTTTATGTTAAAATATATTTATGAATTTCAAAAAACTTCTCACTTATTTTTTATTTTTTCTTATATTACTCGGAATAATTACCCTTAACTTTTTTAAAGAATCTATTTACGATGCTTTAATTTTTTTGCCAATTTATTCAGTAGAGGCAGTATCACTCTTCTTG
>CAYZNH010000007.1:0-33512 GCA_964479775.1 uncultured Candidatus Saccharibacteria bacterium | reverse complement strand
AGAAGTTATATAAAAATAGCCTCATAAAATTTATTATAAATTTTATGAGGCTATTTTTCGTAATCGTCTGTGTTCATTTTATTAAATTAGACGGTCTCAAGTTTTGTTTTGAGAGATTCTTCAACTTTAGCTCTTGCTTTAGTTTTAGATTTCTTCTCCTGACAGTCTAGATAGTACATGCTTATCATTGTACCTATTGCGCAACCAAGTGCATAAAACAGTACAATCCAAACATTATCTAGATTATTAATTATTTTATCGAGTACATAATACCAGATCAAAATATTAATAAATGTGATGGAACCACTCGACAAAATCATGTTTTTTGAAACAAAATGTGTCCAAGTAGTTGCAATTATCATTTCAACGATACCAACAAAGAATATCATCAACATAACTGTTTTGGATATTAAATTTTTAAAGTTCGACCAATAAAAATAACAAAGACACCTTTGTTATTTACCTTTGTATTATAACATATTTTGAATATTTTGCAAGTATTATTTACGACAAATTCTCTCTCATTTAAAATAACAATACTGGAATATATATAAAATCCTCTTATTTAAACTCCCTGTTCATAAACTCTCTCGTAGCTTTTCCAAAATACCCCGTCCCCTTCTTTAATCCAATCGGTGTAAGTATTTCTTTAGCATAAGCTTCCTGGTAACGCACCAATGCTTTCTTTGTAAGTGAACCAAAGATATTTGTCTCTTTTCCAATAGAACCAGGACCTGTAAGAGAAACTATAAAACCTTCAGAATTTAGAAACTTCTGTAGTTGCCTTACCTCTTCATCTATATCGGTTATTTCAAGATCTTTTGTAAAAAATTTTTTATTTGATATCTCTAAAATATCTATAGTTACTTTTGTTGTTGTAGATATCTGTTGAGTAGTTGTTGCTTGGTTGTTTAAATTAATTTTGACCTCTATTACTGATGTATCACATTCTCTATATGTTATAGGTTCACCGTTTAAACACCCTTGTGGATATGAATTAATTATATCTCTTGTTTGTATTTCATTTTTACAACTATTCCATTCTGTATATTCAAAACTATCACAAGTTGAATAATGATATACGCCAGAACTCCTTCTTCTAAATAAAGCAGTTATAGTTAAATCTTCTGTTATATTAGTATCTGTTCTCGTCGTACTTGTATCACCATCACTCCAATTCAAAAAACGATATCTAGAATCTGCTACTGCTGTAACTAATGTTCCATTTGACCCATAATTGATTATTTGTGTAGAAGAACCAGAAATAGTACCCCCCGTATCTACATTATACTCAAGCGTATAAGTATTTATAGAAAAACTAGCCACTACATTGATACTATCTACTATATTTATGTCCGTTCTACTTGCTGTAAGGACATCATCACTCCACGAAACAAAATGATAGCCAGTATTAGGTACTGCCGTAACTGTTGTACCATCTTCACCTATTGTCACTGTCTGAGTTGTTGTACCCGTGATACTTCCATTTGATCCTGGTGTATAAACTAAAGTTCTTTGGTTAATAACAAACTCTGCTGTAAAACCTATGTCATTTGTGATGTTTAAATCTGTTCTTGTTGTTGATGTTGAACCATCACTCCATTGTACAAAACGATAATCAGCATCTGGAACCGCCTCAACTTCTATTCCGTTTGAACCATAATCAATTGTTTGTGTTGATGAACCAGTTATTGATCCATTTCCACCTGAAGTATATATAAGAGTATATGTATTGATAGCAAAATTAGCGGTGACTGTTATATTATCAATTATACTTGTGTCAGTTCTACTTGTTGTAAGAACTCCATCACTCCATGAAATAAAATGATAACCAACACTTGGTGAAGCAATAACTTCAGTGCCATTTGAACCATAGTTTATTATTTGAGTTGACGAACCAGTTATTGATCCGTTTGAACCTGGAATATATATAATAGTGTAATTATTAACTGCAAAGTCTGCAGTAACAGAAAGATTGGCAATAATATTCAAGTCGGTTCTGCTTGCTGTAAGGACTCCGTCGGACCAGGAGACGAAGTGGTAACCTGTATTCGGAGTTGCTACGACTTCCGTACCGTTTGATCCATAGTTAATAGATTGAGTGGAAGTGCCAACTATTATTCCTCCAGTGCTTGCTACATAGATAAGAGAATAAGTACTTGTTATAAAACTTGCTGTATAGGTTGCATTAGTTGTAATATTCAAATCTATTCTTGATGTAGAAGTTGATCCATCACTCCATGAAGTAAAACTAAATCCAGTATTCGGTACCGCAGTGACTTGTGTGCCGTTACCACCATTAGTAGTTATTTGTGTTGTTGTGCCTATGATGGTACCGCCTGTATTTGCAGAATAAATTAATGTTTTTGACATTACTTTTAAATAAGGATAATCAATCATTGTCCATATTGGTATAGTGGTAAAATCCCAATTAGTGAATGTGGATTGTGTTTGCATTTCTAAAGTAGTTTTTCCTGTACCACCTCCACTAGTTAATTGGTTAGACGTTTGTTTATCCCAGAATGAATTTGTTCCAGCACCAGAACCAGATAATCCGCCAGCTTCACTTTCCCAACCAACAGCACCTTGGACAAAACCAGTTGAATATAAATTTGTTAATGTCGCACCACTTGATAGTCCAATTACTCCACCAACCATTCTCCCTCCAGTAACATTTGCTCTTGAATAAGAATTGTATACATATGAACCATTTATGTCTCCAGCTAATCCTCCGGCAGCATAAGTAATACCTGAGATTTTTCCTGTTGTATATGAATTTGAAATATTTCCACCACCTAAAAATTTTCCAACTATTCCTCCAACTTGAGAATTTCCAGTTATGTCTATATTTTCTAATCCAACATTTTTTATTACTGCGGTGGCTAGATTAACATACCCAAATAATCCAACATTGTCTGTAACTGGGCGGTTTATATATAATCCAATAATTTTGTATCCTTTACCATCTAAGACTCCTGTAAAGGGATTAGTTGATGTGCCTATTTGTAAAAACCCAAACCAATCTCCATTATATGAATAAGTTGAACAATCTATATTATTACCAAGTTCATAATATGAAGACAAATTGTCTTTTATGTTCTGGAGTTGATTACAGGTTGTAATAATGTATGGATTTGTTGTAGTACCTGTTCCAGATAAAGTCACAGTAGTGTATGTATCTGTCCAATCAGCAAAGACATCTAAATATGGATATCCATCATTTATAATTCCATTTGAATCGATTGACCAAATCTTATTTATATTCCAAGAGGCCTCAGTAAAAGTTCCAATGGTTTTCATTTCTAAGGTAGTTTTTCCTGTTCCACGATTTCCACGTGTTGGTTGGTTAGAAGTTTGTTTATCCCAGAATGAATTTGTATAAACTCCAGCACCAGAACCAGATAATCCGCCAGCTTCACTTTCCCAACCAACAGCACCTTGGACAAAACCAGTTGAATATATATTAACTACAGTACCACTAGTAAATTTTCCAATAGCTCCACCGACCATTCTATTTCCTGTGACATTAGCTCTTGAATAAGAATTGTATATTTTTAAATTATTTATATTACCGATTATTCCTCCTGCCCCATAAAAAATATTAGCAACTCTTCCCGTTACATAAACACCAGAAACTTCTCCTCCACCATAAAAACTTCCGGCTACTCCTCCTACAGACTGGTATCCTGTAATGTCAACATTTTCCAACCCAATATTTTTTATAACTGTAATAGCAGAATTTACATACCCAAACAACCCGACATTGGTAGAACTAGGACGATTTATATACAATCCTGTTATTTTGTACCCCTTACCATCAAGATTTCCAGTAAAAGGAGTAGTTGAAGATCCTATAGGTACAAAACCAGCACCACTATTCCAAGTAGAAGTTGCAATTCCTGAAAAATCTATATCATTAGTCAAAATATAATTAGCTGATTTGGCATCATTCATTTCTTGTAACTGAGTACACGTGGTTATCTGATATGGGTCTTCAGGTGTTCCAGAACCAACACCAGAGAAAGCAAAAGTTTTAGTATTTAAAGAAAAAAAACATAATATAACTAAAAAAAGTTTTAAATAATTTTTCATTTTTTATAATTTATAATCTCATATTAACATTATTAAATAATAAAAGCACTTTTTTCCTTAATTTTTCTATTACCTTAAAACTATAACCTATAAACCTTTCAGATATTTCAATCTCTTTTCCTCAGGAAACTTCTCTATCGCATACCTAAGCATGGTTCTTGGCATAACCTTACTATATTTTTTTAGAAATTTTTCTTCATCTTTTAGAGACTTTTTACCAACTTCTCTAAGCATCCAGCCAACAGATTTACGTATAAGATCGTGTTTGTCACCCATTAATATTTCTGCAATTTTAAAAGTATCTTCAAACTGACCGTTTTTAATAAAAGTATAAGTAGAAATAATAGAAATTCTTCTTTCCCAAAGATTTCTTGATACAGCAAATTTATATAATAAATCTTTTGGTTTATCTAATAAGTATTTACCAACTATTTTAGGAGCAGAAAGATCAACCAAATCCCAATTATTAATTTGTTTTACATTCTTAATATAAAATTTAAAGATTTTATATTTTTCTATATCATTTCTATTCTCAAATTTATCTACAAGTATAAACAACGCACAAAGTCTCTCTTCATGAATCTTTGAATACAATATTTTCTTAATCTCAGAAAATTTTAAATTTTTATACTTTTTTGCAACTTTTCTAATATTAGGGACAACAATTCCCAAAAACACATCTCCCTCTCCATATTCCCCCTTTTTAGTTTTAAAAAATCTCTGTAAAACTTTTTTCTTTTGAATACTAGAAAAAAACCTTAAATCTTTTTTAAGATTTAAGATTTTATTTTCTATATATAAATTATTCTCTAATACATTTAACATCTAAATTCACTCCGTCATAACCACTATAAAAATAATCACCTGAACCAAGCTCATCTTCCAAATATTTATTGAACTCATCCTTCGTAGGTAATCTTTTTGATTGGGATAAACATAACTGTTGTGCCTGATTTGAATTACCTGTTATACCAGATGTATCTTTATCCCACAAAATCAAACTTTTATTTAAACATTTATCCCCTAAACTACAACCAATACCAGAATAAAATAATCTAGGATTATCAGTAATTTCTGGGATATAAGTTTTACCAGTGTCATTTAAGCCAGATAAAACACCCCCTAATCCTTTAATATCAGTATTTGGATAATACCCATTGTCTGCATAAAACATAGCTAACGCTTTTTTAACCTCATCAAGCTGTCTAATACTAGCTGTTTCTTGTGCTTTTTCTTTAGCACTATTTAAAGAAACTAAAGATATAGCAGTAAGAAAACCAATTATAGAAACAGCAACCAATATTTCTATTAAAGTAAAACCTTTTTTAAGTTCTTGTTTAAACATATACCATATATTGTAACATCATATAAAAATAGTAAAAGGACGGCGCGCAAAGCGCGCCGTCCTTTTACTTAAATATAAAATAAATTTTATCCAACAAAAGTTAATGCTTTACCTTTTTTATTACCCCTACCAGTTCTACCTATTCTATGAACATAATCATCATAAGTAGCAGGTAAATCGTAGTTAAGAACATGAGTAACATCTGGAATATCAAGACCTCTTGCAGCAACGTCAGTAGCCACAAGGATTTGTACATGATTTTCTTTAAATTTACCTAAAGCTCTTTGTCTAGCAGATTGATTTTTATCACCATGTATTGAATCTGTTTTAAAACCTCTATCATTAAGGGTTTTTGAAAGTCTCTCAACCCCATGTTTTGTTTTTCCAAAAATAAGAACCTTGCTTAGTTCTGGGTTACTTAAAAGCTCGTGTAAAACATCTATTTTTTCTCTCCCAGCGATCCTTACAACATCCTGATCAACACTCTTTGAAGTATCACCTGTTTTTACAGAAATAGTAATAGGTTCTTTCAGAAAAGCCTTAATAAGAGATTCAACTTCCCTAGATACTGTAGCAGAGAAAAACAGAGTATGCCTTTTTTCTGACATCTTAGACATAATATATTTCATATCAGCTATAAAACCCATGTCGAGCATTCTGTCTGCTTCATCTAAAACTATAGTTGAGAAATTAGCCAAATTTAAACAATTTCTATTTATCAAATCTTTTAATCTACCAGGGGTACCTATAACAAAATTATTCCAATATTTTAATTCTGATATTTGTCTACCTATTGGAGCACCACCAACACAACAAACAGAATATACTTTCATTCCTGTTATAAAACTTTTTAATTCATCTTCAATTTGAATTGCAAGCTCTCTAGTCGGTACCACAACAAGAATTTCTTCTTTAGGATTTTTAATTACTTTTTGAATAAGTGGTATCAAAAAAGCAGCAGTCTTACCTGTACCTGTATTTGCTATACCAACAACATCCACACCCTTAAGTACATAAGGAATAATTTTATCTTGAATAGGGGTTGGTTCACAATATCCTTTTTTTAAAATATTATTTTTCAATTTTTCATCAATCTGAAAATCATTAAAAAGATGTTCCGGAATAAATTTTTCTACTTCTTCCGTAATTACTGCTTTATTAATAAATTTTGAAAAATGAATATTTTGTCCTGTATTTTTACAAGAATTTGATCTTTTTCCAAAACCCCTGTTATTTGAAAAACTTCTTTTTGCAAATCTAGGTCTTTGAGAAAAACCGGTGTTATTTGATCTATTAAAACTTCTTTCTATACCAAAAGAATTATTACTTGTTTCTTTTTGTAATACTTCTTTACCTGAATCTAAATCAGGCTTTTTAAAGCTTCTTCTTTTTGATTTACTACCAAAAGTCTTATCAAAAGGAGCAACTTTTCTAAATTGTCTTCTATACATAAAAATATAAACTAGATAAAACGGCTAAAATTCCGTTTTAAAAACCACATAAATCTATCGAAACTAGATAATGGTTTAATTATTAAGCGTTAAATGAAGCACAGATCTTGCGACATTTTCAACGCTTAATCGGTGAGATTAGTTCCCTATTAAATGGGAATTCATTAACTTATAAAGTATATCAAAAATAAGATTATCTGTCAAGCTGTTTGATAATTTTAATAAATTATTCACGAACACAATGAACAACAAATTTATTATTAATATCAGAATAATTATTAAAAGATATATTGCCTTCTGTATCAAAACCAACATAATAAGCACTATCACCTTCTCTAGTTCTAGACCAGTAAGTTTGATAAGACTGAAAATTAGCAGCATTGGTAGAAATACCTTCATAAAGTTCATTTTTATCGGGGAGTCTTTCTCCCTTTGAAATACACAAATCATTAGCTTCCTGCCAATTCATACTACCACTTCCAGAATCATTTAAATCCCAAAGTAGAAGAACATATTTTGTACACTGCTTATGCCAAGACTGACAAATATTATTAATATCACCGTCTACAAACATAGTATAATACATTAATTGTGGGTTTGGAGTAATCTCTGATATATATATTTTACTTCCTTTAGAAAGAGCTGTTTCCAAATCAAAAATATTGCCCCCGGGATAATATCCATTATCAGTATAAAACATATTTATAGCATTTTTTACTTGTCCAAGCTGTTGAATTCCAGCAGTTTCCTTTGCCCTTTCTTTTGCACTATTCAAAGAAACCAAAACTATAGTGGTTAAAAATCCTATAATTGATACAACAACCAATATTTCTATGAGAGTAAACCCAGGAGAATATTTATTACCAGTTTTCATAATATTAATATTATAACATATTCTAAAATAAAGAATCTTTCTTTAAATAATATTTAAGTGTATATATCCAATCTTCATCATCATTTTCATTTTCAAGCTTAGAATTCAAAAGCCATTCTAAATATCTTCGGTCTGTTTTCAATACTTCTTCTATTTGTTTATCTTTATATTTTCCAAAAGTAAATATCGTAAAGAGAGATGGTTTTTCTGATATTTCTAGCATTTTATTTATCGCGTCAACATCATTTGGTAATTCTTCTTTTACTTTTAATAAAAGTCTTTGAAAAATAGCATATAATACATTTACATCACCTTCAGCGTCATGTGCACTACCCTCGACTTCAAGATCAAGAAAGTACCGTAAGTATTGAAGATTGTATTCTGGTATAAGATTTTTAGGATCAAGATATCTAGCAACTCTTAAAGTACAAATCTTTTTAGGAACCTTAAGTCCTTCAGCTTCAAGCATTGCAATATCAAACTTTGCATTATGAGCCACAAGTATTCCGTCTTTCAACAAAACTTCTAAATCTTTTGACACTGAACTACCAATGAATGGTGGCTTATCAACCAACATTTTATTTGTAATATGAGTAATACTCATAGATTTTACCGACATTGGTAATGGTGGTTTAAAATATTCTGTAAAAATACCTTCCGTCGTCTTATAACAAACCTGACAAAGTCTATCTTTACCTATTTCATTACCGGTTGTCTCTGTGTCTAAAAATATTAATTTTTTCATTTATCTTTTATATTATTAGTAATCATTATAACAAATATAAAACTTTAAAATAGACAAAAAAACAACACACTTTCGTGTGTTGTTTTTTTAATAGACTTTTATTAGATTAGTATCTACTTGGTCTTTCTTCTTTTGGTCTTGCTTCATTAACAAGTAATTTTCTACCATCAAGTTCTTGGCCATTCCACATATCAATAGCAGCTTTTGCACCTTCTTCTGTTGACATTTCGACGAAACCAAAACCTTTTGATCTACCTGTCATTTTATCAATGATAATAGCTACTGAAGCTACTTCACCAGCTTTTGAAAAAGCTTCTGTTAAAACATCTTCTCTAGTACCATAAGAGATACCACCAACATATAATTTCTTCATTCTAAAAACAATTAACTCTAACTTAATAAAACCCTAAAATTTTCTAGGAGATAGAAAGATGACTAACCTTTCAAAGACTTCCAAGATACTTCTTAGTTATATACAAGTATATACTATATTGAATATTTTGTCAATATTAAAAATACCCTATTTTAAAAGGGTATTTTTCTATTTTTTAATTCTCTATTCTGTAAATCTACTACTTATTTAGTAACTTTGTAATCTATTTATTTTTTCATGATTTCTAATCTTCTCATGCGCCTTTGCTTCAATTTGTCTTATTCTTTCTCTTGTAACACCAAATTCAGTACCAACTTCCTCTAAAGTATGAGTTATTCCATCAACCAAACCATGCCTCATCTCGAGAATCTTTCTTTCTTTTAAAGACAGATCATTAAGTATTTCTTTAACCTGATCAGATAAAATTCTTCTTGAAGATTCTTGGTCTGGAGAAAGTATTTTATCATCAGCAACAAAATCTCCGAGTGAAGATTTACCATCATCACTATCATCACCAACAGGTGCTTCTAGAGATACAGTTGCTTGATCAATCTTCTCTATCATATAAACCTTTTCTACATCAAGACCCATTTCAGTAGCTATTTCATCTGGCATTGGTTCTCTTCCAAGATCTTGTGATAATCTTCTATAGACTTGCTTATATTTAGCAATTGTTTCAACCATATGAACTGGTACACGAATAGTTCTTGATTGATCCGCAAGCGCTCTCGTAATAGCTTGTCTGATCCACCACGTAGCATAAGTAGAAAATTTATAACCCTTAGTCCAGTCAAATTTATCTACTGCTTTAAAAAGTCCGAGATTACCTTCTTGTATAAGATCAAGAAGTGTTAGGTCTGCACTTCTACCAACATACTTTTTAGCAATAGAAACAACGAGTCTTAAGTTTGCTTTTGCTAACAAACTTTTTGCTTCATTATCACCCTCCTGAATCTTTCTAGCCAAATCTTTTTCCATTGAGGCGTTTATAAGTGGATATTGACCTATCTCTTTCAAATATATTTGAATAGAATCATAATTAGAATCTGATGACATTTTTCCACCATATGTATATTTCTTTATTTGACTATCATCCACCTCAAGCATTCCACCACCCTCTAAGACATCTATCCCAGCGGTAACAAGTTTTTCATATAATTCATCAAGAAAAACAACATCTTCTTCAATCTTAGGAAATTCCTTAAGAATTTCATCATATGTGATAAATCCCCTCTCTCTACCCTTATTGATTATTTTTTCTGCTTTTACTTCAAAATCTCTTTTCTTTGCAGAAACTTTTGGTTGTTTTTTCTGTTCTATTACAACTTTTTGTTTTTTTTCTATTTTTTTATTAGAAACTTTTTTAATTACTTTTGTTTTTGAAGTTTTTTTAACCACAGTTTTACCCTTTTTAATTTTTGATACAACTTTATTTTTTTTCTTGTTCATTTTTTTAGTTATTAATTAATAATTTTATTTTTTTCGACTTTAACTCCTGCTATTTTTTTCATTAAATCATTTAATCTTATTGAAACGGATTTTATCTTATCTAAATTCTTATCATTTTCTGCTTTTTTTAGATCTGATAAAAGTTGATTAACCTCATTTTTAAAATATTCTTCTTTTAAACTCAAGATAAGGTAATTAATTTCTTTATCCATTTTACCTTCGTCCAACGAACCATAATAGGCATCCGCTTCAAAAATTAACTCATCTTTTTTTTCTAATAATTCCAATTCAAACTTTTTAAAATCTTCTTCATTTAAAATATCTTTTATTTTTTCTTTAAGTTCTTTTTGTAAATTTTCTTCTTTTTTTAATATTATAGATGCTAAACTCCTCTCTACAGAACCCTTTTTAAGCCGATCACTACTTATATCTCTATTTATTATTTGATTTTCTTCTCCTTGATCTATTTTTTTTAATTCATCATCAAGTTTTCTACCCTCTTTTTTTATATCTTCATATATAGATTCTTCTCTAATACCTGTTTTTTTACTTATTTTTGCAACATATTGTGATCTTTCAATATTACTTTCAATTAACAATAAATATGGAATTATTTTTTTATTAATGACAATACCAATTTTTCTTTCATCTGTATTTTCTTCAAGTACTCTATTTAAAATAAAATCTATTATATGAACAGAATCTTTTAAAACATCTTTAAAAGCATCTCTATTCTTTAATATGAGGTCTGCAGGATCAAATCCTTTAGGAATTGTAAAAACCTTCACTTCCATTCCAATAGATAAGGCAATTTCCCACCCTCTTTCGGCTGCCTTTGCACCTGCATTATCCGAATCAAAAGACATTATTATTTTATTTGAAATTCTTTTAAGTAATTTCAGATGTTCAACAGTAAGGGTTGTTCCAGATGATGCCACTGTGTTTGTAAAACCAGCCTGATGTGACATAAGTAAATCCATTTGACCTTCTACAAGAATAGAAAAATCAAACTTCCTTATAGAATGTTTCGCTTTATCTAAACCATATAAGGTTTTTGATTTATCAAAGACTTCAGTCTGTGGGCTATTTAAATATTTTGCAGATTTTCCATCATCATGAAGAATTCTTCCAGAAAAAGCAATGACTCTTCCAGCAGTATCAAAAATAGGAAACATTATTCTTCCACGGAAACGATCATAAGTGCTATTATTTTCAGTTTTTACCATACCAGCACGAAGCATTTCATCATCAGAATATCCTTTTGATTTTAAAAAATCATAGATTGATCTCCATTCATCACGAACATAACCTATCCTCCAATCCTGAATTGTTTTATCAGTTAAACCTCTCTTTTTTAAATATTCAAGTGGTATATCTTCGTTTAGAAGATTTTTTACGAGAAAATTCGTAGTGTCTTCTAATAAAGAATATAACTTATCTTTTTTATCTGTTGTTTTTTGTGTGAATTGCTCAAGTTGAATACCTGCCCTATCTGCAAGTATTTTTAAAGCCCCGATAAAATCAACACTTTCAAACTCTTGAACAAATGTAAAAATATCACCCTTAACCCCACAACCAAAACAATAATAACTTCCACGATCTGGAGACACAAAGAAAGACGGCGTTTTTTCATTATGAAATGGACACCTTGCTTTGAAGTTATTACCAGCTCTTTCAAGTTTTATATAAGAGCCGATAATCTCCTCAATACTTAATTTTTCTTTTATTTGTTCTACGGAAGATGACATATTTTATTTATTCACCAACCAAACTTACACTATCTTAATGTGTCATAATTATCCCCATCCAATTCTTGTTGGAGATCTTTAATCATTTTGAACTTTTTACTTCCTTCAAATCCTGTACCAGCAGGTATAACTCTACCGATAATAACATTCTCCTTAAGACCTGTTAGATCATCTTTAGTACCCTTTATAGCAGCATTTATAAGTATTCTTACTGTGTGTTGGAATGAAGCAGCTGACAAGAAACTTCTTCTTGAAAGTGATGATTCTGTAATACCCATAACCATAAGTTTGGCTTCTATTTCCTTACCACCCTCTTCTCTTATTCTCTTATTTTCTAAAACCAAATCAAGTTCATCAATAATATCACCAGAACAATAATCTGAGGTTCCTGGATCTGTTACAACTTTCTTTGAGAACATTTGTTTTACAATAATTTCAATATGCTTTCTTGCAACAGCTTCTCCCTGAAGTTCATATGGTTTACTTACTTCAGTAATAATATATTCCATAGCTCTATCTTTACCAGCATATTCAAATATTTCATCTGAATCTGCAGAACCATCTGTAAGTAATTGTCCTTTTGATACCTTATCTCCTGTCTTTACAAAAGGAATTCTCTTTGGATTAAATACATACTCAATCTCACCCGTCTTTTTGCTTTTAGCCTTATCTTCCAAATCAGGAATTATTGTAATAATTTTTTCTTTTCCAAAATCTTTTACAGAAGTAACCATACCATTTACAGTACAAACTATAGCTGGATTTTTCGGTCTTCTTTTTTCAAAAATTTCTTCAACTCTAGGCAAACCTTGTGTAATATCTCCACCAACAGATGCAGTACCTCCAGAGTGGAAAGTTCTCATTGTAAGCTGTGTACCAGGTTCACCAATAGCTTGTGCTGCAATCGTACCAACGGCCTCACCGACATCTACAAGCTCGCCTCTTCCAAGATCCATACCATAACATTTTGAACAAATACCATGAAGTGTCTTACATGAAAGTGGTGATCTAACTACAACCTTCTCGACTTCTGCTTGTTCAATCTTTTGTGCATCATCTTTTGTTAAAAGAGTACCTTTAGTAAATAAAATTTTGCCATCATTACCAACCACATCTTCTGCAAGGATTCTTCCTCTAATATTTTTTGCAATAGATGAACCAGTGTCTGATCCAGAATTCTTATTTATTATGATTCCTTCTTTTGTATTACAATCATCTTCTGTAATTATTATATCCTGAGCAACATCAAACAATCTCCTTGTAAGATAACCAGCTTTAGCAGTATTAAGTGCTGTGTCTGTTAAACCTTTTCTAGAACCGTGAGTTGTAATGAAGTATTCAATAGGAGTAAGTCCTTCTTTTGTAGAACTAATAACAGGATGTTCAACGGTTTCTCCTGTTGTTTTTTGAATCAAACCTTTCATACCGATCATCTGTGTAAGAGAACCAAGAGATCCTCTAGCACCAGACTTCCACATATCATACACAGAACCATTAGTATCGAGCGATAGCGGAATAAGCTTTTCTAAATCACTTTTAGTAGACTGCCAAATCTCAACATTTCTTCTAATTCTCTCTTCTTCAGTTAAAAGACCCTCATTAAATTGTTCCATAACTTCAAGAGATTTCTCTTTTGCGATTTTTATAATTCCTGGTTTTTCTTTTGGAACCTTAATATCATCCAATCCCCAAGTGACACCCGAATAAGTCGCATATTTGAAACCAAAATTTTTAATCTTATCTATTATAGGAGCAATTTTATCTGGACCGTGTTGTATCAAAAGATCATCAATAATCTTTGACATTTGTTTTTTATCTATTTCTTTATTTACAAAAGAATAACTACTAGGAAGAACACTGTTAAATAACAATCTTCCAACTGTTGTATCAAATAATTTTCCTTCAAAAATAGAATATTTTGCTTTTTCTGTTGGTAACACCTTAATCTTTGATCTAAAACCAACAATACCAAGATCGTATGCAGTTATAGCCGCGTTTGGTGATGAAAAATATTTACCTTCACCTTTCTCACCTTCTACTATTTTTGTCATCCAATAACATCCCAAAACAATATCAAGAAGTTTTGCAGAAATTGTTGCATCTCCGTTTCCTGGTTTAAGGACATTTTTATTTGAAGCCATTATTTCTCTAGCTTCTCTTTGTGCTTCTTCTCCAAGTGGTAAATGAACTGCCATTTGGTCTCCATCGAAATCGGCATTAAATGCTGTACATACTAATGGGTGAACCTGAATAGCATTACCTTCAATAAGAACTGGTCTAAAAGCCTGAATACCAAGCCTGTGAAGTGTAGGAGCTCTGTTTAAAAGAACATACTTACCCTCAATTGCTTCTTCAAGAATTGCCCAAACTTCTGGAGCACCTTCATCTATAAGTTTACCGGCACCTCTTATGTTAAAAGCAAGCTCTTTCTTTAAAAGTCCTGATATGACAAAAGGTCTAAACAACTCAAGTGCCATATGTTTTGGTAAACCACATTGATCCAAATGAAGTTCTGGACCGACAACAATAACAGATCTACCAGAATAATCTACACGTTTACCAAGAAGGTTAAGTCTAAACAAACCTCTTTTACCCTTAAGGTTATCAGCAAGTGATTTAAGTGGTCTCTTTTGTGCAGCACTTCCCATAGCAGAAAACAAAGAATTACCATGTCTTATAGAATTATCTATAAGAGCGTCAACTGCTTCTTGTAAAATTCTTTTTTCGTTTCTCAAAATAACATCAGGAGCACTTATTTCCTTGAGTTTAAGTAATCTATTATTTCTATTTATAACTCTTCTATAAAGATCATTTACATCTGATGTAGCAAATCTACCACCATCAAGTGGTACCATAGGACGGAGTGCTGGTGGAACAACTGGAATTTTTGTAAGAAACATCCATTCAGGTCTTACTCCAGAAGCAATCATAGATCTTATCAAACTAAGTCTCTTATTTATTTTTTCACTGTCTAATGTATTTGCTTTTTCAAGATTTACAACAAGTTTCTTCTCTAACTCTACCAAATCTACTCTCTTTAAAATTTCATGAATTACTTCTCCACCAATACCAGCTTCAAAAGCAGCACCATATTTAATAGAAAACTTATGGAACATAACTTCATCCAAAACTTTCCCTTCAACAATACTCTCAACTTCCTTCTTAGCATTAAGAGCCATCTCTTTCAAAGCATCTTTTGTTTTATCATCACCAACATTTTTTACTTTATTCTTAAATTCATTATCAATTTCTTTAAGAATTCTATCTTTTTCTGATTCTGTAACTTTTGTAATTATATAACCAGCAAAATATATAACTTTTTCAAGATCACTAACTGGCATACCCATAACAGCACCTAATCTTGATGGTGTTCCTCTCAAAAACCATATATGTGACACTGGAGAAGAAAGTTCAATATGACCCATTCTTTCTCTTCTAACTATAGATCTAGTTATTTCAACTCCACATTTTTCACAAACAATACCTTTATATCTAATACCCTTATATTTACCACAATAACATTCGTAATCTTTATCTGGACCAAATATTTTTTCGTCAAAAAGACCACCTCTTTCAGATCTTTGGGTTCTATAGTTTATAGTTTCTGGTCTTGTGACTTCACCAAATGACCATTTCTCTATAACCTCAGGTGAAGCTATAGAAATAGAAATGATGTCAAAATTTTGATCTACTGATGATTGTTTATTTTTCATATTTTTATTTTTTAAGATTATTTTAGAAATTATTCTTCATCATTAGTTTCTTCTGTTAACTCTTTTTTGAGTTCAACATTTAGTCCAAGACCTTTCATACTATTTAACAAGACTAAGAATGACGCTGGTAAATTAGGTTGTTTTAATCTTTCACCCTTAACAATAGAATCAAAGGCTGCTGATCTTCCAACAATATCGTCTGATTTAATAGTAAGCATTTCTCTTAATGTATAGGCAGCACCATAACCCAAGAGAGCCCATACCTCCATTTCTCCAAATCTCTGACCTCCCCCTTGAGCTCTTCCTCCTAAAGGTTGCTGTGTAATCATTGAGTAAGGTCCGATAGATCTCATATGTATCTTATCTTCAACTTCATGGTGAAGTTTCAATATATACATGTAACCAACTGTAATATTTTGTTCAAAATTTTGACCATTTCTTCCATCAAATAATTTAACTTTTCCTGATTCATCATATCCAGATTTAACCAACTCTTCTTTTATTTCTTCTTCAGTAGCTCCCATAAAAGGTGGAACAACAGCTTGATAACCAAGAGTGTTTGCCGCAAGACCCAAGTGAACTTCAAGTATCTGACCTAAGTTCATACGAGAAGGAACACCAAGAGGAGTAAGTATAATATCTACTGGTGTGCCGTCTTCCATATAAGGCATATCTTCTACTGGCAATATTCTTGAAATAACACCCTTGTTTCCGTGTCTTCCAGCAAGCTTATCACCAACAGAAATGTTTCTAAGTTGAGCAATTTCTATATGTATTCTTTTTATAATTCCAGATTCTAATTTATCTCCATTTTCTCTTGAGAAAACCTTTACAGTTATAATTCTTCCCCTCTTTCCACTCTCAAGTCTCTTTGATGTATCTTTTACATCTCTCGCTTTTTCACCAAAAATAGATCTCAAAAGTCTTTCTTCTGGTGTAAGTTGTGTTTCTCCTTTTGGAGTAATCTTACCAACAAGTATATCTCCTGGAACAACTTCTGCTCCAACTCTTATAATACCGTCCTCATCTAAATTTTTAAGTTTAGTTTCACCAACATTTGGAATATCATGAGTTGTAACCTCTGGACCAAGCTTAGTATCACGAACATTAACAACAAATTCCTCAATATGTATTGATGAAAATTTACTATTTTTAACCAATCTTTCAGAGATAATAATTGCATCTTCATAGTTTGAACCACTCCACGTCATAAAAGCAACAAGTGCATTTTGACCGATAGCCATTTCTCCATTTACTGAAGATGATGTATCAGCAAGTAAATCTCCCTTTTTTACTTTTTGTCCAAGACTTACTGAAGGTCTTTGATGAAAAGGAGTAAAACCGTTTGTTCTTGAAAAACTTACGAGTTTATATTCTTTTTCTTTTCCACTCTTTGAACCCTTAACAATAATTTTTCTAGCATCAACAGCAGTAACAACACCTTCTTCTTCAGAATAAATAACTCTTCCTGTATACCTTGCTGCTTCTGCTTCTATACCAGTAGCAACCAAAGGAGCTTCTGCTACAACACAAGGAACGGCCTGTTTTTGCATGTTTGATCCCATAAGTGCTCTGTTTGCATCGTCGTGATTCAAAAATGGAATCATAGATGTAGCAATAGAGAAAGCTTGATTAGCAGAGACATCTATATAATCCACATCAGAACTTTTAACAAGTGTAGGGTTTCCGTTTACACGAACCTCAACTTCTTCCTCAGTAATCTTTCCTTTTTCATCATAACGAGTTGCTCCGTGAGCGATTTTAAAGTTTTCTTCTTCTAATGCATTGAAATATTTAACCTCATTAGTAACTACACCGTTTTTAACTTTTGCATAAGGGGTTTCAATCATTCCAAAATCATTTACTCTTGCATAAGTAGAAAGTCTCAAAATAAGACCGATGTTTTGACCTTCAGGGGTGTGTATAGGACAAACTCTTCCATAGTGAGATGGGTGAACGTCACGAACCTCAAAACCAGCTCTTTCTCTTGTAAGTCCTCCGGGTCCAAGAGCAGATAGAGTTCTTAAGTGTTCAATTTCTTCAAGAATGTTTGTCTGTTGCATAAACTGAGACAACTGGTTGGTAGTAAAGAATTCTTTTATTCTTGCTTGAAGTGGTCTTGAAGAAACAAATTGTACCGGCATAGTTATATCAGGATCTATAGTAGACATTCTATCCTGAATATTTCTTTTCATCTGTGCAATACCAACTCTTACCTTAGCTTGCAATAATTCTCCAACGAATCTAATTCTTCTAGAACCCAAATGATCAATATCATCTTCGACAGCTTCTGGATCATTATTCAAAGAGACAATCTTTTTAATTATTGTGACCAAATCATCAACAGTGATATTTTTCTTATCAAGAGTCTCATCATCCATCGGTTTACTAAATCTCTTGTTGAATTTAAATCTACCAACTCTTGAAATATCATATCTTTCTGGATCAAAAATTGAATCAACAAAACCCTTCGCATTTTCAGCAGAAGCTAAGTCACCATCTCTTAATCTTTTATATATTTCTAAATAAGAATCATCTTGAGTCTTAGCATGATCTTTCAAAATAGTAGTCTCAACTACCTTTAAAACTTCTTCATCACCCTTAAATAAATCAAGAATTTCTTTCTCAGTTTTTACACCGAGCACTCTCAAAAGAGAAGAAATCGCAAATTTTCTCTTTTTATCTATTTTTACATATATAGCACCGTCAGATTCAGATTCAATTTCTACCCAAGCACCTCTTGCTGGTATTATTTTTGCACCAAAGAAATTTTTTCCTTTAGCATCATTTAGAGTAAAGAAAATACCATAAGATCTAGCAAGTTGTGGGACAATAACTCTTTCAATACCATTGATAATAAAAGTTCCATGATCTGTCATCAAAGGAATATCTGAAAGAAAAATTTCTTGTTCTTTTATAGTTCCTAATGTTTTGTTTTTTAATTTTACCTTTGCTTTAAGTTGTCCTTCATAAGATATTTTTTTATCTTTAGAATAAAATTCATCATACTTAGGAGAAGCAACTTCCATACCAGTAAAAGATAACTCAAACTTTTTGTCTGCATAATCCTTTATAGGAGAAAATTCTTTTAACACCTCTGCAACGCCCTCATCTAAAAGCCATCTATAAGACTTCATTTGATGATCTACAAGATTTGGAATATCTATAAGAGGTTTTTTAAACTTCTTGAAATATTTTTTTTCAAGTTTTCCTCCATAGACTTCATCTATCAAAACATTTGCTGGTCTTTTCATCTTTATCTATTTTGTTAAGACTTAATAATTAACCAAATTAGTATTTCTCACTCGCAAAAATAAGAACGATTTTAAAATTAAAAATAATACAAAAAAAGACACCCCCTTCCATAAGGTTTCTTTATTTCCTCTTTAATTTTATCTTATTTTTCTAAGCAAGATCTTTTTACAACTTAATCTGGCCATTTGGCGCTTTACGCCCGCAACTCATTCTTACTTAAAGCTATGAGAAACAGTATAAACTATTTTATAAAAAAGTAAAGGCTCGCTCGTATTTGCTTTCTAAAAGCACGATAAAACTGCCGTCAGTCACGGCAGTTTTTCTCTACTCAAACAATTTTCTGCTAAAAATTGTTTTCCGTAAGGCTTTTAGAAAGCAAATACTCGCTCGCTAGTGAAAATACAAAAAGACAAAACATCGCGCTGCGAAATGGTTTAAGAAAGAAAAAACTCGCTCGCTGGGTTGGAGAAAAGAGAAAAATTACCTTCCGTAAGGTTTTTAAAATGAATATCCTCGCTCACTAGTGTAAATACAAAATGTCGCGCTGCGAAATGATTTTAAAAAGAGAAAACTCCGCTCGCTAAGTTGAAGAAAAATTTCCCTCTGTCATTGCGAGAATGTACTCATTCGTAGCAATCCAGGTTAATTAATTAAAAATAAATACAAACCTGGATTATTACGTCGGAAGACCTCCTTATAATGACAATACAAAGAGGATTTTTGCGGAGCAAAAATCCTCTTTGTATAATATCTACAACCTTACCTTTATTTTTAGCCATATTTTATCAAAAATCCTTAATTTCCTTGACAAATAACACAATCGGGTGTATAATTATAGATAGAAAGTAAACCAATCCCAGTAAGGTTGGTTTTGAAAAGGATGGTTTTATGAAAAATGTTTTTGTGACATTACTTCTTATCGGACTTTTAGGAGTAAATATCTTTCTGACTCACAACTTTTTTAAAAGCCGTACGACATTACAAACGAAATCAATTCAAGTCTTACCCCAAGAAATCATCGCGACGACTTGGAGTTGGGCAACGATTACTTCGGAACCTGTCTCGTTAGTCACAACCAACAAAAGCGATGATCTCAGACTCATGCGAGTAGGATTTAAAGTTGGTGATGGTTCCATTAATACTGCACTGATGGTAAGCTCTGAACACTTAAACATGAAATCTTCACCCATTCCAAAATGGAAAGTTGGTGATGAAATTCTGATTGCGAGTGTTCCGGGATCGATCATCAACAATGTTCCATCCCCATCATACATCGTGATTGATTATCGTTCACAAAAACAGAAGAAGTAGTTTTTATTCCAACGGGATCAGATTACGAACAACAGCACTAGCGAAAGCCGGTGCTGTTTTTTCTTGAAAAAATTATTATTTTCTGTCATTGCGAGGAGGTAATCCGACGTGGCAATCCAGTATTTTCTTAATTCTTAAATCCTGAATCTTGAATTTTCTTAGTATTTAAAACTACAAGTCAAAACACATTGCATTGTACAAACTTCAGCTTTTGGATTATGTCTACAAGCAGAAGCACATTCATTGAATTCTCCACCCTGTTTTATACATTCACCTTGAGAAAGTTGATTCATCTCACAAACATCATTATTAAAATACCAAACGCCACCATTATCCTCACAAACCTTAACAGAAGAATAATTTTTTATTTCTTTTAAAATATTTCCAGAAACTTCAAAATATTTAGAAACACCTAAAGATGGTCGGGCAGACATCGGCTCCCCTTCTTTTCTATCAGCATAATTAACAACAATCTTATTATCTTTCATATTTATATTTTGTGGAGCAATTCTATCTCCCAATAAAACAGCGTTCATTGTATTAAAATTTTTATCTTTGTCTATCATAACTCCAGTTATATAAAAGAAAGTTCCTGAACCACTACCACTTACTGTAATAAGCATTACGTAATCTTTTACTCCATCATTATTTATATCAAGATTATTTGGAGTACCAAAAATTGTTGCGGTATTTTTTGTTTCATTTGAATATCCAACCCCACCAGACATTTTATAATCTACCCCATCAATATTATAGGTTGTATCAATCACAGATTTTGATTCACAAGATTCTTCCCAAGTTCTCAAACACTTCTGTTTACCTTCACACCAAGTATAACCGGCACTCCAAATACACCCGTGAGAATCTCTATCCCCGCCAACGATTATATTGTTGGTGTTTTTATAAAAATAAAAAGACAAACCAACAAAAACAACAACCAACATAAAAACAATTGTAATAATTTTATTTTTCATATTTATTTAGTAATATTAACATACTTTATTTCACCTCAAAGTTTACTCTCCCTATAACCCTTTTATTTAAGGTTAAAACATTCACCCTCCATTTACCATTATATATATTTTCTTTCATAGAGTAGGTTCTATAACCCTCATCTCTACCACCAAGAGTATCAAGATACACAACACTAGAAACAACCCATTCTTTATAAACCACATCGTAATACTGCCACTCATGAATTATCTTTTGATTAAACTTTGTCGGTGAAAAAATAGATGTAAAGACATAAACAGGTTTATTTTCTTTTTTATAGAAAGTCTCATAAATACTAAAATAATCTTTCCAAGTTTTTATCGGTCCGTCAAAAATATATTCCCCATTAACTTTTGAAATACCATAATAAATCCCTGCTTCTTTAACAGATAAAGGTAAGGGTGGAATAATATTTAAAAAATACATTCCATTTACAATAATATAAGTTCCTAAAATACTAAAAACTAAACCTTTTTTACTTTTTATAAATTTTTCTCTACTAAAACTAAACAAAATTAAAACTAATACAAAAATAAAAATCAAACTACTTATACCACTATATATAAAAATATCATTGCCAATCCTGTTAAATGCAACCGGCAAGAAGAAAATTAGAAACATATAAAGAGATAAAAAAAGTGTTGTGAGTTGTAATGTAAGTCTCGAGTAGTGTTTTACCCAGATTTCGTTACCAATAAGCAAAGCAAAAATTATTAAGATAAAAGGCCAACTTAGAAAGATAGTTGAGCTTCTAAAATAAAAAGTTATATAAGTACTAAACAAGTTACCAAAAGCAAACTGAATTATAAGAGCAAACCAAAAATTAATACTGCCAGAATACTTCTGACTAATCTTCCCTACTTTTATTTTATTTTCTAAATAATTTAAAACTACAATACCCAAAACAGCAATAATTATCTGTATTATTATCCATAAATTATTTGAGAGTTCATCTATTCTGGTTAAAGTAAAAGGTGTTATTATAAGTCCAGAAACCAAACCTAAAGAAGAAAAGAATCTGCTGTATTTTTTAAATAAATCTATTAACTTTTTTATCATATTAATATTTTCTAGAATCATAAGCCCAGTGTAGAAGAGCCTGTCTCTGCTTTGTTCTACAAAATTCATCCTTGATTCTACAATTCTTTTTTATCTGTCCAACATGTCTTCTCATTTGTCTCCACCTTTTTATTTGTTTTTCATCCTCATCAGGAATTCTTCTTCCTACATAATACCTACAATACCACTCGAACCATCCTCTTGGATCATGTTTTTCATTTATCCAACCTTTTTCTCTCCATACAGAAAGTGGCTGACTAGCATTTACTCCAAAATAATTTAATTCTGGATCATGTTTCTCGTGACATAATTTTGCTTTTTTAAACCAATCCTTTGGAAATTCTTTCTGACAATCTGTCATATATTTCCCTCCAAAAACACCGAGCTCAAGCATTTCTTTTGGAGTTAAATCTGGTTTAAAATCTTTAGCAAAATTTTTCCCTACCGGTTCAGTAAGTTCATAAGTATACTTTTTCTGCATCAAATCATTTACTACAACTTTTTTCATAAAATAAATTATAACACTATTTTAGGACAAATTTAAAACCGAGTTTTTAACTCGGTTTTAAAATTTATTTATCTTTCTTTGTAAACCCCTCAAGAGCTTTTAGAGCTTCTATCGGTACCATATAAACAACTGTATTTGATTGATCAGAAGACATATCATTTATAGATTGAAGTGTTCTCAAATGAAGTGCTCCAGGTGTCTTTGCGAGCATTTCTGCTGCTTTTGCAATATTTTCCGATGCAGCAAGTTCTCCTTCTGAATTTATAATGACAGCTCTTTTTTCTCTTTCAGCTTCTGCTTGTTTACCTATAGTTCTTTCCATCTCTGCTGGCAAACTTACATCTTTGAGTTCAACATTTTGAACTTTCAACCCCCAAGCATCAGTTTCTTTATCAACTATCTCCCTTATTCTGTCTGCAATCTTATCTCTACTTGAGAGAAGTTCATCGAGAGTAACTTCCCCAACAATATTTCTCATCGTTGTCTGAGCATATTGAGATATTGCATATCTAAAATCTTCGACTTCAACAACCGCTTTATCTGCATCGGAAACTTTATAATAAATAACTGCATTTACCTTTACAGAGACGTTATCTTTTGTAATAGCGTTTTGATCTGGAACATCAACAGCTTTAGTCCTAATGTCGACTCTTTGAAAACTTTGAAATACTGGTATAACAAGTCTCCAACCAGGTTCCATTATTTCTGTAAACTTACCCATAGTAAACTTCACACCTCTTTCATATTGGTTGATTTGTTTTATAGAAACCAACAAGACAATGACGATAAAAAATATTAAATATCCCATTTTGTTTTTATTTAATTAATAACCCAGTAATTATAGCATAGCTACAAAATACATAAATATTCATATAATATAAGTCTCTAAAAGTTATCCACAACACACATTTGACGATAAATCAAAATATTGTCACCATATTAATATGCATAGAAAATGGTGCGAATTAAATAAAAGACATCTACCAGTCTCTTTGATTGGAGATTTTACCATGTATAAAAAAGATACATATATAAATAGTTTTTTGTTTAGCCGCGACATTTTTAGTAACTCACGCAGAGTTTAAAAATAACCCCTCTATATTAATTAGAAAAATCTCGGCTGAATGAAAGCCGAGCTTTTTTTTCAGCATTGTTCTTTTACAGTTCACTAACAAGTTCACAAAAGGAGAAAAACAATGAAAAAGTCTGTTGTTGTATGTTACTTGGCAATGGTTTCCATGTTTGCTATGGGTGTTGGATTTCACTTTGGAATCTACACGACCTTTCTTCGTTCATACGGATTAAACGAATTTGAGGTCAACATGGTAAATGTGTCCTATTTTGTCACGTTATTTCTTTTTGAAATTCCTACGGGAATTTTTGCAGATGTATATGGTAGAAAGAAATCGTTTTTGATTTCTTGTGCTTTACTATCACTATCAATGCTCATGTATTCAATGTCAGAAAATTTCTGGCAATTCTCAGTATCAGAAATGATAGGAGCAATCGGCTCCACATTTCACAGTGGTGCATTTAGAGCATGGTTTGTTGATAGCGTTAAACACCACGGGTATGAAGGTAAGTTCAGTAATATCTTTTCCTGGGAAAGTACAACAAGGTCAATATCTTGTATGATAAGTGCAGTAATCGGTGGGTACCTATCGGATATAGCGTATCAAATCCCTTGGTTGTTGGGTGGAATATTTTATATCATCACTTTCATAATTTCTTCAATAATTATGAAAGAAGAATATTTTAAACACAAATATCACTCAATATCAGAAACTTTTACAAAGATGAAAGAGACTACTATAGATAGTGTGACTTTTGCAAGAGATAACAAAATTTTTCGTTTTGTTATCTTGATCGGGTCAATACAGGCTTTCTGTATAATGACTTCGAATATGCAATGGCAAAAAATATTTATAGATAAATTAAATCTCAATTCTTACATGGGAATACTCATGGCGGTAATACAAATATTTGTTATCATCGGAAACCAAATATCTAGAAAAAATATTTTTGGTTTTTCTGATAACGAAAAGAAAGGTATGGCTATAAGTCAATTCGTAATCGGCATAGGGATGATCATTACAGTATTGTCTCAAAATTTCCCCACAATATTAACATTCTTCCTATTACATGAACTTGGAAGAGGTATGTTTAATCCTATCAAAGAAGCATACTTACAAGAAAATATTCCATCAAAAGATAGGGCTACCATAGGTTCGTTCGAATCTATGTACATACATATTGGAGGTACATTAGGCTTGATGTTTTTTGGCCTAATAGCAAAACACTTCAGTATACCCACAGCATGGATAATTAGTGGACTAG
The DNA here is from genome assembly GCA_964479775.1 of uncultured Candidatus Saccharibacteria bacterium. Lineage (GTDB taxonomy): Bacteria > Patescibacteriota > Minisyncoccia > Phycocordibacterales > GWA1-40-21 > Bog-1340. The sequence goes on along the minus strand of CAYZNH010000007.1, from coordinate 8,259 downwards.
TATTAATATTTACAAGTCTTTATATTTTAAAGAAAAATAACAATTAATACGTAAAACAAAAATCCCGAGATATATTTCTCGGGATTTTTATAAACTAAAATAACAAAATTATAATCTACGCCATGGCGTAGATATAAAAAATAAAGATTTGATTATATTTTTATATGTAATATGATTATTTTTAGATAAACAATTTCCGACTTGGGTGTAGGTAGTTCTCTACCGAATAACGAGACGTCGGAAAAAACGCCTACAAAGGCTTTCGGGCCTAGAGACCCAATTAACCAGTCAGCATGTCTGACTGGTTTTTATATTTTAAATTCAATCACATCACCATCCTTTACAATATATTCTTTTCCTTCTGTTCTTACTAAACCTTTTTCTCTTGCTTGTCCATAAGACCCTGCTTCAAGAAGTTTGTTCCACTCTATAATTTCTGCACGGACAAATTTTTCTTTAAAATCTCCATGAATAGCAGTTCCAGCTTCCGGTGCGGTCCAGCCCTTCTTGATAGTCCAAGCACGAGTTTCATCTTCTCCAGTAGTAAAATAAGTTATAAGACCGAGTAAATCATATCCAGCCTTTATAAGATTATCTATACCATCATCTTTTACACCCAAACCATCCCTCATTTCTTTCCTATCATCTCCTTCGAAATCTTTTAGTTCTTGTTCTATTCCAGCATCTACTACAACATATTTTGAATTTGTTTCTTCAAGGAATTTCATTAATTTAGTCCAACGAGGATCTTCTAAATCACTTGCCCCATCAAATTGTTTCTTCATTTGATCTGGGTCTAAATTTTTTCCACCAGCTTTTTTATTTAAAATATAGAGTATTGGTTTAGCAGTAAGAAGGCAAAGCTTTTTTGCCTCTTCTGTTTCTTTTTCATCTAAAATAGCAACACTAGAAAGTTTTCCTGCCTCAAGAACAGTATTTAATTTTACTAAAGCACTTTTTTCTATAACTGCACTCTTACTTCCTCTCTTTATATCACTTTCAATATTAGAAAGTCTTTTTGATACAGTTTGAAGATCAGCAAGTACAAGTTCAAGATTAATAGTTTCAATATCAGAAAGAGGATCTATCTTTCCATTTACATGAATAACATTATCATCTTCAAAGATACGGACCACTTCGGCAATGGCATCTGTCTCACGAATATTTGTAAGAAATTTATTTCCCAAACCCTCTCCAGCAGAAGCTCCTTTTACAAGTCCAGCAATATCTACAAACTCTACTGCCGCTGGAATAGTTTTTGCTGATTTAGAAAACTCTGAAAGTTTCCAAAGTCGTTCGTCCGGCACAGCAACTACACCCACGGATGGATCTATTGTACAAAATGGATAATTTTCGCAAGCTACAGCTTTTTTAGTAAGTGCATTAAAAAGTGTGCTTTTTCCAACGTTTGGTAAACCTACAATTCCGATTGATAATGACATAATATAGATACTTTAACAGATTTATAAATTTAAATACAGACCGAATCTTAGAGAACCTGAGAAATTTCACTTAACAAATCACCATTTCTTTTTTTCTCTACCGTCGAATATAAAAGTATTTCTGACTCCAAACTTTCTCTCTTAATATTATAGAGCTGATCAGAAAGTTCTTTTTGTCCAACTTTATCAATTTTATTGATTACAATTATATAATTATGATTTTGTTCTTTAAGTAATCTAAGAAGTTCTTTATCATAATCTGTAAAACCAGCTTTTACATCTAAAATCATAACGATCAAATGTGGTTTTACTTCAGAGAAAGAAAGATACCAAAGAATTAATTTTTTTATCTTTTCTTGTTCTTTTGCATTTGTTTTTGCAAAACCATATCCAGGCATATCAACAAAATAAAACTTTTTATTTACTAGAAAAAAATTTATTTCAACAGTTTTACCTGGTTTTTTACCAACCCTTACTAATTCTTTTCTATTTACTAATGAATTTATAATACTTGATTTACCGACATTAGAACGCCCCACAAAAACTACCTGTGGTAAACCATTATACAAAATTGGATCAGTACCAACGACCCCCTTAACAAATTCTGCATTTTTTATAATCATAAAATAGTATGTATAAATTATTTCACATTAAACAATAAACTAAAACTCGAGGTATCTCGAGTTTTAGTTTATTGCATCATTTTTCTCAACTCATCCTGATTTTCTCTCATGACTTCCATTGCAGCAGACATTTGATCTTTTCCTTCCTTAATTCTTTGCTCTATTCTCTTTGCTATATTTTCAAAAAATTCTGGATTATCTTCTATAGCTTTCAATATTTTTTCTTGTTGATCTTCTGGTAAACCTTTCATTTGTGATTTCAGCATTTGCTTCATCATCATATTCTTAAAAAATCCCATATTTTAAAATTATTATTTATTTAATATTAACTAAGTATTTATATCATATTTAAGACAAAAAACAAAAAAAACGGGGTAAAATCCGTTTTTTTGTTTTTAATTTTTAAATTATTTTCCTGAAAAAATAACCTTATCGCCAACATCTAAACCAGATATAATTTCTGTTAGCCCATTATCACCCTGTAATCCTATAACAACAGATCTTTCTACATTTTTTCTACCTTCAATCTTTTGAACATAATACTTACCATCAGTTTCCACAACAGCATACCTCGGAACAGTTACAACCCCAGACCTCTTTTTTACTTCTATATCTACATCAACGGTTAAACCATTTTTCAATCTACTATCAACTCTATCAAAAGATATTTTAAGTTTAAAATTGGGAATATTATCAATAAGGGTTTCCGCGGGTTCTACATAAGAAACCTTTCCATAAAAAGTTTCTCCATAAAAAGCATCCATTTTCATCTTTACATCATTACCTATAGAAATCTTTCCGACATTTATTTCAGGTACATAAGCTTCTACCTCAAAAGAGTTTTCTGAAATAACAGAAGTCATAACAACATTTGGAGAAACAATCTCGCCAACTTTCGCGTCCTGTTTTGTGACAATACCATCTATTGGAGAATAAATAACATTTTTCATAAGTTGAGCATTTATAGAAGATACTTGTGCAGCAGCACTTTCAACAGAGGCTTCCTGAGCTTGTATTTGTTCCATAGTATAACCAGATTCTTTTATAACAAGTTCATCTTTAGATATCTTATAAGCATAAAGATTTGATTCATAATCATTTATGGCTAAAGTTAAATTACTAATAGTTGTATTTATGTTACTTCTTGCTGTAGAGATATTATCTTTCCAAGATTCTATCTCTGTATCAGTCAATCCGCTACCATCAGTTATGGTCGTAACCGCCATAAAACTATCATCAGAAAGTTTTTTAACTAGATTAAGATTTAATTTTGCATAATTATAATAAGAAACAACATCGACAGATTCATCTAAATTCTTTAAGTTTTTAGCCCACACAATTAAATTTTCTTCTATGACATTTTTTCCATCACGTATATCTTCTTCTAAATTAGTATCAGCACCAAATTTCAAATTCGCATTATACTTATTTGCATCAACAAAAATAGGATAAATTTTATTCCTCAAAGAATCATCCGTGGTAGTATAACTATCTCTTATTTTATTTATCAAAGTTAATTTTGAACTAGAAAGATCAGAGTTTGCTTTATTTGTTTTTGTATATTGTAAATTTAATTCTTCTACTCTAGTTCCATTTCTCATCTCTCTAAGTTTAACTTGTTCTGCAGATAAATTCGCCTCAGCTTGTAATAAATTTGCATTTAATTCACTTGAGTCTAGTCTTACAAGAGATTGACCCGCAGTAACCCTATCTCCAATATTTGCAAAAACATAGGTAACTTTTCCACTCTTTTCAAAAGATAAATCAGCAGAAGAAGCGGCCTTAGTCTTACCAGAAACACTAACTGTCTGTATAACAGTATCTCTTTTTACTTCTATAGTTTCTTGAGTTTTATTTTTATTATTTCCCCAAGAAAAGATTGCCAGTAATAAGATAATTATTATTCCAGATATATAATATTTTGGTTTTTTAATCTGAAATAATATTTTTTCTTTTGTATTTTTTAGTTTTTGCATTTTATTAATTCTATCAAAAATTTTTATTCTTTACTAACATTAACCAACAAACCTGTTTTCACCTGCTGTACTACTTTCTATAACACCATCAGATAAAGTTATAACCCTATGAGCAACCATCGCATAATCTTTCTCATGAGTAACCATTATTATAGTTTGACCCTCTTTACTAAGCTCTAGAAAAACTTTTAAAACAGTCTCCGCGGTCTCACTATCCAAGTTTGCTGTCGGCTCATCTGCAAAGATTATTTTGGGACTATGACCTATTGCCCTCGCAATACTTACTCTCTGTTGTTGTCCTCCAGAAAGTTGGCTTGGTAAATTTTCTAACTTATCTAACAAACCAACTTTTTCGAGTGCTGTTCTTGATATTCTCTCCGCTGTTCTTTTGTCTGTCCCTTGCATCAAAAGTGGTAACATAACATTTTCAAGAGAATTTAATTCTGGTATAAGAGCATAATCCTGAAAAACAAAACCAAGCTCTCTTAGTCTAAATTGAGTTTTTTCTTGTGGATTTAACTTTGATATATCAATACCATCAACAATTATTTCTCCAGCGTTTGGTTCATCCAAAAGACTAAGTTGATACATAAGTGTACTTTTTCCAGAACCAGACCTTCCGGTTATAGCAACAAATTCACCCTTTTTTACATGTATATCAAGACTCTTCAAAACAACAAGCTCTGTATCTCCTACACTAAATTTTTTTATTATACCTTTTGCTTTTATCATCCTATTTTAAATTTATTTATATTGTCTTTGCGAGCAAATGTGAAGTAATCCAAGTTTATTTATTTTGTATTTTCTCTTTGTTTTTACTTTACAAACTTTTTACTTTCAACTTTCTACTAAGCTCTATCTTCCTAAAATTGCATCCAATGTGTTTTGTTTTACAACAATCTGTGCGGGAATATATCCAGCTATAACAGTAGCAATCATCAATAATCCAACCCTTATAAATACACCAGAAACAGTTACTGCTAAAATACCATCACTAAAAGGAAAGTCTATCGGATTAGCATCAAAATAAGGTTTTAGAAAAAAGAAAAGTAATGCACATCCTATAAGAGTTCCAATAAAAGCATAAAATATTGCCTGCATCATATATGCTGTTTTTATTGCACTAGATTCAATACCGATACCTTTTAATATTCCAATAAATTTTCTTCTTGTAATAGCATTTATATAAATGACAATAAAAATTGTTATTGAAGCAACCACAAGTCCAATACTACCAACCACATTTCCAAGAAGTGCAAAAGTATTTATAAGATCAGTAAGAAATTTGGGTTTTGCTTCATCAAAGGTTTGAATCTTTCCATATTTATCTGCACCAGTCATTTTTATAGCATCTCTCACAAATTCTGCTTTTATACCAGACTTAACCTTTACGGCAATTTCATTTACATTGTAATCATTCTTATCCGCAAGAATCCTAAACTGTGAATCAATCATAAAAACCCTTCTAGATATTTCATCCACTTTTGTCTTAACAATACCTTTTATTGTCATCTCACGTATGTTTTTACCTATAGTAATTCTAACCTTATCACCAACCTTTGCATCACTTAAAGTTGAAAAGCCCTCCGATTCTACAGGAAAATATTTTTTCAAAAGCATTGAACCAATAACAATTTTATCATAATCATCATCATCTAAAAATTCTCCTTCAACAATAAATTTTGAAATTTTTGTAACACTTTCTTCATCTTTGAGATTTATACCGGCAATAATCGTCCCAACCTCATCTGTATCATCTGTTTGTTTAATCTTTGTTTTATAATTTGCCTCTATTATTCCAGAAGTTAAATATCTAGCAGTCATACCATCTATCCAAGGCAAATCTCTGATAGTTTTTAAAACCTGTGGACTATTTTCTATGTATGTTTTACCTTTTAAAGTAGTTACAGAAATATCACTTATATAAGATTCTTTTACAGCAGTCACGGCTCCTTCAATAAGTCCAACAAGTATTCCAGAAACAACGACGAGATTTAAAAAGGTAAGAGTCATAACAAAAATAATAAGAATTGTTGTAGCCAAACTACTTCTTTTTACTTGTCTGTAGGCAAGAAAAGAACCTATAGAAATATCTTCCCAAATTTTATTTCTCTTTTTATCACTATTCTGTTTTTTTTCTTCTTCAGTTAGCATAAAATCAAATTAATTATATCTTTTTTCAAAATTTTAAACAAACAAAAACCGGCACGAATAAAAATCGCGCCGGTTAATAAAATGTTCACCTCGTAGTCAATCCAGCTACCACAACACCAGCAAGTAAGACTACGATTGTTACTGTGGCAATAATCCTGTGTCTCTTGATAGAATAAGCAACCAACTCATAAGATAACAGGTGAATACGAAAGAACTCCTTTCCTACACCGGTTATAAGAGACAAACCAAAGGAAAACAACCACAAACAGATGGACACCTTTGCAACACACGAAACTGCACAGAATACAACCTCGTTCATTGCACACCCTTCCTTTCCTAACCCAGACAAAAGAACACTAATACCCTACTATATATTATAGGACATATCGTTTTATGTGTCAATGTTAAAAACAAACAATATTCCCTTTTTATAATACTATGGCTTATATATTGATTATTTTCATTAAACTCAAACCATCAAAAGAATCCGAATAACTTTCTATGAAAGCTATACAGATAATGAAAATTACTAAAATTAAAAGCAACACAAAAAAGACAGTCGAATCATCTTCCTCTTCAAAATCAAAATTTTTATTATTCATAACGTGGCTTACGTTTTATTTTTGTACTAATAATATTCCTAGAAAATGGTTACAAAAAGCCCACCACTAGGAGGCCTTGCGGCCATATACCAGTTTCCCGATATAACGTAAGCCACGCCCTAATGATGGGTTCTTTGTGGCTTACGGTTTGCAACCGTGTCCTAAGTAGTTTAAGCCACAAAGGGGTTAGGTCGACTTGTATTCTTTTGTAGGTTAATTATAACATAAAATATAAACAAAAGACTATTTTATTATATCTTTTTTCTTTATAATCTTATTTAAAATAACCAACGGATAATCTCCATCTTTAAAATCACCAATATCTTTCTTAAATTTAAAGAAAAAATCTTCCCATAATGAAGGATAGATTTTTTCTAATTCTTTTGTTTTGAGTAAAACATTTTCTACAAAGAAATTTAGGGTTAGAAAAGCAAATCTGACTAATTCCCTATCTTTATATAAAGATGGATCTTTTTCTGCATGAAATAAGTTATTTCTTACTGAATACCAAAATTCTATTAGATTTATATAATCTTTTTTATTTTTTAATATTCCGACTTTTTCTTCTTTCTTATTTTTTAGATTAATATCTAAACCATCAAAATTCCACCATTTTTCATCAAAAGCTACAGGTTCTTTTTTAAGAAAGATGACTAGACTTTTTAAAAGTTTCTTTAATTCTCTATTTTTATTATCTAGACAAAAATCAAGCCAACGATCTTTAAAATATAAATTTCTTTTTAATAATTGTATATAATCTCTATCTGTAATTTTTGAATTATTTTCTTTAATCGCTTTTATTTCTTTTTCTAAAAATAGTTGAGTCTTAAGATACGCCATAAGCGCCATATATTCAAAAGTAAATTTTGAAAAATAATCTTCTTCACAAGCTTTTATGTGCCAGTTTTTGATTAGAACCAAATACTCATCTTTTAATGACATACTATATTAAATTATTCTCTCTTAAACTTTTATATTCATCCTTACAAACTATAATATGATCAAGTATATCTATACCAAGTATTTTCCCAGCTTCCACAAGACGTTTAGTCATAGAAAGGTCTTCTTCTGATGGTTTTGATAAACCAGAAGAATGGTTATGAGAAATAATTATTTGAGATGTGGAGTAACGAATAGCTGGTTCAAAAACTTCTCTTGGATGAACAAGACTTGAATTTAGAGTCCCGACAGAAATTATTTCTCTTTTTATAATTTGATTTCTAGAATCTAAAAAGAAAACAACAAAATGCTCTTTTTTAGAATCTCGTAAGTCTTCCATTTTCTCCCAAACGTCCTTAGGAGACATGATAAGCTCAGCTTTTTTATTTTTAAGAATTCTTCTACTCAACTCTATAAAAGAAATAATTTGATTTGTTTTTGTATCTCCTAGCCCTTTGATATCTTTAAAACTCTCACTATTTATATTTTCTATCCCAACCTTTTTTATTTCATTTAATATTTC